>PBUO01000011.1 GCA_002727895.1 Acidimicrobiaceae bacterium | reverse complement strand
ATCGATCCACGGCATCGTTGGCGAGAACGGGGCCGGCAAGTCGACGCTGATGTCGATCCTCTACGGCTTCTATCATGCCGACGCCGGCGAAATTCGCATCGACGGCGAGGCGGTGTCGCTGTCCAGCAGTCAGGCCGCCATCGCCAAGGGGATCGGCATGGTGCACCAGCACTTCATGCTGGCGGACCAGCTCACCGTGCTGGAAAACGTTGTCCTGGGGGCTGAGCCGACCCGCCGGGGCGCCATCGACCGGCAATCGGCCCGCCGCGACCTCGAAGAACTGGGTCGTTCCTACGGACTGGACCTCGACCCGGATGATCCCGTAGAGGCGCTCGAGGTTGGTGAACGCCAGCGAGTTGAGATCATCAAGGTGCTGTACCGCGGGGCGAAGGTACTGATCCTCGACGAACCTACCGCCGTCTTGGTCCCCCAAGAAGTCGAGGAACTCTTCCGGAACCTTAGAGAACTCAAGGCTCGCGGCCACACCATCATCTTCATCGACCACAAGCTGGAGGAGGTCCTAGCCATCGCCGACGCCATCACAGTGCTAAGGCAGGGGCGCACGGTAGCCACCGTGGAACCATCCGACGTGACGGCCCATCAACTAGCGGAGATGATGGTTGGCAGCGACCTCCCAACGCCGTCGACCGAACCGCGGGCCGACGACGAGCACATCACGTTGGCGATCCGGGGACTGTCGATACCGGCCACCGAAGGGCGGCCGGCGCTCGAAGCCATCGACCTCGAGGTCCGGCGGGGCGAAATCGTCGGCGTGGCGGGAGTCGAGGGCAACGGCCAAGGAGTTCTGGTGGAGTCCATCCTGGGCCTCCGGCTGGAAGCCGAAGGCGACATCGTTCTTGACGGCGAATCGATCATGGGCTGGCCGGTTCGGCGTCGACGTGAAGCCGGTCTGGGCTACGTACCCGAGGATCGCCAGCGACGGGGCTTGCTCCTGGACGGCCCCCTTTGGGAGAACGCCATGCTCGGCCACCAGACGAAATCGCCATATGCCCGTGGCCCCTGGATCAATCGATCCGGAGCGCGGGAAGCCAGCACGCGCATTGTGGCCGACTTCGACGTACGAACGCCCGGAATCGACACCACTGCCCGGGCGCTCTCGGGCGGCAACCAGCAGAAGCTGGTCATCGGCCGGGAGATGGCCGCCGAGCCACGCATGCTGATCGCCGCCCACCCCACCCGGGGCATCGACGTAGGTGCCCAGGCTGCCGTCTGGGCCGACCTGCGTAAGGCCCGGACTGCCGGACTGGCGGTCCTCCTGGTGTCGGCTGACCTCGAGGAACTCATCGGTTTGGCCGACCGGCTCGTGGTCATGCTGCGGGGCCGGATAGTGGCCGAATTGGACCCGGCCACCACCACCCCGATGCAACTCGGAGGACACATGACCGGCGCGTCGGGCGAGGGAGCCGTCCAGTGAACCTGCGGCGCCTAGCCCTTGCCGTGGCCGCTCCGGTGGGGGCATTCGCCTTCTCGGTAGGACTGTCGTCGCTCGTCCTACTGGCCGTCGGCACCAACCCCATGGAGGCCTGGACGGAGATGCTCTCCTACGGCACGCGCTTGGAAACCTTCGTGGAGACCGGCAACCGGGCCACCCAGCTCTATCTGGCCGGCATAGCCGTTGCCATCGGCTTCCGGATGAACCTTTTCAATATCGGCGTAGAGGGCCAATACGTACTGGCCGCCCTCTTGGCCGCCTCGGCTGGAGCGGCAGTCAACCTTCCGCCAGTCCTCCATGTGGCCCTCATCATGGCCGTCGCCATGACGGTCGGTTCGGCCTTTGCCGGGATCTCCGGTTACCTGAAGGTAGCCCGGGGCGTCCACGAGGTGATCTCCACCATCATGTTGAACGCCGTAGCCCTGGCCATGGTGGGCTTCCTGCTGCGTTCGTGGCTGCTGGACGACACCGACGCCACGCTCAACATGAAGACGCCGGAAATCCCGTCTTCAGGCCACTTCCCGAAGATCAACGGCCTGGTCGAGACCTTTACCCGTGAGATCGGCCGAGGTCGAGAACTCTGGGGCTTCCTCCTCGTAGCCATCGTCATCGGCGTGCTGTACCACGTCTTCCTGAACCACACCCGAGCCGGCTACGACCTTCGGGCCACGGGCCTCAACCCTTTCGCCGCCGAGGCCGCTGGCGTCGACCCGTCCAGCACCGTGGTGCGCACCATGCTGCTGTCCGGCGCGGTAGCCGGACTAATTGGACTGCCGGAAGTCTTGGGAGACGCCCACAAATACGACCTGGGATTCACCCGTGGGCTGGGCTTCGCAGGCATTGCGGTGGCGCTCGTCGGCCGTAACCACCCCGGAGGAGTGGCTGTCGCAGCCGTGTTCTTCGGGTGGCTGGACAGTGCGGCGCCCATCCTCGACGTAGTCGGCGACACTCCCCGGGAAATCGTGTCGATCCTCCAAGGAGTGGTCGTCCTCTCCGCCGTAGTGGCATACGAGGTAACCAACCGCGTCCGCCGAGCCGCCGAGGCTCGAGACGCCGCGGCGGCCAGAGCAGGTGCCCCCGCATGACCTCCGCTCTACGTTCGTCGACTGTGTTGCGCTGGATGCTGGCCGCCCTCGGCGTAATCCTGGCGCTGTCGGTCGTCCAGGAGCTGGCCCGGCCCGAAACCACCGACCTGGTCTCGTCGGGGACCGCCGAGGCGACGCTGCGGCGTGCCGTGCCCATCCTGCTGGCCGGCCTGGGGGGCATCTGGGCCGAACGGGCCGGCGTGGTCAACATCGGCCTCGAAGGGATGATGGTCCTCGGCACCTGGTTCGGAGCATGGGGGGCGCTCGAGTTCGGCCCCTGGTGGGGTCTGGCCATCGGCATCGCCGGCGGGGCGACCGGTGGCCTGCTACATGCTGTGGCCACGGTCAACTTCGGCGTCGACCACATCATCTCCGGGGTGGCCGTAAACCTCATCGCCCCGGCCCTGACAAGGTTCCTCTCCGGTGAAATATTTGCCGGCCGGCCTGGTGGTGGCCTGACCCAGTCACCACGGGTGGACTCAGTTGGCAGCCTCGGCGTTCCATTCCTGGCCGGAGGAGACCTGTTCGGTTGGGAGACTTCCGACCTGTCCAGTTGGGTCGCCGAACGCAACTGGTTTCTGGTCTCGGACCTAGCCGAAGTCGTTGGAGGGCTTACTCGCAACATCTCTTGGGCAACCATTCTGGCCCTGTCCCTCGTTCCGGCCTCTGTGTTCATCCTTTGGCGGACGGCATTCGGCCTAAGGGTCCGGTCATCGGGCGAACACCCGGTGGCCGCCGACAGCCTCGGCGTCTCCGTGTACCGGATGAAGTTCACCGCGGTAGTGGTCAGCGGCGGCCTCGCCGGCTTCGGCGGGGCGTTCATCGCCATCGAGCAGACCGGCATCTACCGCGAGAACCAGGTCCAGGGCCGGGGNTTCATCGGCCTGGCCACCGTCATCTTCGGCAACTGGCAACCGGTCGGCGCCTTCCTCGGATCCCTGCTCTTNGGCTTCGCCGACGCCCTCCAGCTNCGCGACCGCACCGCGGTGCACGCCCTACTGCTGCTGGTCGGCGTGGCCCTGGCCNGCCTGGCCCTCCGCGCCGTCCTCCAGAAGCGAACCCGGCCTGCGGTCCTGCTGGCCCTCGCCTCGGCAGGCGTGCTCTGGTGGTACGCGGCGACCGAGGAGGTGGTGGGCGAGCTACCGCCCATCACCCCGCACCTGGCCACCCTGCTGGTCCTGGTGTTCGCGGCCAGCCGGCTCCGGCCGCCGGCGGCCATCGGCCTCCCCTACCGGCGCGGCCAGGAGTAGGCGNCCATGCCACCCGTCCTCGCCGAGGAGCAACGGGCCGCCTGGGACCGGGACGGCTACGTCGTCCTNCCCGAATTCGTGGCGCCCCGCCTTNTGGGCGACCTCCGGGACCGCATCGACGCCATCGTGGCCGGCTACGCCGACGGGGGGCTCCCCGACGGNGCGGCCACCGTGTTCTCCACCACCGAACAGACNCACGCCCAGGACGACTGGTTCCTCACCTC
Organism: Acidimicrobiaceae bacterium; assembly: GCA_002727895.1. Lineage (GTDB taxonomy): Bacteria > Actinomycetota > Acidimicrobiia > Acidimicrobiales > MedAcidi-G1 > UBA9410. The sequence continues at coordinate 34,395 of PBUO01000011.1, read as the reverse complement.
GGCCGACGTGATCCGCCCCTTCTTCGAGGACGGCGCCTTCGACGCCACCGGCNGCCTGNCNGTGCCCCTGGACCGGGCNCTGAACAAGNTGGGCCACGCCATGCACGACCTGGACCCGGTGTTCGACCGGTTCTCCCGGACCNCGNCCCTGGCCANNCTGGCCGACGACCTGGGCTTCGTNGACCCGCTGCTNCTGCAGTCCATGGTNATCTTCAAGCCGCCCCANATCGGGGGCGAGGTGGTCTGCCACTGNGACCACACCTTCCTTTGGACCGAGCCCCGGTCAGTGGTGGGATTCTGGTTCGCCCTCGACGACGCCACGGTCGACAACGGCTGCATGTGGGCCATCCCCGGAGGTCACCTCGACGGAGCCCGCACCCGGTTCCGCCGCGAGGGCATCGGGACCACCACCGACGTGCTGGACCCCACCCCCTACGACATGGACGCTCTGGTGCCCCTCGAGGTGGCGGCCGGGACGTGCATCGCCTTCCACGGATGCCTCCCCCACTGGAGCGCCCCCAACACCTCGGACCGGCCCCGTCTGGCCTACACGCTGCACGTCATCGACGGCACCGCCGACTACCTCGCCGACAACTGGCTCCAGCGGGGCCCCAACCTGCCGTTGCGGGGGTTCTGAGCGCTGAGAGGTTCCCTGCGGAGCGACACGGGTACCCTGACCCATGGCCCACACTGATGTCGCCCCGCTCGACCGGGAGACCATCCGGAAGGCCCCGAAGGCGCTCCTCCACGACCACCTCGACGGCGGCCTGCGCCCCGCCACCGTGCTGGAGTTGGCCGACGAGGTCGGACACCGNCTGCCGGCCGACGACGAGGCCGCCCTGGCCACCTGGTTCCACCGGGGCGCCGACCGCCTTGACCTCGGCCTCTACCTCGAAACCTTCGAGCACACCGTTGGCGTCATGCAGACCCCCGAGGCCTGCCACCGGGTGGCNGCCGAGTGCGCGGCCGACCTAGCCGACGACGGCTGCGTGTACGCCGAGGTCCGCTTCGCCCCCGTCCTGCACACCGAGAGGGGCATGGTGCTCCCCGAAGTCCTGGAGTCGGTCTTGGCCGGCTTCGCCGACGGCTCGGCGGGCACCGGGCTGACCATCCGCACGCTGGTCACCGCCATGCGCACGGCGACCGATTCGCGCGAAGTGGCCGAACTGGCCGTCCGCTACCGGGACCGAGGCGTGGTGGGCTTTGACATCGCCGGTCGGGAAGCCGGGTACCCGCCCACGCTGCACCTCGAGGCCTTCCAGTACCTGCAGCGGGAGAACTTCCACTTCACCATCCACGCCGGCGAGGCGTTCGGGCCGGCGTCGATCTGGGAGGCCGTCCAGTTCTGTGGAGCCGAACGGCTCGGCCACGGCGTCCGGATCGTGGACGACATCACCGTGGACGCCGACGACACCGCCCGCTTGGGGCGCCTGGCCTCCTACGTCCGGGATCGGCGCATCCCCCTCGAGATGTGCCCGACGTCGAACGTGCACACCGGAGCGGCGGGCGACCTGTCCTCGCACCCCATCGGGTTGCTGCGCTCCCTGGGCTTCCGGGTGACCGTCAACACCGACAACAGGCTGATGAGCGACGTGACAATGACCTCAGAGATGGCCGGGCTGCACGAGGCGTTCGGCTGGGGACTCGACGACCTGCGGTGGCTGACCATCAACGGCCTCAAGAGCGCCTTCCTGCCCTTCGACGAGCGGCTGGCCCTCATCGAGGACGTGGTCAAGCCGGGCTACGCCGCTCTGGCAGGCTAAGGCGCCGATGGGCACCCTCTCCGAAGCTGCCTCCCGCCGCGTCGTAGCCGACGCGGGGGTGGCCGTGTCCGACTGGGCCACGGCGGCCGACCCCGAGGCCGCTGTGGTCGCCGCTAAGGCCATAGGCCTGCCGGTGGTCGTCAAGCTCTGCGGCGACACCATCGCCCACAAGACCGAGCGGGGCCTGGTGCGCCTCGGCCTCGGCACGGCTGACGACGTGCGAGCCGCGGCGACCGACCTTCTGGCCACCGCCCGGCCGGAGGACGGCCCCGTCGAGCTCCTGGTGTCAACCATGCTGCGGGGCGACCGGGAGTTGATCGCTGGCATGGTCCGCGACCCCCAGTTCGGCCCGTGCGTGATGCTCGGCGTCGGTGGCGTCCTGGCCGAGGCGGTGGCCGACGTGGCATTCAGGATCGCCCCGCTGGACCGCGTCGAGGCCCACGACCTGGTCGACGACCTCGGCGCCCAGGCCCTACTCGGGCCGTTCCGGGGCCAGCCGGCCGTGGACCGCGAAGTCCTGGTCGACACCCTGTGCGCCCTGGGCGCACTAGCCGCCGACGACGGCGTTGCCTCGGTCGACCTCAATCCGCTGATCGTGGTCGACGGCCGACCGGTGGCCGTCGACGCACTGGTCGAGCGCACGGACGACGCTCCGGCGGAGGGAACCGCCTGATGGCCCGCGACCTCACTCCGCTGTTCGAGCCGAGGGGCGTGGTGGTGACCGGGGTGTCCAGCCACCCGGGCAAGTTCGGCTTTGTCACCCTCCACAACCTGCTGTCGTGCGGCTACAAGGGCGAGGTGTTCGCCGTGGGTCGGCCCGACCCCGACGACGGGACGGCCACCATCCTGGACCGGCCGGTACTGCCGTCCATTGAGGCCCTGTCCGACGGGGCCGCCGAGTTGCTGGTGGTGTGCACCCCGGTGTCGGCCAACGAGGAGATCGTCCGCACGGCCGCCTCCAAGGGCGTGCGGGCCGTGTTCGTGGCCGCCGGCGGCTACTCGGAGGCCGGCGAGGACGGTGCGGCGGCCGAGGCCCGCCTGGTGGCCCTGGCCGACGAGTTGGACCTTGTGCTGGCCGGCCCCAACGGCCAGGGCATCACCTCGCCTCCAGCCGGGCTGTGCGCCCAAATCGTGGCCCCCTACCCGCCCCGGGGTCGGATCGGCGTGGCATCGCAGTCCGGCAACTTCGTGTCTGCCTTCCTCAACTACGCCGGCCAGACCGGCGTGGGCATCAGCCGCTCGGTGTCTGCCGGCAATGCGGCGGCCACCGGCATCGCCGACTACCTGGAGTGGTTCGCCGACGACCCGGAGACCGACGTCGGCCTCTGCTACGTGGAGGGCCTCGACGACGGCCGGGACTTCTTCGAGCGGGTCCGGGCCGTCACCCCGCGGATGCCAGTCGTGGTGGTCAAAGGTGGGGCGACCTCCGGCGGACAGCGGGCCGCGGCGTCCCACACCGGCTCGCTGGCGTCGGACGACAGGATCTTCGACGGCATGGCCCGCCAGGCCGGTCTGGTGCGGGTTCCGAGCATCGAGGCGGCGTTCGACGCTGCGGCCACCTTCGCCACCCAGCCACTACCCACCGGGAACCGGGTGGTGGTGCTGACCACGGCCGGCGGCTGGGGCGTGGTCGCGGCCGACGCGGTGACCGCCCACCCCGACCTGGATCTGGCCCCGCTGCCCGACGACCTGATGGCCGCCATCGACGGGATGCTCCCGCCCCGTTGGAGCCGCAACAACCCGGTGGACCTGGCCGGCGGCGAGACCCGGGACACCATCCCGGAGCTGCTGGACCTGGTGGCCTGCCACGACGGCGTGGACGCCATCGTGCAGTTGGGGCTGGGTATCCAGGGCAACACCGCGGCGCTGACCCGCCGCGGCCCGTTCCACCCCGACCATGGCCTAAAGCGCATCGTGGACTTCCACGAGCGCCAGGAACGCCGCTATGCCGAGGCTGCCGTCGAGGCATCGGACACCCACGGCAAGCCGGTGCTGGTGGCCTCCGAGCTGGCCGTGGCCCAGCCCGACAACCCGATGGTGGCCGCCGTGCGTGCCGCCGGACGGCTCTGCTACCCCTCGGCCGACCGGGCGGTGGCCGCCCTCGGCCACGCGGTCCGCCACGCCGCCTGGCGCCGGGCGAGGGCCTGAAGCGGGGCCCTGCCGGGACCTACCATGGACCCCCACCTCGATCCAGATCCCGCCGACCCCAGCAACCCGAAGGCCTGACCCCGATCAGGTCCGGCGCGACCCCCGAACCGAGCGGAGCGCGGCGGCCAGGTTCCCCCGGCGACCCACCTCGACAGTAGCCAGGCCCAGAAAGCGGGCCAGGCGGTCCAGTTCGGCCGACAGTTCGACGGCCACCTCATCGCGTTCGACGCCGTCCTCGGCGAACACACCGCGGGCCAGGAGGCAGCCGTCGCCCCCATCGGCGGCCCGGTCGGCCTTGACGTCCACCCGGCCCACCAGACGGTCGCCGAGCAGGAACGGCAGGACGTAATAGCCGTACACCCGCTTCGGCTCCGGNACGTAGATCTCGATCCGGAAGTGGAAGCCGAAGAGCCGCTCAGCGCGGGGGCGGCACCACACCACCGGATCAAAGGGCGACAAGAGGGCCCTGGCCCGCACCGACCGGGGTTGCACCGCGTCCGGGTGCAGAAAGGCCGGCTCCCGCCAGCCCTCCACCTCCACAGTCACAAGACGCCCCTGCTCGACCAGCTCGGCGACCCGAGGACGGGCCATCGGATTACGGATCCGGAAGTAGTCGGCCAGATCGGCCGCCGTGCCAACCCCCTGGGAGCGAGCGGACGCCTCCAGCAGGTCACTCAGGGCGTCGCTCTCCTCTGGGGTGTCCCGGGCCAGCACCTCCGGCGGCACCACCCGGTCGAAGACCTCGTAGATGCGCTCGAAATTGCCGATCCGGCGGCTGCCTACGTCGCCGATCCGGAACAACCAGTCCAGGGCCCGCTTGCCGTCGGACCGACCGTCCCACCAGGTGCCGTCCCGAGGTCGGGGATCGGAGAGCGCCGCCGCGGTGACCGGGCCGCNGCGTCGCACCTCGTCGAGCACGGCAGCCACGTAGTCGGGACGCTCCNGNCCCAGGGCGGCCANCCCGGACCANGTCTCCCCCGCCCGGGCACGGGCCCGGCTCCACCGGAGCAGCGGCTCGAGGTCCACGGGGACGATGGACGCNTCGTGCGACCACGTCTCGAACATCTCACCCGACCGCCAGAGCCACTCATCCAGCCGGCCACGGTCGTACACGCCGAGGCGGCTGTAGACGGGCAGGTAGTGGGACCGGCACACGGCCTGGACCGAGTCGAGCTGCAGGAGGCCGAGACGACCCANCACCCGACGGAAGTGGCGGGCGTCCACCCGNCCGGTAGGCGCCGGATCGCAGAANCCCTGNGCGGCCAGNGCGATCTTCCGGGCCGTGCCGGCGTCGAGGCGACGGACGGGGGGCGGGCTGGATCCGGTGGGCACGAAGGGTCAGTCTGGCCCACCGCTCCCGCTGCCCGGGACCGGACTCTGGGAATGGGCCCCAGGAAGAGAGCGATGACTAGCCTCGGCGTCGCATGCTTGATCATGTCTTCTCCGACGCCATCGGGGCGCTGCGTGACGCGCTGGAGGCGGCCCGCCTGGAACGCCAGGCCCTCGAGGAGCGGTTCCACGCCGACGTGCTGCTGGGCGACGTGACCTGGGCGACCTCCTACGGCATGCCCGGNGAGGGCGACCCGCCCCGCATCCGCTGCGANCTGACCCTGGAGTGGCCGACCTGGTCGCAGACCTCGTACCGCCAGTGGTACCTGGACGGGGGTCCGACCGACCCGCCGGAGATCACCGTGGAGCTGGTCCTCCGTGTCCAGCAGTTGTCCGGGTCTCCGGAGCCCCAGCGGGTTCTGGCCGCGCTGCCGGCCGACGTGCCCCGACTCGGCGCGGTGGAGCTGGACCGCAGCGGGGTCACCGTGGAGTCGTCGTGGGAGGCCCGGGACAACTCGTTGGACGGCGAGAAGCCGGACTGGGCCGTGGAGGTCGGATACGGCGGCGCCTACGTCCTCCACGAGGAAGTCCTCGAGGACGGACAGGCCCTCGACGACCACTTCGCCGCCCTCGGCGGTTGGATCAGCAGCGCGCTCGTCCGACTGGGCGACCTGGGTCTGGCCTTCCGGCCCGACGCCGAACCCACCTAGGAACCCCGCAAGCCCGCACCGGTTCGGGGACCGGCTCAGACACCGTCGGCGAGGCCCCCGCGGAACGGCAGCAGGTCCTCGAACTCGCCGTCGCGGTCCTCGGCCTTCGCGTTGAACGCCTCGACCATGTCCGACGGCTGGAACATGCCGGCCTGCCAGGTGGCGATGTGCTCGAGAGCGTCAGCCGTGGAGTGGTCACGGGCGTAGTTGACGCTGACCTTGGTGCCCTGGATGGCGATGGGCGGCTTGGCGGCGATGGTCCGGGCCACATCGAGGACGCCCTCCAGAAGGGCCTCGTGGTCGTCGAAGACCTCGTTGATCAGGCCCACGGCCTTGGCCTCGTCGGCCGGCATGCGCCGCCCCGTGTAGGCCAGCTCCCGGCAGACGCCCTCGGGGATGAGCTTGGGGAGGCGCTGCAGGGTGCCCACGTCGGCCGTCATACCGATGTTGATCTCCTGGATGCAGAAGAAGGCGTCGACCGAGGCATAGCGCAGGTCGCAGGCGGTGACCATGTCGACGGCCCCGCCGATGCAGCCGCCCTGGATGGCGGCCAGGACCGGCATGCGGGCCTTCTCGAAGGCCGAGAACGTCTCCTGGAGGTGCAGCACGTTGGCCCGCATGTTGGACCGCAGCAGCGCCTGCGAGGCCTCGGGGGGCTTCTGCCCACCGAACACGGCCAGGTCCATGCCGGCACAGAAGTGGCGACCGGTGGAGGCCAGCACCACGACCCGGACCTCGCCGGTAGCGTCCAGCTCCCGGATCAGGGCAGGCAGCTCGTCCCAGAACTCGGGGACCATGGTGTTGAGCTGCTCGCCGCGGCTCATGGTCACGGTGGCCACGCCACCGTCCAACTTGATCTCGAAGCAGGTGTATCCGTCGAACATGGCGACCACGCTACGACCAGAGCCGGCGCCGAGGGAATCCGGACCCGTGGCCCGGCCTGGGATGCCCGTGTTTNATCCCAGGATGGAAGCGGCCACCGCGGAGAGGAGCCGACCCGGGCGGGCCCCCAGGTGGCTGATTACCTCGGCCGCCGCGACGCTGCCCAGACGGGCCGCGTGCTGCAAGTCGGCACCCTGGCTGAGGCCGAACAGGACCCCGGCGGCGTAGAGGTCGCCCGCCCCGGTGGTGTCGACCACCGCCTCAAGTTCGTCGGCCTCGATCCGGATCCGGTCCGAGCCGTGGACGACCATCGAGCCCTGCTTGCCCAGAGTCACGAAGGCCAGGTCGACCTCCCGGGACACCAAGTCGGCGGCAACATCCACGTCGTCGACCTCGAACAGCGAGCAGAGCTCGCCGGCGTTGCCAAACACCACGTCGACCCGATCGGCCAGCAGCTCNCGCCACTCGTCGCGATGCCGGTCCACGCAGAAGCCNTCGGACAGNGTCAGCGACACGGTCCGCTCGGCGGCGTTGGCCAGGTCCATGGCGTGGCGGATGGCCGCCTTCGCCTCGTCGGTGTCCCACAGGTAGCCCTCGCAGTACAGGTGGGAGGCCGAGGCCACCAGGTCGCCGTCGATCTCGTCGGGCGACAGGTGCGANGAGATGCCGAGGTGNGTGTTCATGGTGCGNTGGGCATCCGGCGTGACCTGGATGAGGCAGCGGGCGGTCGGCTCGGCACCGCCCACGCCGGGCATGTCGAACCCGACGCCCACGTGGCGGAGGTCGCGGCGGAACACCTCGCCGAGGAAGTCGTCGGCCACCTTGCCGATGTAGGCGGCACGCCCCCCGAAGGAGGCCACGCCGACCATGGTGTTGGCCGCCGACCCACCCGATTCTTCGAGGCCGGGCGGCATGGCGGCGTACAGCTCGATGGCCCGTTCTGTATCGATGAGCGTCATGGCGCCCTTGGCCAGGCGGTGCTTCAATACGAAGGCCTCGTCGACCTCGGCCAGGACGTCCACGATGGCGTTTCCCACGCCCACAACGTCCAGGGTGGTTCCNTTCCCGTCGGCCACGTGCGCTCCCGCGTGTCNGGGGCCCCGTCGGCCCGTCAGGGGGTCCATCTTGCCCGCTGGCCGACCGGTACGGTGCGCCGATGGTCGCTCCTCCCCCAGATTCCCCCGCCGACGCTGCCGATGCGCCGCCCGAGGCGGGCCGGCTCCCCCGCCAAGTGGCGCCGCGCCACTACGCCCTCCACCTCCGACCCGATCTGGAGGCGGCCACCTTTGCGGGCACGGTGGCCATCGACGTCGAGGTGGTCGAGGCCTGCGCCGAGGTGGTGCTCAACGCCGCCGAACTGGAGGTGACGGCGGTGACCGTGGTGGCCGCCGGCCAGGCCGTCGAGCCTGAGGTCNCCCTGGACGACGAGGCCGAGCGGCTGGTCCTGTCGGGCCTCGAACTCCCGCCGGGTCCGGCACGCCTGGANCTGGCCTTCACCGGGACCCTGAACGACCGCCTGCGCGGCTTCTACCGCAGCACCATGGTCGTGGACGGCGTGGAGNAGGTGATCGCCACCACCCAGTTCCAGTCCACCGACGCCCGCCGGGCCTTCCCGTGCTTCGACGAACCGGACCGCAAGGCCACCTTCGGCGTCACCCTCGACGTCCCGGCCNGGATGCTGGCCGTCTCCAACGGAGCCGAGANGTCCCGCGTCACCCTTGCCNAAGACCCGGGCCGCGATCGGGTGGCTTTCGCCGACACCNTCCCNCTCCCCACCTACCTGGTGGCCTTCGTGGTCGGCCCGCTGGAGGCCACGGCACCGGTCGACGTGGATGGTGTCCCGGTCCGGGTGATTCATCCCCCGGGGAAGGGCGGCCAGACGGCCTTCGCCCTGGAGGTGGCCGCCCACTCGCTGCGCTGGTTGGCGGACTGGTATGACCTCGAAGTGCCGGGCGGCAAGGTCGACCTGGTGGCGCTGCCCGACTTCGCCTTCGGGGCCATGGAGAACCTGGGATGNATCACCTTCCGGGAGGTACTGCTCCTCGTGGACCCGGCCACCGCCGACCAACGGGAGTTGGAGAGCGTGGCCGCCGTGCTCAGCCACGAGCTGGCCCACCTGTGGTTCGGCGACCTGGTCACCATGCGCTGGTGGAACGGCATCTGGCTGAACGAGGCCTTCGCCACGTTCATGGAGATGAAGGCCGTGGAGGCATTCCGCCCCGGCTGGGAGGTGTGGGCCGGGTTCACGACGGCCCGCTCGGCGGCCCTCGACGTGGACGCCCTGGCCGCGACCCGTCCCATCGAGTACCCGGTGGTCACCCCGGCCGACGCCGAGTCGATGTTCGACCTCCTCACCTACGAGAAGGGCGCCGCGGTGGTCCGCATGCTAGAGCAGTACCTCGGCGAAGAGGCCTTCCGGGACGGGGTCCGGCTCTACCTGTCCACCCACCTGGGTGGAAACACCGACAACGGGGACCTCTGGGCGGCCCTCGAGGAGGCCACCGGCGAGCCTGTGGGCGACCTCATGGAGGGATGGATCTTCCGGGGCGGACACCCACTCGTCGAGGTGGACGACCACCCTGACGGCCGGTGCCGCCTGGCCCAGAGGCGGTTCCGCTACCTCGACGACCCGGCGGCCGGCAAGGCGACGTGGACGGTGCCCCTGCGCCTCCGGACGGCCGGAGGCGAGTACCGGGTGCTGCTGGGCGACGATCCGGTCGTCGTCGACCTGGACGGGCCTCTGCTGACGGCCAACGCTGGGGCCACCGGCTTCCACCGTACGGTCGGTGTGGACGTGGCCGACCCCGGAGCTCTCACGGCCATCGAGCGGGCCTCGTCGGTCGACGACCGCTGGGCGGCCACCCTGGCCGGGTTCGTGGAACCGGCTGACTTCCCGGAATTCGCCGGGCGATTCGTCGGCCGGCCCGGCGGAGAAGCCGATCTGGCGGTGTGGCAGGCCGTATTGCGTGGTCTCGGCACCATCGACCTGGTGGCCCCGGAACGCCACGACCGCACGGCCGGCGAGGCGGGTTTGCTCCTGGCCAGGATCGTCGACTGGCTGGCCTGGAAACCGGGCCCCGACGAAGACGACCGCACTCGGCAACTCCGGGGTTCCGTGCTGGCCGCGGCGGGCACGCTGGCCGACGCCCCCGACGTGGTGGCCGAGGCCCGGCGGCGCTGGGCCGACCCGGACGACGCGTCGGATCCGGCGGTGGCCGCCGCCGTGGTGTCCATCGTGGCCACCCATGGGGACGCCGCCGATCGGGCCGAGTGTCGGAGGCGTTCCGACGACGCTGCCACCCCGCAGGACGAGCAGCGGCACTTGCGGGCCCTGGCCCTCTTCCCCGGTCGGGCCGAGGTCGATGCCCTGCTGGACGAGGTCGCCGACGGGACGGTCCGCACCCAGGACGCCCCCTTCCTGGTGCGCTCGCTCCTCGCCCACCCGACCGAGCGGGCCCACTCCTGGTCCCGTCTGGTCGCCGGCTGGAACGACCTGACGGCACGCCTTCCGTCCAACAGCATCTCCCGGATGCTGGAGGGCGTTCGGGCCCTCGTCGTCGACCACGACCCCGAGGTGGACGCCTTCCTCGACGCCCACCCTGTGCCCCAGGGAGGCCTGGTGGTCGACCAGCACCGCGAGCGTCGCCTCGTCAACCTGAGGCTGAGGGACCGCCTCCTGGACGGCTAGGAGCCGGGCACGGGTCGCCAGTCGACCCGGAAGGACCCGGCGTCGTCGACCAGGGTGGCCACCAGCGGCATCTCCCGGCCGTCCGGGTCGGTGGCCGTGCAGTCGAAGGCCTGTCCGGCCCGGAGGACCCGGGCGTCCGGCGTGCAGGTGACGCGGGCCTCGACCCCGGTGTCGGTGGTCAGCCGTTGATCCACCCGGTCGGCCACGTCGGCCCCGGTCACCACCTCGGCGGGCGACTCAATCCGGATCCGGCCGTCTAGGCCGGGCGGATGGACGAGCACGGGGACCTCGACGCCGGACACGACCGCCGTGCAAGCCATCGGACCCAGCCGGTCCGAGTCGTCGCAGGCCACGTCGGTGACGAGGTGGGTGGCCCCGGGGAGCAGGGCGTCGGCCACCAGTGGCACGACCGACCTCGCATCGAAGGGCGGCGGGTCGGCGCTGCCACAGCCAGCGCCGAGGACGGCGAGCACCACCATGGCGGACGGTCGAAACCGCGGTCCCGGGCTCAGTCCCAATCCGCCGCCAAGTTGAGGGCGTCGTCCCACGAGGCGCCGTCGTCTAGCAGCATTTTGGCCTGCATGAGGTGCCGGGGCCGGTTCATGCCCAGCACGGCTGAGAACCGATCGCCGGTCCCGTAGAACGCCACGAAGCGGTGCTCGTCGGTCGAGCCGTTCACCACCCGGACCTCGTCGTCGGGCCGGATCCATCCGGCCAACTGCAGCTTCCGGTCGTACTGGTCGCTCCAGAACCACGGCACGGGTGCGAATGGCTCGGCCTCCTCGTCGGTGGCCAGCAGGCGACGGGCGACGTGCGCGCCCTGCTGGACGGCGTTGTCCCAGTGTTCCACCCGCATCGACTCGCCGTAGCGCGGGTTGGTCCACCGGGCCACGTCGCCGGCGGCCACCACGTCGGGGGCGGCCAGGCAAGTTTCGTCGCACACCACCCCGTCGTCGATCACGAGCCCGGAGCCGTCAAGCCACTCCACATTGGGGACCACACCGACGCCCACCACCACCAGGTCGGCCTCGAGCTCGGACCCGTCGGTGAGGCAGATGCCGATAACCCGACGCTCCCCCTCGGGGCCGTCGGCCAGCACCTCGGCGACGCCGACGCCGGTGCGCAGGTCCACCCCGTGGAAGCGGTGCAGCTCAGCCAGCACGGCACCCATCTCAACGCCCAGAACCCGGCCGAACGGCTCGTCGAGGGCCTCGACCATGGCTACCTCGGCCCCCNCGTCCACCGCAGTGGAGGCCACCTCGGCGCCGATGAACCCGGCGCCCACGACCACCACCCGACAGGGGTCGGTCGACGCAGGGTCGCCCCCCTCGGTGGCGACGGGGAGGGCTGCGGCGATGGCGTCGGCGTCGTCGACGGTTCGCAGCACGTGGACCCCGGCCACGCCGTCGGTGCCGGGGAGGGTGCGACAGCGGGTACCAGTAGCCACCACGAGGCCGTCGAAGGGTTCGGGGGCGCCGTCGACCTCTAGCACGTGGCCGGCAACATCCAGCCCGGTGGCCCGGCACCCGAGGCGCAGGTCGACGTCCAGCTCGGCGACCTTGTCCGGNCCCAGCAGGTCGACCCGGTCGCGCCCNACGGCACCGGCCAGGTACTTCTTGGANAGCGGGGGCCGGTCGTAGGGGGCGTGGGGTTCGTCCCCGACCAGCGAGATCCGCCCCTCGAAGCCCTCGCGNCGNAGCGTCTCGGCGGCCCACAGGCCCGCCAGCGACGCCCCGACGACGGTGACGGAATCCCTGGGCTGNGGCAAGTCAGTCCTCGAGCGANCCGGGTCAGTCTTCGAGCGAGATGGCCTGCTTGGGACAGCGCTGGACCGACTCCTCGAGGGCCGCCCGNCGGTCCTCGCCCGGCGTCTCGTCGAGGACGTACANGAAGTCGTCATCCCGCACCTCGAAGACGTCGGGGGCGATCTGCATGCAGATGGCGTTGCTCTCGCACAGGTCGTAGTCGACGACGACGCGCATGGCGTTCCCTCCCTGCCCGGCTGGTCGGTGGCGGTGCCGGGTCGACCCCGAACCTATTCGCTGGACCCCGGGCAGGACGAAACCCGTCAGGGCTTGTCCGCTCCGACCACCCACATGGCGAAGTACTGGGCCCCACCGCCGTAGGCGTGTCCGAAGGCCCGGCGGGCGTCGTCCACCTGGTGGTCGCCGGCCAGCCCCCGCACCTGGAGGGCAGCCTCGGCGAAGCGGATCATCCCCGACGCCCCGATGGGGTTGGACGACAGCACGCCGCCCGANCAGTTGACCGGCAGGTCGCCACCGTCCAGCGCCGTGGACCCGTCCTCCACCATGCGCCAGCCCTGGTTCATCTCGGCAAACCCGAGGCTCTCCAGCCACATCGGCTCGTACCACGAGAAGGGCACGTACATCTCCACGGCGTCGATCTCGGCCCGGGGATCGGTGATCCCGGCCTGGGCGAACACGTCGGCGGCACAGTCCCGACTGGCCTGTGGGCTGACCTCGTCTCGGCCCGGGAAGTTGTTGCCCTCCGAACGCATGGCCGTGCCGTGCACCCAGGCCACCGGTCGGTCCGAAGCGTCACCGGCCGCCTCATCGCCAAGGACCATGGCGCACGCCCCGTCCGAGGACGGACAGGTCTCGGAGAACCGGATGGGGTCCCACAACATAGGTGCCTCGACCACCTGGTCGAAGGTCAGGTCGGGCTGGTGGAGGTGGGCGTAGGGGTTGAGTAGGGCCTGTTGGCGGTCCTTAAAGGCCACCATGCACCCGATCAGTTCCGGCGCGCCCGAACGGGCCATGTACTGGCGGATGATGGGCGAGAAGTAGCCGCCGGCACCGGCATTGATGGACACCGAGAAGGGCTGGGGCAGCGACAGGGCCCAGGTGGCGTTGGACTCCGACTGCTTCTCGAAGCCGAGGGTGAGGACCCGACGGTGGANCNGGGAGCGGATCAGCGAGGCGGCCACCAGCGCCGTGGAACCGCCGACCGACCCGGCGGTGTGGACCCGCAGGATGGGCTTTCCGACGCAGCCCAGGGCATCGGCCAGGAACAACTCGGGCATCATCAGGCCCTCGAAGAAGTCGGGCGCCTTGCCGATAACCACNGCGTCCACGTCGGCCCATGTGCACGCCGCGTCCTCCAGTGCCCGGAGCGCCGCCTCGCGGACCAGACCGGCAATGGAAACGTCGCCCCGGGTGGCCCGGTACTCGGTCTGGCCGACGCCGAGGACCGCGGTGCGCTCGCCGAGGNTGCCCATCGCTACGCCCCCTCCAGTACGCAGACCAGGTTCTGCTGCAGGCACGGCCCCGACGAGGCATGGGCCAGCCCGCGGTCGGCCTCGCCGGCCGAGATCCGGCGGGCCACCTCGGCGANGCGGACCAGGCCGGAGGCCATGAGCACGTCGCCGGCCAGCGACCCACCGGACGGATCGACGGCGACGTCGTCGGCCAGCCCAAGCTCGCGGGCCAGAACCAGGGCCTGGGCGGTGCTCGCCACGTGCANCTCGGCTACGTCGAGGCGGTCAGTNCTGGCGCCGGCACGCTCCGCNGCCAGGGCGGCCGATGGGGCCCTGGTGAGGTCGCGCAAGCCCAGGGCCTGGGGGTCGATGCGGTGGTCGATGCCGGTGATCCAGGCCGGGCGGTCGCACAGGGCCCGGGCCCGGACGCCGGCGGCTAGCACCATGGCGCAGCCTCCGTCGGCCTCGGCGGCCAGATCCGACGGCCGGAGCGGGTCGGCCACCACCGGTTCGGCCAGCACTCCGTCGACCGTGGCGTCGGCCGAGGCCCGCAGGGCGTTGGGGTTGACGGTCGCGTTTCGCTGGCTGCGCACGGCCACCTCGGCCAAGGCCTCGGGGGTGACCGCCCCGGACTCAAGGACGATCCGGGCCTGCAGGGCGGCCAGGGCGTGGGCATCCGGCCAGAGCGGCCCGACCACGTAGGGGTCGAGTTGGGCGGCCAGCACGTCGCGACGCGAACCGGGCGACGACTTGCCGTAGGAGTAGACGAGGGCCACGTCGGCCTCGCCGGTCTGGAGCTTCACCCATGCCTCGTAGAGGGCGAAGGCGCCGTCCATCTCCACGTGACTCTCGCTAATCGGTGGCACGGCGCCCACGGCNTCCAGCGTGTGGACGAACGAGAAGGCCTGGCCAGCCAAAAAATCGCTGCTGCCTGAGCAAGTGAAGTCGACGTCGTCCTGGGTGATGCCCACCGCGTCACGGGCCGCGTTGACCAGCGGCACCATGAGCTGCACGTCGGTGGTGAAGGTCAGCGCCTCGACCTGGTGGACGGCCGACGAAACCACGGCTACCTCACGCACCGCACGACCCCCCGGTGCCGGACTCCCGGTGAGCCGACCAGGCCCGGTTGCCAGCCTCGTCGACCGGTACGTCCGGCTCCCCGGTNGGCTCCCAGTACAGGACGTTCTCGGCGGTCGGGCCCAGGTCGTCGTCGGACTTCCACACAGCCCGGACCCGCATGCCGATACGCACCTCGTCCACACCGCAGCCGGCCACCAGNCCAAGGAAGCCAATGTCGGCGCCGTCGAGGTGGATCCAGGCACTCACGTAAGGAGTGGTCAGGTCGGTGCGACCGGGGATGGGCAGGTGGGTTACGCAGAAGTTCCCCACGTGGCCCTCATGGGCCAGCTCGACCAGCTCCTCGGCGGCTACGCCGTGCCGGGGGTCGACGCCCCGGGGCGGCACGAACACCGCTCCGTCGACCGGCGACCGGTTGCCGAGGATGCGCTTGTCGGCGTAGGCGTGGAGGTACTCCTGGGCCGCCGAGCTGGGAATGAAGTCGTACTCGAGGCGGATCGGGGTGCGGACGGAGCGGACTGGCTCGTCGCCCGGGTGCTCGGNATGGGACGCCGGGGCCACGCCGGCCCCCTCGGGNNCGAAGCCGACAAGATCGTGAATGTGGCCGGTGCGCTCGGCGGCCCATACCGCCTCGACGCGCATGCCGGTGGTCAGGCCGTCTGGGGTGTCGACCAGCAGCCCGTGCAGCATCGGCGTGTCGGCCCCGTCGAGGAGCACCAGGCCGAGGCCGTGCGGGCGGTCCCACGGCGAGCCGGGTCGGGGCGGGTCCACCCAGGTCCAGGTCACCAAGGTGCCGGCNTCGGCGACCTCGACCACCTCATNGAGCGTGACCCCGGTCGCCGGGTCGGCCTCCACCGGCGGGACGACGACCTGGCCATCGGAGGTGCGGACGCCGACGATCCGTCCGTCGCGCAGCCCGGTCAGGAAGGCCCCGACCACCGGACCGGTGGTCCTGGTGAACGGGTACTCGACGATCAGGTCGGCGCGCAGCGCCTGTCGCTCGGCCACGGGCGCGTACTCCCGGTTCAGCGGTGACCGGCGGGCGGGATCAGAAGTCGATGACCTGGCGGATGACGTCCGAGTCGCCGACGCAGCCCATGGCGTCGTTNATCTCGTCGATCCGGATGCGCCGAGTGATCATCCCCTCCAGGTCGAGGCGACCCGACTTGTAGAGGCGGAGAAAGCGGTTGAAGTCGGTGCGCACGTCGGCGCCGCCGTACATGGAGCCCACGAGGGTCTTCTCCGAGAGGAACATCTCGAAGGCCGACAGTTGGAAGGTCTCCTCGGCGCGGCCCACGCCCACAATGCAGGCCGTGCCGCCCCGACGGGTCATGTCGAAGGCCTGGCGCATGGTGGGGGCCATNCCGATGCACTCCAACGTGAAGTCGAAGCCTTCGCCGCCGGTGACCTCGGCCTTGACGGCCTCCAGGTCGTCGGGGAGCACACCGTGCGTGGCGCCGAACGCCTTCGCCCGGTCCAACTTCCCCTCGTGGAGGTCGACGGCCACGATCTCGGCCGCACCGGCGATCCGGGCGCCCTGGATGGCGGCCACGCCGACGCCGCCAGCCCCGATGACCAGCACCGACGAGCCGGGGGTCACCTTGGCCGTGTTCAGTGCCGCTCCGACGCCGGTGGTGACGCCGCAGCCCACGAGGGCGGCCACGTCCAGCGGGACGTCCTCGTCGATCTTGACCGCTGCCATGGCCGGGACGATGGTCTCCTCGGCGAAGGTTCCGCAGCCGGTCATCGACCCGATGACCTCGTCACCCCGACGGAACTGCTGGTTCATGAACATGGCGCCCATGCCGTTCATGCACAGGTTGGGCTGGCCGCGGCCGGTGCAGTACGGACAGGTCCCGCACGGGGGCGAGAAGGCGATGATGACGTGGTCGCCGGGGGCCACGTGGGTGACAGCGTCGCCCACAGCGGTGACCACCCCGGCGCCCTCGTGGCCCAGCACGGCCGGCGGCTGCAGCGGGATGGTCCCGTTCATGGTCGACAGGTCGGAGTGACAGACGCCGCTGTGGGCGACCTTTACCTGGACGTCGCCGGGGCCCAGGTCGCGAAGCGTGACGTCGTCAGCGACGAGCAGTTCCTCGGTAGGCGTCTCCATCAGGATCGCTGCGAGCATCGGGGGTCCTCCCGTTCCNGGCACCGCGGCCGGTGCCGATGCCGGGACCGTACCGGTCGGGCTCCGAAGGCGAGAAACCAGCCCGCTACGGTCCGTTCCCATGGAGCCGACCCCGTGGAGTTGAAGTCGACCCGGGCCGAACTGGTGGGGTCCACCTTCGTGGTCTTCCTGTCTCGGCCTGAGCGGCGCAACGCGTGGACCGGACGGATGCACACCGAGTACCGGTGGCTGCTGGAGCAGNCCGAGGCCGACCCGGCGGTCAAGGCGGTGGTGGTTACCGGCGACCCCGAGGGTGGCGCCTTCTGCGTGGGGGCCGACGCCGAGGCCCTCGACGGGCACGCCGAGCGGGGTGGCTACGACGCCGGGATCCCCGACGACGTCCCGCGCCCCGGCTTCGGGGTGGACCCGGCGTTCGACGCCGACTTCGCGTACCACTTCGGCCTAGCCAAGCCGGTGGTGGCAGCCGTCAACGGGGCGGCGGCCGGCGTCGGGCTGGTGCTGGCCTGCTTCTGCGACCTGCGGTTCGCCGTCCCGGGNGCCAAGCTGACCACGGCCCACGGGAAGCTGGCCCTGCCCGCCGAGTACGGGCTGTCGTGGCACCTCCCCCGCCTCATCGGCCTGGGGCGGGCCAACGACCTGCTGCTGACCAGCCGGGTGGTGACCACCGACGAGGCCCTCGGCATGGGCCTGGTCAACGGCCTGTTCGACGACGNGCTGGGCAGCACCTTGACCTGGGTGGCCGAGTTCCTGGGACCGGTGGCCCGATCCAGCCTGGCCGCCACCCGCCGTCAGGTGTANCTGGACCTCCACCGGGACGTGGCGACCAGCGTNGACGACTCGCTGGCCCGGTTCGAGGCCCACATGGGCTCCGAGGAGTACCGGGAGGGCGTGGCGGCGCTCGGCGAGAAGCGCCGACCCGAGTTCCCCTGACGATTCCCCCGCCGCAGTGGCGGCGCCGGGCCGCGGCCGGCGTCGGGATCAGCTGTCGCCGGCGGCGTGGATCTCGGCGATAGCCGCGTCCAGGGCGGCNTCGAACTCGTCGCCTGTCTGGCCCACGTCGAGGTCCTCGACGAGCGCCCGGGAGAAACTGGCCACCATGCCCCGGTTCCGAAACAGACGGGCGTTGGCCTCCTCGCGCGAGTAGCCGCCGGACAGGGCCACAACCTTGAGCACCCGGGGGTCTTCGACGAGGGGCCGGTAGAGGTCGTCCACCTCGGGCAGGGTCAGCTTGAACATGACCTGGCTGCCCTCAGGCACCGAGTCGAGACCGGCTGTTAGGGCGNCCAATAGCTGGTCCTCGGCCTCGGCCTTGGACGGGCTGTGGATGTCGACCTCCGGCTCGAGGATGGGAACCAGGCCGGTGGCCAGGATGCGGTTGCCCTCGCTGAACTGCTGCTCGGCGATGGCCCCCACTCCGGACTCGCCGGCATGCTTGACCACCGAGCGCATCTTGGTGCCGAATACGCCCTTGGCCATGCCCCGACCGCACAGGTCCTCGAGGTCCGGGTTGGGCTTCATGGGCTGCACGCCATCGGCCTCGTCGGCCAGGCCCTTGTCCACCTTGAGGAACGGCACCACGCCCTTGGCGTCCCACAGGTACTCGGCGGTGGGGCGGCCCTCCACCTCGCGGTCCATGGTCATCTCAAAGAGGATGGCCCCCATCACGCGGTCGCCACCGAACGANGGGCTGGTCATGATCCGGGTGCGCATGGCGTGGATCAGGTCGAACATCTCGTCGTCGTTCGACCAGGCGTCCTCCGTCACGCCGTACTTGCTCAGGGCGCCCGGCGAACTGCCGCCGCTCTGGTCGAGAGCGGCGATAAAGCCGCGGTGGCCGCGAACGGCCTCGAGTTGGTCCTGGGTCGTCGACATTCGTTCCTGCCGTTCAGGGTGTGGTTGGGTTGTCTGGTCTGTCTGGTGAGGCAGTGTCAGGCGTCGAGGTCAGTGTCGGCGACGACTATGCCGTCGTCGTCGGCCCACAACCACATGCCTGGCACCAGATCCACGCCGGCCACGGTGACCGGGACATCCCGGTCTCCCTGTCCGCGCTTCACGCTCTTGCGGGGGCAGGTGCCGCGGGCACGGATGCCCACGGCCGCCTCCCGGAGCTCGGCGGCGTCCCGGACGAATCCGTCCACGACGATGCCCGCCCAGCCGTTGTCGGCCGCCAGTATGCCGAGGTTCCCGCCGACGAGCGCGCACCGCTCGGAGCCCCCACCGGCCACCACCAGGACCCGACCCTCGCCCGGTTCCTCGAGGGCGTCGCGGACCAGCGAGTTGTCCTCGAGGACCGANAGCGTGGAGATCGNTCCACGGAACGTGGTCACTCCCCCATAAGAGGNGAAGCCACCAGACAGCACCCGGACGGCGTCGTCGTGCTCGTCGCATAGGTCGGCGGTCGGNGTCACCGGCCCGTCTCATTCACCGGCAGGCCCCGATGAACTCGTAGAGGCGATCCTTAGGCCGGCCTACGGTGGCCACCAGGGGGCCATCGCCGGTCAGATCGCCCCGCACCAGGATGGGCCGCTGCAGCAGCGCCTTGCGACGGGCCAGCAGATCGACCACGGCCCCGGCGTTCCCNACGTAGTCCTCGGGCTCCAGTTCCAGCTTCTTGAACTGCGAGTCCTTGCGAACCAGGTCCTCAACCGGGTCCTCCAGGCCGGCCACGATCCGTCCCAGCAGGGCCTCGTCGGGCGGCTCCTTCATGTAGAGGACTACGTCAACGTCCACTCCCAGCTCCTCGGCGACCGCCAAGGCGTTCTTGGAGGCGTGTCAATGGGGGTTGTGCAGCACTGTCAGGTCGGCCACGGGATCTCCTGTCGTGTCAGGTGGTTCGTTGGAGAGGGTCTGGTCAGTCGACGTGCACCACGTGTGCTCGNAGGTGGGTGCCCGCCGGATCCGTCCACCCCTTGGACCGGGCGTATTCGACCATCCCGGAGAAGCCCGCGTCCCAGGCGCCTCCGTCGTCGGTGGTCCGCCCGGACGCCCAGTTGCGGACAGCCGCCTCGGCGACCCACAGGTGGTCGCCGTCGGCCCGTGTGCCCTCGCCNATGGNGGCGGCCAGATCGTCTCCTGCCAGATTNGCCGGCGCCTCGACGTGGAAGTCGGTGAACACCTCGGCCTCGTCGACGCGGACGTCGCCGCCGGCATCCATCCTGATGATCACGGCACCCGGACGACCATNGTCAGAATCCCCGCCACACGGGGTCCCGGCGCTCTCGGAANCTGGNGATGCCCTCGGCCATGTCGACGGTGCCGTTGTTGAGTTCCACGGCCCACGCCTCGTTGTCCTCCAGTGTGCGACGGTCCACGTCCAGCGACCGGTTCACCAGCCACTTGGTCATCATGAAGCTCCGGGTGGGACCGGATGCCAGTCGCCCAGCCCACTCGGCNGCCGTGTCCTGCAGTTCCGCACCGGGGACGACCCTGTTGCAGAGCCCGAGGCGCANTGCCTCGTCGGCACCGATGTCCTCGGCGAAGAACATNANCTCCTTNGCCTTCTGGAGNCCGACGAGCCGGGGCAGGATCCAGGCGCCCAGGCCGTCGGGCACGAGGCCGCGGCGGGCGAACACCTCGATGAGCTTGGCGTGGTCGGCCATGATGACCANGTCGCAACAGAGGGCCANGTGGGCGCCCACGCCGGCCGCCGTGCCATTGACCGCAGCGATGACCGGCANCTCGCAATCCAAGATGGTCGGCATCAGCTTCAGCTGGCCCTCGAGCATCATGCGACGAGACTCGCCGACGGCCAGTTCCGGGGCGTCGTCGGGCCGGGGGGCGAACTCGCGACCCACGCTGATGTCGGCCCCCGGACAGAACAACTTCTCGCCCGCNGCGGTGATCACGATGGCCCGGGCCTCGAACCGGCCGTTGGTGCCCGNGACCAGGGNGGCGATGCGGTCCCGCATGTCGGGCGANAGGGCGTTGCCCTTGGTCGGATTGTCGATGGTGATCCANGCCACCTGGTCGCGAACCTCGTAGCGGACCAGTTCCTCGACCGGTACTGCCTCGTCACTCATGGACGGCGACGGTAGTCGGCGGGACGCAGACGGGCCGGTTCAGGTGATCCGGCCCTGCGGAAACGCCGCTCGGATGGCTGCGTCAGACGGCGTCGGCGCCGCGCTCGCCGGTGCGGATGCGCACCANGCTTCCCACGTCGGTCACCCAGACCTTGCCATCGCCGATCTTCTCGGTGCGGGCGGCATCNACGATGGCGTCGACCACCCGGTCNGCCACGTCGTCGTCGACCACGACCTCGACCCGGGTCTTGGGGGTGAAGAGCACCTTGTACTCGGTGCCCCGGTAGGTCTCGCTGTGTCCGCCCTGCCGGCCGAANCCCTGGACCTCNCTGACCGTCATGCCCTGCACGCCAAGGCTGGCGAGGCCGTCCTTCACGTCNTCGAGCTTGAAGGGCTTGATGACCGCCGTGACCAGCTTCATGTGGTGTCTCCCGTCCCCCGGGTCCNCGCCGGGTGTNGCGCCCNCNTTCGGGCCNATTNNTTGGAACAGACTTTGCTTTGTATCAGNNNATTAGGCAAGNNTATGGCGAANNTCTGACCCATTTCGTCCANTTGTACTGGTACGATCNACAGNGAGATGGCCACCCCGCTGATCGTCGACGCNGTCGAGCCCTCGGGACGCACCCGNCGNCTNGTCCTNCGCCTCGACCCGGACGCCGGCGTCCCCCTCTACGAACAGCTCCGGGCCCAGTTGTCGGTCATGGTGGCCGTCGGGCACCTCCCGCCGGGTTCCCGGCTCCCCACCGTCCGGCGTCTGGCCGCGGCGGCCGGGATGGCCCCCGGCACGGTGGCCCGGACCTACCGGGAGCTGGAGGTGGACGGTGTCGTGGAAGGGCGGGGCCGTCGGGGCACCTTCGTGGTCGACGAGCCACCCCACTCCGAACCCATGCGCCAAAGACGCGAGCGCTTGGTAGGCGCGGCGGACCGCTTCGCCTTCGAGCTGCGCCAACTGGGCGTCGACCGCGACGAGGCGCACTCGCTGCTGGACGAGGCCCTGGCCCGCTCCCTGAAGGCCGAGGACCCGGTCGAGCCGGTCTGAACCCCGATCCGGTCCGGAGGCCGGGCGACCCGGGTCAGGACCCGAAGACCGGCGCCGGCTCAGGCGCCCCGGCGATCGACCGGTGGACGGCTTCTCCCACCTCGGCGACCTCCATGCGGCGCTCCCCCACCGACACCACCGGTCCGTGCTGCCAGCCGTCGCATACGTTCAACTGCCCGCCAGTGGCCTCGAACACCCGCCCGGTCACGTCGCAGTCGTCGCTGCCCAGCCACACCATGAGCGGCGAAACGTTGGCCGGGTCATTCTCGTCCCACGCGTCCTCGGGGGCGTCTCCGTAGAAGAGGCCCTCGGTCATCCGGGTCCGGGCATCCGGCGCCACACCGTTGACCCGCACGCCGTAGCGACCCCACTCGGCGGCCGCTTGGACGACCAGCAGGGCAATCCCCGCCTTGGCCGCCGCGTAGTTCCCCTGGCCCAAGCTGCCCATGAGCCCGGCGCCCGACGAGGTCATGACCACCCGGGCGTCGACGTCCTCGCCGGCCTTGCTGCGGTCACGCCAGTGGGCGATGGCGTGGCGGGCCGGGGCGAAGTGGCCCTTGAGGTGGACCCGAGTCACCGAGTCCCACTCCTCCTCGGACATGTTGGCCAGCATCCGGTCGCGCAGGAAGCCCGCGTTGCAGACCAGCGTGTCGAGCCGGCCCCACCGGTCGACCGCTGCGGCCACCATGGCCTGGGCCTGGTCCCAGTCGGCCACGTCGGCTCCATCCACGATGGCCTCGCCACCCATGGCCTCGATCTCGGCCACCACATCGTGGGCTGGCGCGGACTCGACGTCGGGGTCCTGCCCCTCGCGGCCCACTCCGAGGTCGTTGACTACCAAGTGGGCGCCTTCGGCGGCGTAGGCCAGCGCGTGGGCCCTCCCCAGCCCGCGACCGGCTCCGGTCACGATCACCACCCGTCCGTCGCAGCTGCCCATGTCCTCGGTCCCGTCTCGCGTCGATCGTCGTCCCGCCGTCCGCGGGACCGGGACACCCTACGGACGACCAGCCCTCAATGTGGCCCGACCACCGTCCCGTCCCCGGCTACCCGGACCTCGCCGACAGGGGTCCCGGCCCGGTTGTGGAGGACCTCGCCAACCGGGCCTCCGTAGCGGCCCAGAGAGGCCAGCAAACACTCCACGGCGGCCACCGCAGCCCGGCTGGCTCCGTCGCGGACCTTCAGGGCCAGGCCCAGGCCGTCGTCGGGGACCACGGCACAGAACACGCCCTCGGCACCCGCCTTGACCACGGTGCCACCGGAACATGCCCCGATGAGGCGGGTGCAGGCCCGCGTCGAGCCGGCGACATGGAAGGGCTCGGCCCGCATGGCGGCCAGGAGGCGGGCGCCGGCCGCGCCGCCGCACAGCCCGACCCAGCCGGCGGCCAGGCGGTCCAGCGGCACCGACCAGACGGGAATCCCGCAACCGTCCACAGCTGGAACCTGCGCCGACAGGTCCACCTCGCAGGCGTCGNCCAGGGCCCTGGTCACGTGGTCGGCCTGCAGCGGATGGTCGGGCGCCAGGTAGCCATCGACCGGGAGTCCGAGGTGCCTGCAGACGGTCAGGAACCCGACGTGCTTGCCAGAACAGTTGTTGTGGGCGCCGGTGGGCCGGCCCCCNNCGGCCACTAGGGCGGTGGCCGAGGCCTCNTGCAGCGGGGCGTGCGTGCCGCAGGCCAGGTNCNCGACGGACAGGCTGATCCGGTCCAGCCATGCCTCGACGGCGGCGACGTGGGCCGGCTCGCCGTCGTGGCTAGCGCAGGCCAGGGCCAGTTCGACGTCGCCNAGCCCGAAGGCATCNGCGGCGCCGGTGNCCACCANCGGGAGGGCCTGCAGNGGNTTGGCCGCCGACCGNGGCAGGACGCCACGGANCGGCTCGCCCCACGAGCGGACGACGACCCCGAAGNCATCAACGACGACGGCGTCGACCGCGTGCCGACTCTCGATCTCGCCTCCACGGACGACCTCGACGACGAGCGCCCGCTCCGAGGGCCGCTGAGTCGATCCGCGGACTGGCCGGCCCGTCAAGCGGTCAGGCAGCCGGTCGGGCGGTGCGGTGCTCCATGTTCGTGATCTTGGCAGCCTCGGCNCCACGGGGTCCATGNATGCGGGCGTGAAGACGGTCGACGGCCCGGCTGGCCGTGGTCGGGAACAGCGCCGGGACAAGGGCGTGCAAGGTGGCGGCCATGGCCGCCATGGCCAGGGTGCCCGCCCCCGACAGGGCGAAGCGGGCGTGCTGGCCCCAGGTCTCGCCGACCGAGGCCGGATGCTCCGTGAAAGCACGCTGGATCGTCAGACGGTTCAACATGGGGTCGAACCTACGGACGATCCGTCGGGGGATCCGTGCGTTCTTCCCCCTTCTTACGCTTCTGTGATCGATTTCATTCCAATATGCCTTTACTTCTGCAAGAATCTTGCACCATGGACGGAATCGACCGGAAGCTCGTGCATCTCCTCCAGGAGGATGCCTCGCAGTCCGCCGCGGAACTCGGCGAGGCGGTCGGCCTGTCGGCCACCTCGTGCTGGCGCCGAATCCAGCGACTCCGCGACCGCGGCGTGCTCACCCGGCGGGTTGAGCTGGTGGACCGCAAAGCGGTCAACCTCGGACTCATGGCCCTGGTGGAGATCCAGGCCACCAACCACTCGGCGGCCTGGCTGGAGCAGTTCGTGTCCGGCATCGAGGGTTTCCCGGAGATCGTCGACGCGTGGCGGACCAGCGGACAGGTCGACTACATCCTCCGGGTGGTGGTCCCCGACATCGCCGCCTACGACGACTTCTACAGGCGGATGACCCGGGCCATCGACTTCGCCGGCTTCCGATCCATCTTCGTGATGGAGGATCTCAAGAACACCACAGCACTCCCGCTGNATTACGTCGGCTCCGGCGCCTGACAGTCCAGCCGCGCCGACGCGCCCGGACCAGGATCAGCGGGTGACGCCGACGACCGCTCCGGCGGTCGCCTTCACGAGGTCCTTCGGCTTGACCGGGAACACCGAGTCCGGCGTGCCGGCCGCCGCCCACACCTCGTCNAAATCCATCAGGTGGGGGTCGACCACCGTTCGCAANGGCACCGTGTGGCCCAGCGGTGGNGTGCCCCCGATGGCAAAGCCGGTGGCCGCCCGGACCTCGCTGGCCCCGGCGATGCGGATNTCCGTGCCCAGGTAGGTGGCTAGGCGCTCCTCGTCGACCCGCCGACCNCCGCTGCACAGCACCAGCACCGGCCGCACGTCCGCCATGAAGACCAGAGACTTGACGATCTGGTCGACGTGGCAGCCCACCGCCTCGGCGGCATCGGCGGCGGTCCGGGTCCCACCCGGGTAGCGCTGGACCTCGACCTCCAGGCCCGACGCCTCGGCTTCGGCCGTAAAGCGTTCGATGGCGTCGCTCCTACGGCTCATTCTGACGATTCTACGACCTCCGGCCCGGCCCACCGCAGCCCGGCCCGGTACGGTCGACAGCCATGGCCACCCTCGATCCCCGCCGGCTCCTGCTCGTCCACAACCCCCGCTGAGGGAAGTCCCGTGGCGCCCTCGGCCTACTCGAGGAGCGTGGCGTCGAGTTCGACGTCGTCGAGTACCTGAAGGACCCCCTGGACCGGGAGGACCTGCTCTGGATCCTGGACGCAGTCGACGATCCACCATCGGACATGGTCCGCCGCGACGCCGCCTTCGTCGAGACCGGAATCGACGAGGACGCCCTCGACGACCCCGACGCCGTGGTCGACCTGCTGCTCGCCCACCCGACCCTCATGCAGCGTCCCGTGGGGCTCCTCGGCGACCGGGCCGTGGTGGCCCGCCCGTCCGAACGGATCCTCGACCTGCTCGAAGGCTAACCGTGGACGCCCCCGACGGCCCGTTCCTCGGGACGGTCGTCGCCGACGCGGCNCGTCGGTACGGCGACCGGGCTGCCTTCCGGCTGCCGTCGGGCACCGAACTCTCCTACCGGGACCTCGACCGGCTGGCCGACGAGGTCGCCANCGGCCTGGCCGCCCGTGGCCTCGGCGAACGCGACGTGTTGCTGCTGGCCCTGCCGTCGGGCCTCGAGTACGTGGTGGCCTACGTGGCCGCGGCCCGCCTGGGGGCCACCACCGCCGGAGCCAACCCGCGGTTGCGGGAGGCCGAGCGAGCCCNCCTNGCCGACGCAGTGGACCCCGACCTGGTGCTGGCCACCNAGGAGACGGCCCCCGGCCTGGGCGACCGGAGCCTCGAGGTGGTGGACCCCACCGAGGACCTCGACNGCCTGCTGNCNGATCTCCGTCAACCGGGCGCCGCGNCCCCGACGGTGGGCCCCGACCCGGACCGTCCGACCTGCATCTGCTTCACCTCGGGATCGACCGGCGACCCGAANGGCGCCTGGTTCACCGANCGGCAGCTGGCCGCCATCCACNACCTCGACACCGGCGGGGCCTGGGGCTCGGGGGGCCACATGGTCAGCGGCACGGCGTTCGCCCACGTGGGCGTCATGACCAAGCTTCCGTGGCAACTGGCCGCTGGNGCNACCATCCACGTCCTGGACCGCTGGTCGGCCACCGCCCTCCTGGACCTCGTCGAGCACTACCGCCTNCCGGCCGTGAACGGCGTGGCGGCCCAGATCGCCTTGCTGCTCCGGGAGCCCGACTTCGACCTTAGGGACCTGTCGTCGGTGAGGGCCATCGTGGTGGGCGCCGGACCGTCGCCCCCGGCGCTGGTGGCGGAGGCCCGCCTGCGCTTCGGCGCCCCCTATGCGATCCGGTACTCTTCGACCGAGTCTGGGGGCATCGGCCTGGGCACGGCGCTGGACGCCGGCGACGAGGAGGCCCTACACACCGTGGGCCGTCCCCGCCCCGGCGTGGAGGCCGAGGTTCGCGACGCCGACGGTCGCCTGGCCGACGACGGCGAGGTGGGTGAGTTGTGGCTGCGCACCCCGAGTTCCATGTCGGGCTACTGGCGCGACCCCGACGGCACCGCCGAGACCCTCGTGGACGGGTGGCTCCGCACCGGCGACCTGGCCCACGTGGATTCGGCCGGCTGCTTCCGGCTGTCCGGTCGGGTCAAGGAGATGTACATCCGGGGTGGCTACAACGTGTATCCCCTTGAGGTGGAGGCCGTGCTGGGCAACCACCCGGGTGTGGCCCAGGTGGCCGTCGTCTCGCGTCCCGACCCGACCATGGGCGAGGTGGGGGTGGCCGTCGTGGTGCCCGCCGACCCAGCCCGCCCACCGGAACTGGTCGACCTGTTGGCCCACGCCTCTGGCTACCTGTCCGGCTACAAGCTGCCCGCCGCAGTACGCATCGTGGACGCCCTGCCCCTCAACGCCGGCGACAAACTGGACCGGCGCGCACTCGCCCGCCGGGAGGCCGCAGGTGCCTGACCGCCGGGAGACTGCGGATCAGCGGCGTCGGCCCCGCTGTGCCCGGCGCTCTCGCTCCGACTCCCGCTGGCGCTGGTCGGCCAGCTCGGCCCGCAGGGCCCGGTAGCGATCCACCCTCCGGTGGTCGACCCGGCCCGCCTCCACCTCGGCCTGCACCGCGCAGTCCGGTTCGGTGTCGTGGACGCAGTCGGCGAACCGGCAGTCGGCGGAGCGCTCCTCAAGGTCGCCGAACACCCGAGCCAGGGACTCCTCGGCGTCCCAGATCCCCACGGCCCGGATCCCCGGCGTGTCAACCAGCAGCCCGCCACCAGGCCGCAAGACCAGCTCCCGGCTGACCGTGGTGTGGCGCCCTTTGGCGTCGCCGGTCCGGACCTCGCCAGTCGCCAGCACCTCGTCGCCCACCAGGGCGTTAACCAGTGTGGACTTGCCGGCCCCCGACTCGCCCAGCAGGACGACGGTCCGTCCGGGTTCCAAGAGGGCCTCGACGGCCGTCAGGCCCTCGCTGGCCCCGGGCCCTCCCGGCAGGCNCACCACGTGGACCGGGACGTCGGGGGCCAGGGCCCGCACCACGGCGGCCACCTCGGCGGCGGCCACCGGCTCCCGGTCGGCCTTGGTCAGGACCACGGCCACCTCGGCACCGCTGTCCCACGCCACGACCAGGAACCGCTCCAGTCGTCCCGCCGGCAGCGGCCGGTCCAGGCCGTGGACGATGAGCACCCGGTCCACGTTGGCCACTAGCACCTGCTCGACCNCCGCCTCGGACGGATCGCGCCGCGACACGGTGTTGGCCCGGTCCAAGACCCGGCCCACCACTGGACCCAGGTCGGGGTCGTCGACGACGACCACCCAGTCGCCGGTGGCCGGGGCCAAGAGGTCCTGNGCCCGTTGCGAGTCGGACAGCACCCGGAGCCGGCCCTCGTCGACCACCACGTCGACCTCGCCGCGGTCGACCCGCACGATCCGACCCAGGCGACCGTCGGTGGGACGCGGACCACCCGACCATCCATGGGCGGCCAGCGAGTCGGACTCCATCACCCCGGATGCTAGGACGGGCCCGCCACCCGGGATGGCAGACCGCGGTCGGGTCATCCCAGCCGGAGCGTCTCCAGCGGCTCGAGGCGGGCCGCCTTGGACGACGGGTACAGGCCGGCCACCACGGCCACGCCGACCGAGACCAGCGCCCAGCCGGCAAGGCCGGCCACCGACAGCACCATGGTGTAACCCCGTTGCTCGGCCACCCCCCAGACCACGCCGGCGCCGACGAGGGCCCCGATGATCCCGCCGAACACGCCGACCACCAGAGCCTCGAAGAGGAACTGTACGGCGATGGTCCCCCGGCTGTGGCCGAGGGCACGCCGGATACCGATCTCCGACGACCTCTGGATCACCGAGATGGACATCACGTTGGCGATGCCCACGCCGCCCACNACCAGCGCCAGGCCACCCATCATCTTGGTCAGGTTGTTGAGGCTCTCGTCGACCTGCGACTGGGCGTCCAGCAGGTCGGTGGGCACCGAGGCGTTGGCCCCGTCCGGCCCGCCCAGGCTGACCACGGTGGGGATCTCCTGGGCCACCAGGGCGGTGTCGGTGGGAGCCCGCACGTACAGGCGGCTCGGGTCGGGGTCGTCGAGCTCCCAGTCGTCCACCGCGCTGGTGAAGGTGACGAACACCGCCGAGTCCATCGACGGCTCCAACAGCACCCAGTCGAGCACGCCGACCACCCCGTACTGCAGCCCGTTCANCTCGATGGTTCGGGGTTCGCCGGCCAGGTAGCCGTACTCGTCAGCNAGGTCGCGGCCGATGACGGCCACCCGGGCCCCGGAGTCCCGGTCATACTCGTTGAGGAACCGACCGCTGATCATCGGCACCTCGAGGGTGTCGGGCAGGTCCAGGCCGGAGGCGATGACCGGGACGGGGAAGGCCCGGTAGTAGTCCTCGGCACCGGCGAACGGGACGGTAACGATGTCGGACAGCTGGCGGGTCCCGGTCACCGCGGCGACATCAGGCAGGCGCTTCACCCGGGCCACCGCGGAGGCCTCGATGACCGGGTCCTGCCCGAAGCCCATCCCGGTCGAGGCGTTGACCACGATCAGGTCGGTGCCCAGCTCCTGGAGCTTGGCCTTCAGGTGGCCCTTGGAACTCTCGTTGATGCCGATGGCGGCCACGATGGCGGCCACGCCGAGGATCGGCCCCAGCATGATCAGAGCGGTGCGGATCTTGCGGGCCGTCAGGCCGCCCGCGGCCACGCCGACCAGCTCCCGTAGGCGCCTCATCCGGGTCCCCCCCCGCCAGTGAGTGCCTCGTCGGCCACGATGCGGCCGTCCAGCATGGAGATCTTTCGGCGGGCCGAGTCGGCCACGTGCAGGTCGTGGGTGACGATGCAGATGGCCCGCTGCGGCGACCGCAGGTCCTCGAAGATCTGCATGACATTCTCGGCGTTGCGGCTGTCCAGGGCGCCGGTCGGCTCGTCGGCTAGCACCACGCCGGGATCGGTCGAGATCGCCCGGGCTATGGCCACCCGCTGCTGCTCGCCACCCGAAAGCTGGACGGGCCGGTGGTCGTGGCGGGACCCGAGGCCCACCTGCTCGAGGGCGGCCATGGCCCGGCCGCGACGCTCCCGGGCCGACAGGCCCCGATAGAGCAGGGCGGTCTCCACGTTGCCCACCGCGGTGAGGTGCGGGATGAGGTGGAACTGCTGGAAGACGAAGCCGATGGCCTCGCCCCGNAGGCGGGACCGCTCGGCGTCGGCCAGACGGGTCACGTCGGTGCCCCGTACCCGGATCGAGCCCTCGGACGGGAGGTCGAGGACCCCGAGCAGGCCGAGCATGGTCGACTTGCCAGACCCCGACGGCCCGACAATGGACAGGTACTCACTGGCCCGAATGTCCAGCGACACGTCGTCCAGGGCCCGCACCTGGACCTCGGTGCCGTANACGCGCGACACNCCGTCCAGGGCCAGGACCACCTCGGGCCCGGAGTCGGCGGCCGCCGGATGGGCCATCGTCACGACCGGTCGATCTCCAGGATCACGTACTCGCCGGGCGACACCCCGGACACGACCTCCACGTAGGCGCCGTCCAACATCCCGGTCACGACGGCCCGCCGCTCGATCACGCCCTCGGCGGTCACCACCCGGACCGTCTCCTGGCCGCCGTCGGAAAGCACGGCGGCGATGGGGACGACGACGGCGTCGACGGACTCCTCGACCACCACGTCGATGGTGACCACCGCCCCGTCGACGCCCACCAGGTCCTCGACGGCCGTCACCACGCCCTCGTAGGTCTCGGTCCCCGTCGACGAGGTGGTGGCGTTGTCGTCCAGTTCGGTGATGGTGCCGGGCGACTCCTGGTCGCCGGCGTCCAGGTTGACCGTGACGTCCTGGCCGACGGCCAGCTGCGCCCGGTCGGTAGGCGAGGCGGTCAGGCGGATGGTGAAGGCCGGCTCGGTCAGGTCGAAGAGCGGCGTGCCCTGCTGGACGTAGTCGCCCTCCTCGACCTCCACGGTGCCGACGCGCACCGGCCAGTCGGCGACCACCATGTCCCCGGGCTGGAAGACCACGTCGTCGTCAATGGTGCGGATGACCACGTCGACCGAACGCTCGCCGGCCCGCAGCAGGGCGGTCCCGGTCACCACGGCGTAGTCGACGCCGACCTGGGCGCTGCCGGAGACCGAGTAGGCCACGCTGGTGTCCTCGGTGGGCGCCTGGTNGGCCACGATGGTCACAGTCGAGCTCTCGCCCTCGACCACGCTGCCCCCGCCGGACAAAGTCAACTCGGGCAGGTCGTTGGACTCGACGACCATCGACGCCCGGTCCCGGTCGCTGAGCCGATAGGCACCGGACGGGTCGGCCAGCAGGCGCACCTCGACGGTCTCGTCGCCCTCCACGTCGTCGTCGGTACGGATGGGGATGGACAGCACCACCCGCTCCTGGCCGACCGTCATGGTGATGTCGCCGTCGGGGGCATTGAAGTCGGCGTCCGCGGTGGCCGTGCCGCCGACCACGTAGAAGACATCCAGGTCCTCGACCAGCTCCACGGTNGTCTCGATGGTGAATGTGGCCGTGCCGCCCTCGCCCACCGTCTCGCCATCGGCCCGCAACACCAGGATCGGCTCGTCGGGTACGTCCGGGTCGTCGATGCTGAGCGTGACCTCGTCGTCGCCCAGCACCCAGCGGGCCGCCTGGGCCACCCGGAGNGTCTCCCGAGCCGAGGCGAGCCGGTAGTCGAGGCGCTGCTGCTCGTCCAGGAGCACGTCCAACTCGTCACGACGGTCCTGCAACTCGTCCGACTGCTCGAGGGCATCGTCGATGGCGTCGTCGCGGGCGGCCACCGCGGCCCGCCAGTCNAGCTCGGTCACGTCGTCGATGGCCGCGTCCAAGGCGTCGTCGCGGGCGGCCACCGCGGCGTGCCAGTCCAGGATGGTCACCCCGTCCTTCCCGCTAGAGATGTCCTCGTCGACGTCCTCCACCGCCTGCTGGAGGTCCTCCAGCTCGGCGGCCTCGGCCGGGCTCACGTCGCCGGAACGAGCCTGGGCCTGGGTGAGGATCCCCAGGCTGACCAGACGCTCCTCGACCGTGGTAATGAAGTCGGTCCCGTAGCGGACGACCTCCGCCGCGTCGTCCACCTTCTGCTGGAGGTCCTCCAGCTCAGCAGCCTCGGCCGGACTCACGTCACCAGAACGGGCCTGGNCACCAGTGAGGATCCCGACGGCCACCAGCCGGTCCTCGACGGTGGTGACCAACTCGTCCTCGGCCTCGAGGTCGGCCACCTCGTCCCGCTTCTTGGCGATGTCGTCGACCAATTCACCCACCCGGTCCAACAGGTCGTCGACCTCCTTGCGAGCGTCGTAGACGGCCAGAGTCTGCGGGGCCACGGCGTCCAGAGAGTCGAAGCCGCCGNTGATCGTCACNTTCAGGTCCTCGTAGGGCTCCCGGTCGTCNTCACGGANGGTGGCGATCTCGAAGGTCGCCGACGTCGACCCGGCCGGGATGACCACTATGGCGTCGGGGGCGACGTAGTCTTCGTCGACCACGACGTCGCCCGACACCGAGATGGGGACCTCCAGGTCCGCGGTGGGCGCCACGTCAGCAGTGAGGGTGACCACCACCGGGCGACCCTCGACCACCACCACGGCCGCCGTCGAGAGCGACACCGTGGGCACGGCGCTGTCGGCCACGGCCACCGCGTCGACTACCGCAGCCGCCGTGGTCACCACCTCGACGGTCTGCTCGGACTGGAGCCCTCCCGTGGTGGGCCGGGCCGGTCCGATGCGCACTGACACGGCGTTCACCGGACCCACCGTGTAGCCCACCGGGTTGGCCTGCAGGGTCACAGTGACCACCTCGTCGGCCTCCGGGGCTGTCCCCACGTAGCCGTAGGCGGCCTGCCAGGCGGCCAGGCCGGCCCGGGTCTCCTCGGTGTAGAGGTCGTCGACGTCGCCCACGTCGTGGCCGGCGGCTGACAGGACCTCCTCCAACTGGCGGACGTCGGCGCCCTCAGAGCCGACGTCCAGCGACCGGTAGAAGGCGAAGTCGCCGGCGACGGCCACCACTTGGCGTCCGTCCACGCTGAGCAGCAGGTCACCAGCCTCCACGGTCTCCCCATCGGAGACGGTGACCGCCCCGACCTTGCCGGGAGCAGCCGCGGTGACCACCTGCAACTCGTCGCGCCGCAACTCGCCACGGATGGTGATCTCGTCGGTCAGCGTCCGGACTGACACCGACTCGGCAATGGCCCGGTCAACGCCGACGTCAACGGCTACCTCGTCGTCGGCCCACGGCTGCCAAACGACGGCGGCGGCCACAGCACCGGCCAGCACCAGCAGGCCCAGGATCTTCTTCATCGTCTCGGTGTCCTTCCAGAGATCGGGCTTCTGAGGGTCTGGGCAGGCCGTTCCGGCTCAGCCGCCCGTGAGGTTGTTCTCGCTGATGCAGTCTCGAATGTCGTCCATGTCCAGGTCGCCGTCGGGCCCTGCGAAGGCCTCGCCGGGCCCGAGCGAACCGTTCTCGTCGGGCACGGGGTCGCTGACCGTCCATCCCTTGGATCGNAGGCACCCNGNCATNNCNATGAACTGCTCGTTGTCCTCACGGATCTGNTCGGGTGTCCGACCGACCCGAGACGCNTGGAACTCCTGCATGGCGTCGACGATCCCCGACTTNCCTGCGCACGACGTGAGCGCCTGGATGTAGGCCGGCTGGTTGACCGGGTCCTCGGGCCCCTTGGCGGCATCCGGCCGGCCGATGAACTCCACCCCTTCGTCGGCAAGGCATCCGTTGAACTCCTCGAGGGCGTCCATCATCTTGATGCCGGGTGGGACCTTCTGCTCCTCGAGGGGGATGGTCTCCTTGACGACCTCGACGGTCGTCGACGTGGGCGCCACGGTCGTGGTGGTNACCTCGANGNCCTCCGTGGTCGAAACCATGCTGGTCTCCGACGCGGTGGCCTCGTCATCGGCTGCGTCGGTGTCAAGGGCCTCAGTTGCCTTGTGGGCCGTTTCAGCGCCCTCCGCTGATCCTTCCCCGGCGGGCTCGTTCGTGATCGGTGCCGCAGTAGTGGTCGTCAAGGTAGTCGTGGCCGACTGGTCGAACGCCCCCGCCGGCACAACCACCTCGGCGGCCTGGTCGACGGTAAGCACGACTAGGGAGCGAGCCGCCCCGTTGGTCGCCGACGGGGCACAACCGACCAGAAGCCCCGAAACCAACACGACGGCCATCATCACGACGGGCGTCCGTCGCCGGCAAAGCGCATGGGCCTCGACGGCACAGATCGGAGGCGGCGACATGTCTCAGGACGCTAACGACGCCAAGACGACCGACGGCCATCGGACGCGTGAGGGTTCTGTGATGGTCCAGAAACATCGGCTCCCCGCTGGACGGGTACTGCTCCTAGCCTGAGGTGGTGCCCGACTTCTTCCAGAACGGCGTGGTGGCCACCCTCCACGACCTGGGTCGGCGACCCACCGAGGATCTGGAGCAGGACCTGAAGGGGTGGAGCACCACCTGCCCCATGACCCTGGTCCTGCCCTGTCTGGTGGACGAACTGGACGC
>PBUO01000092.1 GCA_002727895.1 Acidimicrobiaceae bacterium | reverse complement strand
GACGATGGGCGTGACGAGGAAGACCAGCAAGAGGACCAGCAGCACGGCCGCATGCTAGGTCGGTGGCCTCCCACCACCCCAGCGAACGGCCACTCCAGCGACGGGCTACCCCTGCGACGGGGCCTACCCGAAGCGGGCCCGCCTATCCTCGCGGGCGCATGTCCCCCGACGCGTCCCCCGACCGGCCGCCCAGCGTGGACCGACTGGCCCGAGCGCTGGCCGACACCGGTCTGCCCCATCCGCTGCTGGTCGACGCGGCCCGCACCGCGGTGGCCGAGGCCATGGCCGACGGCGACCCCGCCTCGGCGGCCGACCGGGCCCGATCCCACGCCGAGGCCACGGCCCGGGCGCTGCTCACCGACGTGGTGAACGGCACCGGGGTGCTGCTCCACACCAACCTCGGACGCGCCCCATGGCCCCCACCAGCCGGAGGTCAGGACGGCGGACACCGGTACGCCACCCTCGAGTTCAACCTGGACACAGGGGACCGGGGCTCGCGACAGGACCGGGCCCCGGCTCTGCTGGCCCGGGCGTGTGGCGCCGAGGCGGCACTGGTGGTCAATAACTGCGCCTCAGCTGTGCTCCTAGTCCTCGCCGCGCTGGCCAGCGGGCGGGGCGTGGCCGTGTCGCGTGGCGAGCTGGTGGAGATCGGGGGCGGCTTCCGCATCCCCGAGGTAATGGCCCAGTCCGGTGCCCGCCTGGTGGAGGTAGGCACCACCAACCGCACCCGGGCCACAGACTTCGCCTCGGCGGTGGGCGATCCGGCCGCGGACGTGGTCCTCGCGCTGGCCGTCCACCGGTCCAACTACCGCATCGAGGGCTTCACCGAGTCGCCGACTACCGCCGAGTTGGCCGCCCTTGGCGTGCCCCTGGTGTCCGACATCGGCTCTGGCCTGCTGGACGCCGCCTGTCCGTGGCTGGACGACGGCCCGCCCCGATGGCTGGACGGGGAGCCGGCGGCCCGCCAGGTGCTGGAGGACGGCGCCGGACTGGTCACCTTCTCCGGTGACAAGCTGCTGGGCGGTCCTCAGGCCGGGGTGATCGCCGGACAAGCCGACCTGGTCGAGGCCTGCGCCGCCCACCCGCTGGCCCGGGCCCTGCGCCCCGGCTCGCTGGTCCTCCACGCACTGCAGGACCTGGCGCTGGCCTACCTGGCGCGGGAAGGCTCGACCATCCCCTTCTGGCAGATGGCCACCGCCCCGGTCGACGGGCTCCGGGCCCGAGCCGAGCGCATCGCCCCGAACCTGGCCGCCGACACCGTCGCTGTCCCCGGTGGCGGCACCCTGCCCGGCGTGGAGATTCCGTCGGCTGGCCTGATCATGGCCGGTGACCGGGTGGCCGAGTTGCGCGCCGGTCCCACGCCGGTCGTCGCCCGGGTGGCCGACGACGCCACAGTGGTCGACCTGCGCACCGTGCACCCGGACGACGACGACGTGGTCGCCGCGGCGCTGGCCGCCCTCGACCCGGCGCCCGTGCCCACAGGGTCCGTCCCCACTGGCTGAGCACGTGCACGTCGTCGCCACCGCCGGGCACGTCGACCACGGCAAGTCCACCCTCGTCGAGGCCCTCACAGGGACCGACCCGGACCGCTTCGTCGAGGAGAAGGCCCGCGGCCTGACCATTGACCTGGGCTTCGCCACGACCACGCTGCCATCGGGTGCACCTCTGTCGCTGGTCGACGTCCCGGGCCACGTCCGGTTCCTCAAGAACATGCTGGCCGGGGTCGGCGCAGTGGACGCTTGCCTGTTCGTGGTGGCGGCCACCGAGGGCTGGAAGCCGCAGTCCGAGGAGCACCTCCGGATCCTGGAACTCCTAGGCATCCGCCACGGGGTGGTGGCCCTCACCAAGGTCGGGCCAGCCGATGACGACCTGGTCGAACTGGCCCGCCTGGAGGTCGAGGAACGGGTGGCCGACACGTTCCTAGCCGACGCCCCCGTCGTGTGCACCGACGCCCCGACCGGCGTCGGCCTCGACGAGCTACGCGCCGCGCTCGACGACCTGCTGGCCGCCGCGCCCACCGCCGTCGACCACGGCCGACCCCGCCTGTGGATCGACCGCTCGTTCTCGGCCCGGGGGGCTGGCACCGTGGTCACGGGCACGCTGGCTGGCGGGAGCCTGACCGTCGACGACGAACTGTCCCTCCACCCGTCGGGCATCCCGGTGCGGGTCCGGTCGCTGGAGAACCACCACGCCGGACACGAGCGCCTGCCGCCAGGCAGCCGGTGTGCGGTGAACCTGGTCGGCGTGGCCCACGACGAGGTGGTCCGGGGCGACGTGCTGGTCCGGACCGACCAGTGGCACCACGCCTCGGCGGTCGACGCGTCGCTGCGGGTCCTCGACCGACTCGACCATCCGGTGTCGCGACGCGGTGCCCACGTGCTGTACCTGGGCTCCGGCGAGCATCCGGTTCGGATGCGGATCCTCGGTCCGGACGCTCTGGAGCCGGGAGCCGAGGGGCTGGTCCGGATCCACCTGCCGCGGCCGCTGCCCCTCCTGCCCGGTGACCGGTTCGTGCTTCGGGAGTCGGGCCGGGCCGAGACGGTGGGCGGNGGCGAGGTGCTCGACGTCGACCCGGTGGAGCGCGCCTCGCGTGCGGCGCCCAACCGGTCGGTGGACCGGGTGGTGCGGGANCGGGGCTGGATCGACGTGGGCGACCTGGAGCGCCTCACAGGCGAGCGACGCGACCCGGACCTAGGTGGCTGGGCAGTCGACCCCGAGATCCTGCACCGGACGCTCGAGGAGCTCCGCTCTGCGCTCGACGAGGCGGGCCCGATGGGCCTGGACCTGGCCGGTCTGGACCCGTTCCATCGGGCCGCTGCGGACCTGCTGGGCGATGCGGTGGTCGATGCCGGCCGGCTGCTGCCCGACGACGCCGTGGATCCGCTGGCCGACCACCCGTTCGTGGACGCCTTGGCCGCCTCGCCGTTCGTCCCGCCGAACCCCGACGGGGTGGACCGGGGAGAACTGCGGGAACTGGTGCGTCGTGGCGACGTGGTGGAGGTCGAGGGGATCTTCTACGCTAAGTCGGCCATCGTTGAGGCCGGACGTCTGGCGGCCCGCCTTCTAGCCGAGGCCCCCGATGGCTTCACCGTGTCGGCTTTCCGTGAGGCGGCGGGCAACACGCGCAAGCACGCCATGCCGCTGCTGTCGCACCTGGACGGCACTGGGGTGACCCGCCGCCGGGGCGACGTCCGCATCGCCGGACCGCGACTTCCCGCCGCCTAACCCCGGATGGCCTCGACGCGGTCGGCCNACCCCCGGTCAGGCCTCGATCAGGACGCGGCGCTCGGACTCGTTGGTCCCGCCCCAGATGCCGTAGGCCTCGCGACTGGCCAGGGCCATCTCGAGGCACCGTCCGGCCACCGCGCAGTGGGCGCAGATCTCCTTGGCCTCGCGCTCCCGCAAGCGCTTCTCGTCCCGGCGCTCCCCGCTGGCCGGCGGATAGAACGCCGCCGCCTGTGGACCGCGACAGGCCGCCTTCGCCTGCCACTCCCGGAAGTCACCGTCATCCGACATCCGCACACCTCCCGCCCGGTTTCCAACGGCCTATCCCCGGACCGCGGTCGCGAACTTATGGCGCGGTGCATGTTCCGGACAAGGGGTGGAGGGCCTCTCCGAAGCGCGCCGAAGGAGTCAGCGTCGGTAGTCGCGGGCGGCGCCCTCGGTGGGCTCGACCTCGAGCCACAGGCCGTCCACGGCCACCACCCGGATGTCGCCACCCGACTCCACCGGGGTGGCCCGGTTGGTGGTGGCCCNCCATACCGCGTCCCGGACCCGCACCGTGCCGCTGGGACCGAGGCGTTCCTCGACGGTGCCCACCTCGCCGACCATCCACTCCCGGCCGATGGTCGGCGTGGAGAAGCGTGTCCGGACCATGGCCGGCATGCCACCCACCACTCCGGCGATGGTGCCGACCACCCCGACCAGCAGGGTGATCCACGAGAACGAGTTGCCCTCGAACAAGTACACCGACCCGACGACCAGGGCGATCGAGCCGATGACCGACCACAGGCGGGGCACCCCGGCCTGGACGTCGATGGCGAAGCCGACGAAGGCGAAGACGAGCACGCCCACTGCCCAAGCCCGGGCCGGCAGCACGCCCAGGCCGTATGTGGCCAGCAGGAAGGAGCCGGCGCCGATCATCCCGGCAATGCCCACGCCGGCCGTGTACAACTCGAAGACCAGCAGGCCCATGCCGACCAGCAGCAGGAGGTAGGCCACGGCAGGGCTGGCCACTGTGTGGAAGAACTGGTCCACGACGTCGAGTTGGCGGAACCGGGTCGGAGTGACCGGCTGGACGCTGGTCCCGTCGTCGTCGGTGACGGTGCGCATCTCGAACCCCGGCAGGCCCACCAGGTGCTCAAGGAGGACTGGCGAGGGTCGNGCCAGGCCGAGNTCGACGGCCTCGTCGTAGCCCACCGTGCGGCGCACCAGGTCGGTGTCGGCGGGCAGGCCGAACGGCGTGCCGTACCGGTCGCCGAGGACGGGGTCGCCGAAGGCGCCGAGGTGGGCACCGGGGGCGATGCCGACGTCGTCGCCCAGGGCGGCCAGCCGGGCGATGGGTCCGGTGGCCTTCGCCCCGGACGGGCCGACCCAGAACGAGACCGGGACCGACGCGTCCGCGACCAGTCCCGCCAGGCGGACCAGCTCCGCGTCGTCGACCACCGCGGCCGTGCTGTCGACCTGGAATACCACGGCCACCGTCTCGGCCGGGTCCAGGGCCTCGAGGGTGTCGGCCAGCATGTCGACCAGCACCGGGTCGAGGAACCCGTGGACCTCGACCACGTCGACCACCGGACCGCGGGACTCCTTGGCCGAGGCCACGCTGCCGGTGGCACCGAGCAGGACGGCGCCGAGGGCTAGGGCCAGCACGGCCGCCAGCAGGCGTCGATGGNCGTGGGGACGGGCGCGCATCGTCGAACGGAGGGAGGCGTGCGGGAGGGCTGCTCAGCCGGCGGACTCGCCGAGGGCCAGCACGGCCTCCTCGACGGTCTCGCGGACGGGCACGATCCGGTCGAAGCCGGTGGTGTGCAGCAACCGGGTGAGGGCGGGTCGATTGCAGGCCACGGCCACGTCGCCGTCGTTCTCGCGGGCCCGGCGGATGCCACCGATGAGGGCGCCGAGGCCGGCCGAGTCCATGAACGGCACGTCCGACAGGTCGACCAGCACGTAGGACTCNTCGGCCAGGTCGTTCAGGGCCTCGCGGAACTGGGCCACCGTGTAGGCGTCCAGCTCTCCGGCCGGACGGCACAGCACGTAGCCGTCATGTCGTTCGACCGTGATCTCCAGCATCGGGCCCCCGTTCCTCGGATCCGTCCCTGTCCCGGGAGGGTAGACGCGTCCGACCGAACCCGGTCACCGGCCTCCCCATCTCGTCGGCCCGGCCACGCGCCGGAGGCGGCCACGTCTGTACCATCCCCGCCGTGAGCGACACGACCGTGCTGGTGGCCACCGACGCCGAACACGTCCACGACGAGGTGGAGGCTGCTCTGGGCGGCGACCACGCCGTGGTCCGGGTCCACGCCGGCGCCGAGGTGCTCGACGCCGTGGCCGCCTACGAGCCGGCACTCGTCGTCCTCGACCTGCAGATCGGGAACATGGGCGGCATGGCCGCCTGCCTGGACCTGCGCTTGGAGGAACGGGCCGGCCGCATAGGGCCACAGCGGATCCTCATGCTGCTCGACCGGGACGCCGACGACTTCCTGGCCCGTCGGGCCGAGGCCGACGCCTGGACGGTCAAGCCGATCGACGCGTTGNCCCTCCGTCGGACNGCCCGCTCAGTCCTCGCCGAGTCGCCNGNCAACTNACCGGTCGGGCTGACCGGTCANGACGGGTCGCCGGTACCCTTCCGAGCCACACGGGTAGTGGCGCAGGTTGGTAGCGCGCCTCGTTCGGGACGAGGAGGTCGTGGGTTCAAATCCCGCNTACCCGACCAGGGGGTCTCGGCAGGTTATTGAAAACGGCTCGGCAGGTTTCGACCACACAGGGTGACCAACTCGAACCGAAAAGGGTGCCGACCTAACAGCTCACTAAGACTTCCTGTCATACGCCTGACCGTCCGTGTCGTAACCGTCGGCGC
>PBUO01000091.1 GCA_002727895.1 Acidimicrobiaceae bacterium | reverse complement strand
GCCCTCGGCACCGACGACCCCTTCGAACTGACCACCCCGACCGGCGCCGCCCTACTGGCCGCCCTGGGCTCCGCGTGGGGTCCGATGCCGGCCATGGTGTTGGAGGCCACCGGGTACGGGGCCGGCGACCGGGACCTCGACGGGCGCCCCAACCTGTTACAGGTCGTGGTCGGCACGCTGACCGACGGGACCTCCGGGCCTGGGGCAGGTCCCGGCCAGCCGCTGGTCCAGCTGGCGGCCAACGTGGACGACGCCACCGGCGAGACGCTGGCCCACGCCGTGGCCCGCTGCCTCGAGGTCGGGGCCCGCGACGCCTGGGTGACCCCCATCGTCATGAAGAAGGGCCGACCCGCCCACGTGGTTAGCGC
This sequence comes from Acidimicrobiaceae bacterium, assembly GCA_002727895.1. GTDB lineage: Bacteria > Actinomycetota > Acidimicrobiia > Acidimicrobiales > MedAcidi-G1 > UBA9410. The sequence goes on along the minus strand of PBUO01000091.1, from coordinate 31,382 downwards.
CCTGTGCGATCCGGCCGACGCTGCCGTCGTGGCTGAAGTGCTGACCGCCGAGACCGGATCGCTGGGCGTGCGAGGCCACGCCGTGGAGCGTTGGTCGGCGGCCCGCACCTTCGACACCGTGGAGGTCGACGGCCACCGGGTCGGTGTCAAGGTGACGGCCGGGCGGGTCAAGGCCGAGCACGACGACGCGGCCAGCGTCGCCGAGGCCACTGGCCGGCCCCTGCGCGAGGTGGTGGCCCGGGCCGAGGCGGCCTGGCGGGCCGGCGACCAGGCGTGATGACGACCGGGACGGGGCGGGCTCCTACGCTGCCGAGGACATGAGCGACGACCGCCTCTACTTCCGCCAACTCCTGTCGGGCCGCGACTTCGCCACCGACGACCCGATGGCGCGCCAGATGGTCAACTTCGTCTACCTGATCGGCGACCGGGAGACCGGCGAGGCTCTGGTGGTCGACCCGGCCTACGACGTGGACGGCCTGCTGGCCGTGCTGGCCACCGACGACATGACATGCACCGGCGTGCTGGCCACCCACTACCACCCCGACCACGTGGGCGGCTCGATGATGGGCTTCGACATCGACGGCGCCCGCCAACTCCTGGAGCGCACGTCGGTGCCCGTCCACGCCCAGCACGACGAGGCTCGCTTCATTGCCGAAGTAACGGGCCTGGGCGACGTCGACATCGTGGGCCACGACAGCGGCGATGTGGTGACCGTCGGGGCAATCGACGTGGAGCTCATCCACACCCCGGGTCACACCCCGGGCAGCCAATGCTTCTTCGTGGACGGCCGCCTGGTGGCTGGGGACACGCTCTTCCTGGAGGGTTGCGGCCGGACCGACCTGCCGGGCGGCGACCCGGCGGCGCTGTACCACAGCCTCCACACCCGCCTAGCCAAGGTGCCCGACGACGCAGTCCTCTACCCGGGCCACCTGTACTCGCCGCAGCCGTCGGCGCCCATGGGCGACACCCGTCGGGACAACTTCGTGTTCATGCCGCGCTCCGAGGAGCAGTGGCTGGCCATGTTCGGGCGCTAAGCCCGGCTACGACTCGCGCCCCGGGGCGCGAAAGGAGAAGCCGCCGATGTTCCGAGCCCTGAAGGTCGATCGGGTCGAAGACGAGTTCACCTGCGACCTCGTCGACCTGTCCGACGACGACCTGCCGTCCGTCGGAGATGACGACCACCCCGAGGTTCTGGTTGACGTCGAATACTCGACGGTCAACTACAAGGACGCCCTGGCCGTCACGAACTCGTCGCCCATCGTCCGATCGTGGCCCATGGTCCCCGGCATCGACCTGGCCGGCACCGTCGCCGCCTCCGACTGCCCGGACGTGCCCGTCGGCCAGCGGGTGGTGGTCAACGGCTGGGGGATCGGCGAAGACTCGTGGGGCGGGTTCGCCCAACGGGCCCGGGTCCGCGGCTCGTGGACCGTGCCGCTGCCCGACGGGATCTCCACCGCCGAGGCCATGGCCATAGGCACGGCCGGTTACACGGCGATCCTCTGCGTGCTTGCCCTCGAGGACCACGACGTCACCCCGGACGCCGGACCGGTGCTGGTCACCGGCGCGGCCGGTGGGGTGGGGAGCATCGCCGTGGCCCTGCTGGCCGCCCGGGGGTACGAGGTTCACGCCTCGACCGGCCGTCCCGAGGAGGCCGACTACCTGTCGTCGCTGGGCGCCACCACCATCGTGGAGAGGGGCGAACTGTCCGAGGCCGGGGGCCGACCGCTGGCCCGGGCCCGGTGGGCCGGTGCGGTCGACGCGGTGGGCAGCCACACGCTGGCCAACGTGCTGGCCCAGGTCCAGCCGGAAGGCTGCGTGGCCGCCTGCGGCCTGGCCCAGGGCGCCGACCTGGCCACCACCGTGATGCCGTTCATCCTGCGGGGCGTCACCCTGCGGGGCGTCCACTCGGTCTACGTGCCCCAGGCCCGGCGGCTGGAGTCGTGGCGCCGCCTCAACGAGGATCTTGACCGCGGCCTGCTGGCCTCCATGACCTCGACCATCGGCCTGTCCGACGTGCCGGCCATGTCGCCCGAGGTGCTGGCCGGACGGGTCCGGGGTCGCACCGTCGTCGACCTCGGCGCCTGAGGCGGCGCCGGGCACGACCGGGTCCGATGCGCCTGGGCCTCGGGGTCGACGTGTGGGCGTCACCCAGCGTCGATCTGCCACTGAACCGGATCCTGCTGGCCGAACGCCTCGGCTTCGACTCGGTGTGGACGGCCGAGATCTACGGGGCCGACGCCGTCACTCCGCTGGCCTTCCTGGCCGCCCACACCCGCCACCTGCGGCTCGGCTCGGCCGTCGCCCAGGTCCCGGCCCGACCGCCCACCACGACGGCCATGCAGTTCGCCACTCTCGACGCCCTGGCCCCCGGGCGGGTGGTTTGTGGCCTCGGCCTGTCCGGCCCGCAGGTCGCCGAGGGCTGGTATGGGCAGCCGTGGGGCCGGCCGTCGTCCCGGATGCGCGACTACGTGACCATCGTCCGCCAGGTCCTGCGACGCGAGGGGCCGGTGGCCCATGACGGTCCGGAGATCCGGCTCCCCTACGACGGACCGGGCGCCACCGGATCGGGCAAGGCCCTCAAGCCGGTCCTCCACCCCAACCCCGACCTCCCGATCTTCCTGGCCACCGGCGGGCCGGCCAACGTCCGGCTCACCGCCGAGCTGGCCGACGGGTGGCTGCCGCTGGGCTACACGCCGGGGAGCGCCCACCTCTACGAGGACGACCTGGCCGAGGGCCTGGCCCGGTCGGGGCGGACCATGGACGACCTGGAGGTACAGACGGGTGCCACGGTCCGCATCACCGACGACGTGCAGTCCGTTCTCGACGCGGCCAAGCCGGGGGTGGCCATGCGAGTCGGTGGCTACGGCAGCGCCGAGCACAACTTCCACCGCGACGCCATGGTGCGGCGTGGCTTCCCGGAGGCCGCCGAACGGATCGCCGAACTGTTCGCCGCCGGGCGTCGGGACGAGGCGGCCGCCGAGGTGCCCGACGACTACGTGGACGACGGGGCGCTGGTGGGGTCGCCGGACCGGATTGGCGAGCGGTTCGAGGCCTGGCGGAGCACCCGGGTCACCGGCCTGACGGTGCGGCCGACCTCGGTGGTCGAGATGGAGCTGCTGGCGCGGCTGGCCGGCTGCGAGCCCAGGCCCGGAGTTGTGGTCCCCGAGGGACCTGCGTTCTAACCAGAAGCGAGGGGCTGACCAGGAACCGGCTGAGCCAGCGGCTTACCTCGTCCTTCGACCGGGAGCCTGGTGCGCGAGGAGGGACTTGAACCCTCACGTCCTTGCGGACACAGGAACCTGAATCCTGCGCGTCTGCCAATTCCGCCACTCGCGCGAGCAGCGTCGGGAAGGGTAACGGGATCGCGGCTCATGAGGCGCGCCGGAACTGGTGGGGGGTCGCTCGGTAGCCTCCGGGGCAGGCGGGCGGAGCGGATCCGTCCGAGGTGGAGACAGCAGCAATGGGATCCCGACGCAGCAGGCAACGACGCACCCTGCGGCTTGACGCGGGCTCGGCGACGCACGTGGGCCGCATCCGGGACGTCAATCAGGACGAGGTGGGCACCACTGAAGAGGCCTTCGTGGTGGCCGACGGCATGGGCGGTCACCGCGGCGGAGAGGTCGCCTCGGCGGTCGCCGTGGAGGCCGTGCTGGACAGCTTTACCGGGGCCGACCGGGCGTCGCTGGTCCGGGCCGTCCGCGAAGCCAACAGGGCCGTCCTGGAGCGGGCCGCCGGTGACCGGGACCTGGCTGGCATGGGGACCACCCTGTGCGCGATGGCCATCGTGGACGGACCGGGTGGCCAGGGCGGCGTGGAGGCTCTGGCCGTGGCCAACATCGGCGACAGCCGCGTCTACCGGCACGACGCCGACGGCTTGGTGCAGATCAGCGAAGACCACAGCCTGGTGGCCGACCTGGTCCGGGCCGACGAGTTGACTCCAGAGGAGGCGGCCGTCCACCCACAGCGGAACATCCTGACCCGGGCCCTGGGGATCGAGGCTGACCCGGTCATCGACAGCTGGGAGTTGCAGCCGGCCCGGGGTGACCGCTACCTGCTGTGCAGCGACGGCCTGTTCAACGAGTTGGACGACGACCGCATCGCCGAGCTGGTGGCCGACGGCCCGGTGTCCGAGGTGGCGCCACGCCTGGTGGCCGAGGCGGTGGCGGTCGGTGGGCACGACAACGTCACCGTCCTGGTCGTCGAGGTGGTCCAGGGTCCGGAACGCCCGACCGGCGCCCGCCCGCCCATCGGTGCAGCCCGCCCAGAGCGGTCGGGGGGCCAGGTGGTGCCAGGGTCGGCGGCCGAAGTCCCCGGGGCCTTCCTGCGGACTGTGGCCGCCTCCATCGCCGCGGTGGCCGCCGCGGTGGTGCTGGTGGCCGGCGTGTGGTCGCGACAGGGCTGGTTCATCGGCTCCGACGAGGGCGACGTGGCCGTCTTCCGGGGCCGCCCGTCGGGGATGCTGTGGTTCGGGCCGACATTCGTGGAGGGGGGCGACCTCCGGGTGTCGCTGCTCGATGATTCGACGCGCGCCGCCGTCGAGCAGACCATCGACGTGGGCACCCTCGACGAAGCCCGTCGCCTCATCGAGGGCTTCCGGGCCGACGCTATAGCCGGAAAGGCGACCGGATAGCCCCATCCGATTGGCCGGCGGGCGACGGCCTCTGGCGAAGGCCCGCCGGTAGAATCGGGTGCCGTGTCCGCGCAGGGTCCCACCGTCTTCAACGGACGGTACGAACTCCATCGGCAGGTCGCCCGGGGCGGCATGGCCGACGTCTACCTCGCGCGTGACCTCCTCCTGGACCGTCCGGTGGCCGTCAAGGTCCTGTTCGACCAGTTCTCCCGCGATCCCAACTTCGTGGAGCGTTTCCGTCGGGAGGCCCAGGCGGCCGCCAACCTGAACCACCCCAACGTGGTCAGCGTCTTTGACTGGGGCGAGGAGCAGGGCACCTACTTCATCGTCATGGAGTACGTGGAGGGCCGCAGCCTGGCTGAGATCCTCCGCACGGACGGGCCCCTGCCCGCCGACCGGGCGGCCGAGGTCGCCTCCGACATCGCCGCCGCGCTGGCCTTCGCCCACCGCAACGGGCTCGTCCACCGTGACGTGAAACCCGGCAACGTTCTGGTCACGGCCAGCGGGCACGTGAAGGTGGCCGACTTCGGCATCGCCACGGCCATGGTCGGGGCCCGCAACGACCTGACCCAGTCGGGATCGGTCATGGGGACGGCCGCCTACTTCTCGCCCGAGCAGGCTCAGGGCCGGCCGGTCGACCCCCGCAGCGACCTGTACTCCCTCGGGGTCGTCCTGTACGAGATGCTGCTGGGGCGCCCGCCGTTCACCGGCGATACGCCGGTGGCCGTGGCCTACCGGCACGTCCAGGACCAGCCGTTGGGCCTGCGGGCCGCCGGGGCGCCGGTGGCCGAGTCGCTGGAGGCCATCACGCTCAAGCTGCTGGCCAAGAACCCGGTCAACCGCTACCCGACGTCCGAGGACCTGCGCAATGACCTGAAGCGGTACCGCGACGGCGCCCACGACCTCCGGGCCGTCCCCCCGCCGGCCATCCCGTCGCCGTCTAGCCCCGTGGTCCCTGCGGCGCCCCCGCCGGTGGATTTTGGCACCGCGTCCCGGCACCGCCGCGACGACGGACTGCGGCGCACGGCCATGTTCACCGTGGTGCTGGTCGGGCTGCTGGTGTCCTTCGGCTTCCTNGTNCTGGAATTCTTCGACACGCTGGGGATGGGGGGCGACGAGCCGACCACGCCGGCCGGGATCTACCTGGTCGAGGTGCCCACCCTGATCGGCCAACCGCTGGACCAGGCCCGGGCCACCCTGCGGGACGCCCGACTCAGCGTGCAGATGGACTACGAGGCCAATGCCGACTTCNCGGAGAACACNGTGTTCTCCCAGGAGCCGGCGGCNGGGACCAAGATCGAGCCGACCGAGACGGTCCGCCTGTGGGTCAGCCGAGGGACCGGACCGCTCCTCCTCCTNGACGTGTCCGGCGACCAGGCCGTCGACGCNGANCGGGACTTGGAGGCCATGGGNCTGCGGGTCGAGACNGTGGGCCANGAGCATCCGGTGGCGCCGGCAGGCGAGGTGGTCTCGCAGTCNCCGGACCCCGGCACCGAGGTGGTCGAGGGGGCGCGGGTGATCCTGTTCGTGTCGACCGGGCCGGCCGTCGAGGCGGTGCCCGACCTGTCGAATCGGCCNGTGCTGGACGCCATGAACATCTTGTCCAAGCTGGGCTGGCAGGCCAGCACCGCNCAGGAGCGCAGTCGCNCGGTGCCTGAGGGCCANGTGGTCCGAACCGAGCCGCCGGCCCACAGTCAGCTCGCCCCGGGCAGCACCATCGTCATCGTCGTNTCGTCGGGCCTGCCCCTGGTGCTGGTGCCCGACGTGGAGGGCCTCATGGAGGATCGGGCCACCGAGGCCCTGCGGGACCTGGACCTCGAGGTCAACGTCCGGTCCGAGGTGCTTCCGGCCTACAGCCCGAACGACGGCAGGGTCATCAGTCAGAGTCCGACGGTCGACACCGAGGTGGACCTGGGGACCCGTGTCACCATCGTGATCGGCCGGGCCGAGGAACCGCCCGACGCCGGCTAACTGAGGTGGACCTGGGGACCCGTGTCACCATGGTGATCGGCCGGGCCGAGGAACCGCCCGACGCCGGCTAGTGGTCCACTGGGCCGCGAGCCCGACCCGGGATCGGGGTCAGGAGGCCCGGGCGAGGAAGTTGGCCAGCAGGTCGTGGCCGTGGGCGGTGAGGATCGACTCGGGGTGGAACTGCACGCCNTCCACNTCGTGCTCCCGGTGGCGCAGGCCCATGACGAGGCCGTCCTCACTGGTGGCGGTGACCTCCAGTTCGTCGGGGACCGAGTCCAGGTCCACGATCAGNGAGTGGTACCGGGTGGCCTCCAGNGGATCGGGGAGTCCGGCGAACACGCCGGCCCCGCCNTGGTGGACCATCGAGGTCTTGCCGTGCATGACCTCCGGGGCCCGCACCACCGATCCGCCCCACGCGGCGCCGATGGCCTGATGGCCGAGGCACACCCCCAGCACCGGTACCCGGCCGGCGGCCCAGTGGATCACGGCCGTTGACACGCCGGCGTCCTCGGGGCGTCCGGGGCCGGGGCTGATCAGGACGGCATCAGGAGCCAGCGCCTCGACGTCGTCGAGGGTGACAGCGTCGTGGCGGTGGACGATCGGCTTGGCGCCCAGCTCCCCCAGGTACTGGACGAGGTTGTAGACGAACGAGTCGTAGTTGTCGATCACCAGGACGCGGGCGCTCACGTCCTCACGCTAGCCAGCCCCGTCCGTAGGGGCTCCGGGGCCCCTATCCTCCGGGGCATGTCGAGCAGCGAGAACCTCGGGTCCGAAGACGTGTCATTACCGGACGCCCCATCGCGTCAGCGGCCGGCCAAGAAGCGGGTGCAGGGTGGGCGGGTCACCCCGAAGGGCACTGGACGTCCAATTGACCACTCGATGTCGGCGGGCCACGAGCCGTCCCCGACGTGGATGGCCGTGCTGATGTTCGGCCTGCTGGGCCTGGGCGTCCTCATCATCTTCTTCAACTACGTGGGCTGGATGCCCGGCGGGACCAGCAACGGCTTCCTGCTCCTGGGTCTGGGCTCGATCCTCGGGGGGATCATCACCGCCACGCAGTACCACTGACCGGAACTCCGCAAATGGGCGGGCTCCCTCGAATGACACTGATGTGATTCACCCACAGGCGCATCCCCAGCCTGTGGAAAAACACCCCTGAACAGGTGCGACGCGCTACGGGGGCGCGTCACTCCTCGGTGAGCTGCAACTCCATGTCGTCCATACAGTGGCGCGGTGGGTCGGGCTGTTCGTCGGTGGCCACCGTCATCCGGACCTCGGTTCCGCAAAGGCTGCACCGGTACTGGAGCTTCACCTTGCGTAGCTCGCCGGCCGGCGGTGGCTCGGGGAGCGGCGTGGCCAGCATCCGCAGGATGGCGATGCCCATTCGCAGCATGGCTAGGGCTACGGCCACCGCCACGATGATCTTCAGCACCAGCACCCGGCCAGCCTAGGAGCGGGCACCCCGGGCCGAAGGACGACCGGGACGGGGCCCACCGGTAGGGTCGCCGCCGTCCGATCCCGATCCGGAGGCTCCACGTGGACCTGACCACCGACGCCAACCTCGCCCTACTGATCCTGCGCGTGGTGGCCGGCCTGACGCTGGCCGCCCACGGCTGGAACAAGTTCACCGGTGGCGGGAAGATCCCCGGGACCGGCCGCTGGTTCGACAGCATCGGCATGCGTCCTGGTCGGCTCAATGCCTATCTGGCGGCTTCGACCGAGGTGGGGGCCGGCGTGATGCTGGCCCTCGGCTTGCTCCACTCATTCGCCGCGGCGGGCGTCATCGGCGTGATGACGGTGGCCGGCTGGACCTCGCACCGCACCAACGGCTTCTTCATCATCAAGGAGGGCTGGGAGTACGTGTTCGTGCTGGCCGTGGCCGCCCTGGTGTCGGCCACCCTCGGCCCGGGCGAGTGGTCGGTCGACGAGGGCCTGGGCATCGCCGCCGACCTGGACGGCATGACCGGCTTCTGGATCGCCCTGCTGGTGGGCGTCGGCGGCGGCATCCTCCAGATGGCGACCTTCTACCGCCCGTCCTCGGTGGCCTCGGACGACTGAACCGAAGCCGACTGAAGGGCATCGGTTGGCGAGCGAGGGAGCCGCGCCATGAAGACCGTGCTGAGCGAGGACCACCGGAGTCACTTCCCGGCCGGAGAGCTCTACGACGGCGCCCTGGTGCGCCCCTTTGAGTGCCCGGAACGTTGGGAGTACGTGGTGGCGGCGCTCGACGCCGTGGGTCTGGACGACCGTCTGGCACCGGACGCCGTCGACCTGGACCGGGTGCGACGAGTCCACGACCCGGCCTACGTCGAGTTCCTGGAGGGCTTCTGGGACGACTGGGTGTCGGCCGGCCACACTGGCGAGGCCATCCCCATGAACTTCCCGGTCCGCAGGCTGCGCGACGACCGGGTGCCGGTCGACCCCGAGGGTCGGCTCGGCTACCACGCCTTCGCTGCGGAGACGGCCATCACGTCGGGCACGTGGCACGCCGCACAGGCCGCGGCAGGCATCTCCCAGACGGCGCAGCGCCTGGTGGCCGGCGGGGAGCTGTCGGCCTTCGCCCTTTGTCGCCCGCCCGGGCACCACGCCTCGACCGACCAGTTCGGCGGCTACTGCTTCCTGAACAACGCGGCCATCGCTGCCGACGGCTTCCTGGCCGACGGGGCCGAGCGGGTGGCCGTGCTCGACGTCGACTTCCACCACGGCAACGGCACCCAGGACATCTTCTGGGACCGTCCCGAGGTGCTGTTCGCCTCGCTCCACGGCCATCCCGAGGACGCCTTCCCCCACTTCCTGGGCTGGGAGGACGAGGTGGGGGTCGGCGCGGCCGAGGGCACGACCCGCAACTACCCGATGCGGCCCGGCACGGCGTTCGACAAGTGGTCGGCGGCCCTCGACGACGCCTGTGGGCATATCGAGGCCCACCGCCCCGAGGCGCTGGTGGTGTCGCTCGGGGTGGATGCCTTCGAGTCCGACCCGATCAGCTTTTTCAAGCTGACCAGCGACGACTTCACGGCGGTGGGCCGCCGCATCGGGGCGCTCGGCCTGCCCACGGTGTTCGTGATGGAGGGCGGTTACGCGGTGGCCGAGATCGGCACCAACGTGGCCAACGTGCTCACCGGGCACCTGTCGGTCTGAGCCGACCGGGCCCGACGGACGGGTGGTCCCCGCCGCCGCGGCGGATGTCGACCATGGTGGAGCTGATGGGATTCGAACCCACGACCCCCTGCTTGCAAAGCAGGTGCTCTAGCCAACTGAGCTACAGCCCCCAGCGCCTTTCGGCACGAGCCAGCGTACGGCCGTGATCAAGTACCTCGGGTCGAAGCGCCGGCTCGTCCCGGTGCTTGAGACGTTGTTCGACTTCTCGGGGGCCCGCACGGCGCTCGACCTGTTCACCGGGACGACCCGGGTGGCCCAGGCCTTCAAGGGCCGAGGGGCGACGGTGACTGCCGTCGACTCGGCTCGATACGCCGAGGCTTTCGCCCAGTGCTACGTGGCGACTGATGCCCGGGACCTGGATGCCGGTGACCTGGCCGCCGCCGTCGACCACCTCGACGGCCTGCCCGGTGAGGAGGGATACGTGACCGAGGTCTTCTGCCGCCGGTCCCGCTTCCTGCGCCCGGAGAACGGGGTCCGGATCGATGCCATCCGCCGGGCCCTCGACGAGGACTTCGCCGGCTCGCCCCTCTTCCCGGTGCTGCTGACCAGCCTGGTGGAGGCGGCCGACCGAGTGGACTCGACGACCGGCGTCCAGATGGCGTACCTGAAGGCGTGGGCGGCCCGGGCCGACAGGGCCTTGTGCCTGCGGGTGCCCGACCTGCTGGACGGGGCGGGCACCGCTGTGCGTGGAGACGCCCTGGAGCTGGTCCGGGATGGGTCGCTGGGTGGGTTCGACCTGGCGTACCTGGATCCGCCGTACAACCGGCACCGCTACACGGCCAACTACCACGTGTGGGAGACGCTGGTGGCGTGGGACGCCCCCGAGCACTACGGGGTGGCGTGCAAGCGCACCGAGGTGCGCGACGAGCCGACCAGCGTGTTCAACCGCAAGCGGGAGATGCCGGCCGCCCTGGCCGAGGTGGTGGCCGGGGTGGACGCCGGGGTGGTGGTGCTGTCGTACAACGACGAGTCGTGGATCACCCGGGACGAGCTGGTGGACTTGTGTGCGGTGCGTGGCGAGGTCCGGGTCTTGGTCTTCCAGCAGGACCGGTACGTGGGCGCCCGCATCGGGATCCACGGGCCCGATGGCCGGCCGGTGGGCGAGGTGTCTCACACCCGCAACGTGGAGTACGTGGTGCTGGCCGGCGACGCGGCGACGGTGCGGCGCATGGAGGCGGCGGTGGGTGACCGATCACGGTGACCCTGGCCACCGGTGAACCCCGTCACGATCCCACCGGCGGCTCGCGCTGTCGTCGTTAGCGTTTTCGCCATGGGCACCCTCGTGACCACTCCCACGTCGTCCGCCCCGTCGGCTTCGGTGTCGACGCTCGTCGGCCCGGCAGGCTGCTCTTTGAGCGCTTAATGGCCCGTCTGGAGCACGGCGACCTCAAGTCGCTGCTCGAGATCTTCGCCGCCGACGCCGAGGTGCTGGCCTTCGACGGCGTGCGTCGCGGCCACGCCGAGGTGGGCCGCTGGCTGGCCGAGACCCTGGTCGAGCAGGGTCCCGGCGTGCTGGTGTCGACCGACCGGTTCACCGAGGACGGCGGCGTGGTGCGCTTCGAGGCCACCATCACAAGCCCGGCCGGTCAGGTCCGACAGGTCCACGGCGTGCTGGTGCTGGCGGAGGGTCGGATCGTGCGGTTCCTGTCCGGCCTCATGGCCGACCTCAACGGCGCCGCCTGATCCGGCCCCGGATCGCTTTCCGGAAGCTCCGGAGAGGGGATCCGGTCAGGCCGCCATGGGGCGGCCGAAGGGCAAGTCTTCCTGCCAGCCGGCCAGGAAGGCCTCGGCCTGTTCGCACGCCCCGAGGACGGGGCCGTCCCCGTGGTCGACGACTGCGCCGATTGCCTCGGCGACCAGTGATCGGACGCTCTCGGCGTCGCCGACCAGCGGTCCGATCGTGGTGACGAAGTCGGGCAGGGCCAGCACGCCGTTACGTCGGCAGTGGGCCACGGCCTTGGTGGTGACGGGCAGCGGTCCGGTGGGGACGACGGCCCGGACCCGGAGCCGGTCGGCTGCCGCGTGGTCGAGCATGCCGACCTTCGCTCCGAGGAACAGGAGGTCGGCTTCGGCGGTCAGCGGGTCGCCGGCGTCCACCACCTTGATGCCGTAGGTGGACAGTTCGGCGGCCAGCGCCGGTCCGGCGGAGCCGTCGACCACCGCCGTGGTGGCGTCCGCACAGGCGGCCCGGGCGGCGGCCACCGCGCCGGCGGCTAGGAGCGCCTCTTCAGAGGCGGCTTCGATGGCCCCCAGCGAGCAGGCGTCCACGCCCTTGGCTGCCACGAAGCGGTAGCCGGCGTCCCAACCGGCGACCTCGGCGGCGAAGGCGGCCACCGCGGCATCACGGTCCTCGGGGGTGGCGTTGATCCCGGCCGAAACGCCTGTCTCCTGGCGGCCCAGCACGGCCAGGGAGTAGGTGGTGGTGCGCGCCAAGTCCTTCGCTCCACCTTGAAGCACCTTGGGGGCGCAGCGTGCGACGCCGTGGCCAGCTACGTCGCCGAGGTCCACGGCCACGAAGGCGTCGACGGTGGTCAGCTTGCGGATGAACACCAGTCAGTCCCCGGGTTGCTCGTCGGAGGATTGAGGTTTGGAGCCGGCCACCACCTGCTCGACGCGGAGCCGGGCGTCGTCTAGGCGGGACCGGCAGTGGCGGATTAGCAGGTCGGCCCGCTGGACCCGTTCGGCCAGCAAGTCGATGTCGGTGGCATCCGACTCGAGCGCAGCCAGGATCTCTTGGACCTCGTCGAGCGCCTCGGCGTAGCTGGTCAGGCCGGGTTCCGTCGCGTCGTCTTCCTGGGTCACCGGGGACTCTCCTCGCCGCTGGATACGCCGTTCATCGGGTCGACGGTACTCGTCACCGTTCCGTCGGCCAGTGTCGTGACAAGCGTCGTGCCGACCTCCACGTCTTCGACCGACCGGACCAGGCAGCCGTCGTGGCGGCGGGTGATCGACCAGCCGCGGGCCACGATCCGGGCCGGGTCCAGGGCCCTAAGGCGGGCCGACGCAGCGTCGAGGCGGTCGCCGTACCGGTCCAGGCCGGCCTGCGGGGCCCGGCCCAGCCGGTCGGCGGCCGCGTCGAGGCGGTCGGCGTGGCGGGCCAGGGTAGTGCTAGCGGCCAATGCGGTGCGTCCGGCCAGGTTGCCGAGCAGGCCCTCAGCCAGGTCCACGACCGTGGTGGCCCTGTCGCCCACCGCGGCGGCCAGGGTGTCGACCTCCTCGGCGTAGGACCGGACCTGATCGACGAGTGCCGCGGCGCAGGCCGTCGGTGTCTTGAAGGCGGTGTGCGCCACCTCGTCGACCACCGAGCGGTCCACCTCGTGGCCGATTCCGGTTACCACCGGCACGTCCAGGCCGGCGATGGTTCGGGCCAGCACCTCGGCGTCGAAGGCGGCCAGGTCGGCGGCCGAACCACCGCCGCGGACCACGGCCACCACGTCGGGTCGCCGGGTGGCCACGGTGCGTACCGCCTCGGCCAGGTCCACAGCCGCCCCATCGCCCTGGACCCGGGCGTCGCACTCCAGAACGGTGAACGGTAGCCCGCTGGTCACTAGCTCCTGGGTGAAGTCGGCGTGGGCCGCCGAGCCGACGCTGGTCACCAGGCCGATGCGCAGNGGGGGCACGGGGACGGGGAGGGCCTTGTTGGCCCGCAGGAGGCCTTCGTCGGCCAGGGTCCGCAGCAGGCGGTCGCGTTCGGCCGCCAGNTGGCCCAGGGTGAAGGTCGGGTCGACCCCGTCCATGATGAGCTGCAGCTTTCCGTGGGGCCCGTAGAACTCGAGGCGGGCCCGGATGCGCAGCAGCAGGTCGTCGGAAAGNGTCAACCCNCCAGCTCGAGCCAGAGAGCGGTCCACGCNGGCCCGGTTGCCCTTGAAGAGGGCCACGCTGAACTTGGCCCCCACGGCCCGGCCGGGTACGTCAGACGGCTCGACCAGGTCGAAGTAGGCATGGCCGGAGCGGGCGTCGTGGAAGCCCGACACCTGGCCCTCCACCCACAGAGACTCGGGGAAGAGAGTGGCCAGGCCGTCCCCGACGAGGTGGGCCAGGTCGTCGACGGTCAGGACCGGAACTTCGCCATCTGCCATGGTGTCGTCGGTGCACTCCGCCACGAGACGAACCTAGTCGGGACCCCCATTGGCCGATCCGGGCTCAGGTACTGGCCGGAGGTCGCGGAATCGGTATCTCAGGAGTTGGTACGCAGTCAGGGTCCGGCGTACCGTCCGTGACCTCGGACGACAGGCGATTCAACCAGTAACGAAGGTTCGCTGGGGCAGGCATAGCCTGCCAGTCGGTGGATGGGGCCGGGGAGGGGTAGCCATGACGGCGACGGTTGAGGCGGTCACTACGGGCGTCGCGGCGTATCAGGTCCCGACGCTGGCCGCTCTTATGCACGGCCACGCCGTGAATATTCCCGACCACGTGGTCATGCGCGAAAAGGATTTCGGCGTCTGGAAGGAGTCCACAGCTGCCGAAGTCTGGGAAATCGTGTTGGACGCCGCTCATGGCCTGCTGGCCCTTGGCGTTGAAGTGGGCGACCGGGTGTCCATCCAATCGGAAAACCGCCCCGAATGGATGATCCTCGACTTTGCAACAATCGCTGTGCGTGGCATCACTGTCGGCTTCTACCCGACCAATCCCACGGCTGAGGTTGAATATCTGCTGACCGACTGCGGGTCGGTGGTCCACTTGGCTGAGGACCAAGAGCAGGTGGATCGGGTGCTCGAGATCGACCCCGCGACCCTCCCGAATGTGCGCCGCATCCTCTATTGCGAGCCCCGTGGGGTCCGGCGCTACGAGGACGATCGTCTGCTCGACTGGGAAGACTTNCTAGCCNTGGGTCGGGAGCACCGAGCCGCCAANCAGGGNGTGGTTGAGGCCATCATGTCCGAGGCCCGGATGGACGANGGGATGACGCTGGTCTACACGTCTGGGACAACCGGTCCGCCTAAGGGGGCGATGCTCACGCACAGGAACGTCACCTACGCCATGAGCATGTTTCGCCATTCTGATGTTCGGAACGGCTACCTACCTGGCAAGCAGGACGAGATCCTCTGTTACCTGCCTTTGTGCCACGTAGCTGAGCGGATCTTCTCCACATTCCATGTGGCCGAACTGGCCTTGACGGTCAACTTTGCTGAATCGATTGACACTGTGCAGGCCAACCTGCGCGAGGTNCAGCCCACGTTGTTCTTTGCCGTGCCGCGTATCTGGGAGAAGATCCACGCCGGGGTGATGATCCGGGCCAACGACGCCTCGCCGTTCAAGCGGCTGTGGTGGAAAGCGGGACTGCGCCTAGGCACGGTGATTGGTCGAGAAAAGGTGGCCAATGGTGGATTCCATACCCTAAAGAGTCGTCTGCTGGATGCAATCGGACGCCCGCTGGTCTTCCGGGCTCTGCTGGAGCGCATCGGTATGCGGCGCTGCGTCTGGGCGGGAACTGGCGCGGCGCCTATTGCTCCGGAAATTCTTGAATTCTTTACTGGAGTCGGCGTGCCCGTCTACGAGCTATACGGCATGACCGAGAATTCGGCCATCGCCACGCTCAATGTGCCTGGCCGTATGAAGTTGGGCACGGTCGGTGAACCGTTGGGTGGGATAGAACTCCCGGACTTCAACTTCCGGATCGACAGCGAGACCGGTGAGATCCAGGTCAAGCACCCTGGGGTGTTCGCTGGNTACTGGAATAAGCCCGAACAGACTGCTGAGACGTTCACCGACGACGGTTGGCTGAGGACCGGAGACGTGGGCGAGTGGGTGGACGGCACCCACGTTCGGATCGTCGACCGGATCAAGCACATCATCATCACCTCGGGCGGCAAGAACATCTCGCCGTCGGAGATCGAGAACAGCCTCAAGGCCTCGCCGTATGTCAAGGAAGCCATGGTCATCGGCGACCGAAGGAAGTACCTCACCGCGCTGATCGGCATCGAACTAGACACAGTCGGCAACTGGGCCCTGCGAAAGGGAATCCCGTACACGACCTACCGCGACCTGGGTGAGAAGCCTGAGGTCAAGGAACTCATCCAGGGTGTGATCAACCAGACCAATGGAAAGTTCGCCTCGGTTGAGACCATTAAGAAGTTCCGGATGATCCCCAAGGAACTTGACCACGAGGACGGCGAGCTCACTGCAACCCAGAANCTCAAGCGCACGGCCATGGAGGGCATGTTCGGCGAGCTCATCGAGGAGATGTACGCGTGACCGTCCTCCCAGTCGTGTTGGCGGCCAACGCTATTGACACCTTCGTCCAAACCTTCATCAAGGCCATGGCTCTGGGATCGCTCTACGCGCTTCTTGCACTCGGTTTCGTCCTGATCTACAAGGCCACCCAGACGGTCAACTTTGCCCAAGGTGCCCTAGCCCTGGCCGGCACCTGGCTGTTGTCGATGATCTTCATGGACTGGGAGGTTCCCGGACGGTGGATCGGAGGACCGGGTTGGTTCCACTGGATCATTGCGNTGATCCTTGCCTCTGCCGCGACGGCTCTGGTCGGTCTCGTCATTGAGCGATTGACCATTCGACCGATGATCGGCGAACCCATCTTTTCGATGGCTGTGATCACCCTTGGCCTCGAGGTNGTCATCAGGGTGGTCGCTTTCGATGCGGTCAACACAACTCCACGTGTCCTTGGGATCCCTTGGGGCACGGAGACCTTCAAGATCGGCGGCGCCATGGTCGCCTGGTCCTACATAGCGGCTATCGCCATGGCCGCTGTTGCCTTCTTGGCAACTTGGAGGTTCTTCAAGACGCGAACCGGTGTCGCGATGCGGGCAACAGCATTCGANCAGGAAGCCGCACTAGCGCAGGGCATCAGCGTGGGCCGGATCTTCGCGATCGCATGGGCCGCGGGTGCCGCACTAGCTGCGATATCCGGAATCTTCGCCTCAATGCCGCCTTGGGGACCAGCAGGCATGGCAAGTCGGGATGGTGCATTCTTTGCTTTCCGTGCCCTGCCGGCCGTGATCCTCGGTGGTTTGGACTCGGCCATCGGCGCACTCGCGGGTGGTCTCATTATTGGCTTTGCCGAGGTCTTNGCTGGCCAGTACCTCGCTTCGTATACGGGCGTGCTTGGCACCGGCTACCAGCAGGTGGTGCCCTACGTCGTCATGCTCATCGGTCTCTTGGTGAGGCCATACGGCATGTTTGGCACAGAGGAGGTCCGCCGCGTATGAGGGGCCGACCGAACCTGTACATCTCCTATGAGAGTGAGTCGCAGCTCATGCCCACTCTCACCAAGAAGGTCGCCCTCGGCCTCTTCTTGCTGATCCTCGTCCTCATGCCGTTCGACCTGCCAGTCATCGACCAGATCCCGTTCATCCGCTTTCTTGGCGACAACGTCTGGCTCCGACTCATCAACAGAACCTTGTGCTTCGCGATTGCGGCACTCGGGCTCAACATCCTCATGGGTCTGGGAGGCCAGATCTCCATTGGTCATACCTTCTTCGGTGGAGTGGGTGCCTACACGGCGGTGTTGGTCGGTGGGAAGTCTTCGGCGAACCTCTGGGGCTGGGGCCTACCGATGTGGGTTTGGCTACCAGCTGCTGGAATCATCGCCGCGCTAGTAGGCATCGCAGTAGCACCTGCTGCGGTGCGAGTCCGCGGCCTCTACCTAGGCATTGTGACTCTCGGTTTGGTCTTCATCGGACTCCATCTGTCCCGAGTCTTTCCAGAGATAGCGGGCCCAGGTGGTCTGGGGCGGAAGTGGCCCAGACTGGAGTTACGACTCTGGAAGGAGGAAGAGCCTCTAGTTGACTTCTCGAGGGATGGGCATTGGTTCTGGTTCGACATCAACAAGAACGAGAAGACTTACCTCTTCCTCTTGGCGATTGTGGTTGTGATGGCTTGGGCGGCAGCCAACCTTGCCCGGAGCAGAACAGGTCGTGCCCTCCAAGCCATTCGGGATCGCGATATCGCCGCCGAGATCATGGGAGTTCCCGAATACCGCTACAAGACGATGGCCTTTGCCATCTCGTCGTTCTATGCAGGCATCGGGGGAGCAGTCTTCGCTTCATTCTCCGGTCAACTTCCTCCCGAGCAGTGGAGTCTCATCGGTGCGGTCAATTTCGTGGCGGCTCTCTTGATCGGCGGGATGGGCCGGGTCTCGGGCGTGCTGATGGGGTCATTCTTTGTCATCACCTCTCACCGCTTCGTTGAAGAGGTTGTGGACTGGATGAAGCATCAGGCTGAGCATGGAGGCCTGTTCTCGGGAATCTTCGATTTCTTCGTGAGCACGAAGCAGGGTGACGGAGGCTTTGTGTCGGTCATGGAGACCGCACTCGGCTACCCGTTGCCAGTCAGCGCACTTGATGAGATCATTTTCGGTCTCCTGATCATCTTCTTTCTATTGTTCGAACCGCTCGGCCTATATGGGGTTTGGGTCAAGGTGAGGAATTACTGGAAGGGCTGGCCGTTCAGTTATTGAGCCGCCAACCACCGACAGATCTCGTGCCCTTATGGGGGACGAGTACCGACAAGTGAGGGGAAACCTGACATGAAGCGATTGACCAGGGTGTTGGCACTACTGCTGACACTGACGATGGTCGCCGCGGCCTGTGGCAGCGACGATGACAGCGGTGATTCCGCTGGGGAGGCTCCGGCGACTACTGCTGCGCCGGCGACTACTGCTGCGCCGGCGACGACGGCGGCTCCGGCTCAGGAGGAGGTCGGCACGGTTGCCGATCATCTGGGNGATGGGAGCCTGGGCGAGGTCCGGGTTGGTCCGGGCGAGGANATNCAGATCCGNTCGNTNAACGCGATCTCNGGTGATGTGGCGTTCCTCGGGATTCCGAACCAGCGTGGCGTGGAGTTGGCGATTGCCGACTACGGCCAGATCGGTGGCCATGACGTCACGATCGGCACGGGTCTCGACGACTTGTGTTCGGCTGATGGTGGTGCGGCTGCCGCGCAGACGATCGTGGCTGACGAGGACGTGGTCGGTGTGATCGGCACGTCGTGTTCGGGTGCTGCGGCTGCGGCGTCTCCGTTGGTCAGCGAGGCCGGCATGGTCATGATCTCGGGGTCGAACACGTCGCCGTCGCTTACGAGCGACCTGGCGGGCACAGCTGGTGAGAACTACTACCCGGGCTACTACCGGACTGCGCACAACGACCTCTATCAGGGCGCTGCTGCTGCTGGTTTCGCTATCGAGGTGCTGGGCGTGACGACTGCTGCGGCGATCCACGACGGTGACCCGTACACGCAGGGTCTGGCTCAGGCGTTCGCCGATGCGTTCGAGGGTCATGGGGGGACGATCACGACGTTCACCGCGGTCAACAAGGGCGACACGGACATGGTTCCGGTGTTGACCGAGGTTGCTGCGGGTTCGCCGGAGATGTTGTTCTTCCCGATCTTCCAGCCCGAGGGCGACTTCATTGTCCAGCAGGCGAGCCAGGTTGCTGGCCTGGAGAACACGACGATGATGGCGGCCGATGGCCTGTTGAACACCAACTTCATGTCGATCCCGGAGTCTGAGGGCCTGTACTTCTCAGGTCCGGACATCCGCTACGGAACCAACACGAATCAGTCGACCGGTCAGACGGCCGACGGCTTCCTAGCTGCCTATAACGCCGAGTGGGGTGAGGATCCGGCGGCGCCGTTCTGGGCGCACTCCTATGACGCCACGACGTTGCTGCTGGACGCCATTGCTGCGGCCAGCTACGACGATGGCGGCACGCTGGTCATCGACCGGGCCGGTGTCCGCGAGTTCCTGAGCTCGGTGACCGACTACTCGGGGATCATCGGCTTGATGTCGTGTGACGCGTGGGGTGACTGTGGTTCGCAGAAGATCACGGTGATCGGCCACGCCGACTCCAACGACATTGCGACGTCCAACGCCAACGTGGTCTACGAGTACGCCCCGGGCGGCTCCAGCCTCGGCGAAGGCAACCTCGTCGTACCGGAAGCCGGGCCGCAGAGGGGAGGGACATTCCGTATCGCAATCGAAGCCGACGTCGACGGCCTCAACCCAACCGCGTCGGCGATCTCGGCGCCTGCCGGATATTCGATGGGGGCTGCTGTCTTTGACACCATCATGACCACCTCCGTAGACGGAGACTGTGTGCCGGGCCTGGCCGAGTCGGTAGAGCACAACGAGGACCACACCTCGTGGACCTACAAGCTTCGTGAAGGAATCCTCTTCCACGACGGCAACGAGGTGACGTCAGAGGACATCGTCTACAGCGCCGAGGTCCAACGAAACGACCCACTAGTCGGGCTGGCCGTCAAGCCGTTCTATCCGACAGAAGGGGCCTTTGAAGCGCTTGACCGCTACACGGTCCGGTTCAACCTCCTCGACTCGTGGGCACAATTCTGCCCGACCTCCCAGTTGGCCTGGGTGGCTTCGAAGGCATGGCTGGAGGCAGCGATCCAGGACCCGACTCTGGATCAACGTCCGGTGGGTTCCGGTCCGTTCCGATTCGACAGCCGGACAGAGGACTCGGTGACGCGCTTCGTCCGCAACGAGGACTATTGGGGCGGGGAAGTCTGGCTGGACGCGGTGGAGTTCATACCGGTCGTGGATGCCGACACCCGAACCGACCTCCTGCTCGCCGGAGAGGTCCACGCGCTGCACATGGGCAATGACGAGAACATCGAGATTCTCGAAAACTCGGACGGGATATTCAACCTCCGGAGCCCCAAGCCCCACGGCGGCGATGAAAGTTTCGTGATGCTGAACTCCTCCGTTGCCCCGTTTGACGACATCCGGGCCCGTAAGGCCCTGGCCTACGCCACACCGAAGCAGGATTACCTCACGCTGATCCTTGGAGGGTTTGGGACGCCGGCTGATCAGCTATTCGAATCGACCAGCCCGTATCACAACCCCGCTGTCAAGCAGGAAGCCGACATGCCGGACGAAGCTGTCGCCATGGCTGCTGAATACTGCGCAGACCTGCCGGCGAACTGCACCGGCGGCAAGATCAACATGGAGTACAAGTTCATCGAAGGCTCTGTGATCCAGCAGCGGACAGCCGAGTTGTTCGAGAAGGGCTGGAGTGTCGCGTTCAACGTGGACTTCGACCTGAACAACCAACAGCAGCACATCCAGGCCGCCGCGTTGGGTTCATACAACGCGATGGCGTGGCGCCAGTTCGGGTCGTTCCGGCCCGAGGGCGACAACGTCTGGTTGATGTGCCGCACAGTCGGATTCATCTCCCTGAACTGGCCGAAGTTCTGCGACGAGGAGCGCGATGCGCTCCTGTGGGAGGCCACGGGGTCAAGGGATGAAGCCATCCGCACTCCGCTGTTCCAGGAACTGGCACGGATGCTCCACGACGACTACCTGTACGTCTTCCTCAACCACAACAAGTGGCTGAGTTCCTTCGCCAACAACGTGCGCGGGGTTTGCGAGGGCAGGACAATGGAGGGACACCTGATCTTCTGTCCGAACGACGGGGTCATTTCTGCCCGTTCCATTTGGCTCGCAGAGGACTGATCCCGACCAAGGACGGGAGCAGCCAGGAACTCCGGTAACGACTGGTCAGACGAGATGAGATTCTGGGGTCTCCGGGTGGGCATGCTCATCGCGCTCTTGCTCGCGGTGTCCATGCTCACGTTCGGAGCGATGAACCTCCTGGGCGATCCGCTGTTCAACATCCTCGGTCCGATTGCCGGCGACACCGAAAATCCGGAGAACCTCGCCAAGATCCAAGCCGCCAAAGAGCAGTTCTACCTCGATCGGCCGCTTCCTGAACGCTACGTCCGGTGGCTCGGCGACTTCGCCACTGGAGACTTCGGAGTCCGGTTCTCAGCTTCCGGACAACCACCGGTGAGCGAGGTGATCGCAGAGCGGCTTCCCAGGACATTGGCCCTCTCGGGAATGGCCATGGCCTTCACTCTGGCCATCGGGATCCCGTGGGGCGTGTGGTCGGGTTCGAGATCGGAAACGGCGCGAGACCGCGTGTCAACCGGAGTCGCGTTCGGCCTCGTGTCGATACCCAACTTCGCCCTCGCTGTGGTCCTCTACTACGTAGTTGGCCTCCGCCTCGGATGGTTGCCCTTCAGGTTCGACGCCGGTGACCCCTTCTGGCAACGCATGCACCAACTGGTCCTTCCGGCATTGACCCTGGCCCTGACCGGGTCCGCCATCTACCAGCGACTCCTGCGGACCGACATGATCACCACCCTCCAGGAGGACTTCATCCTGATGGCCCGGGCCAAGGGCCTGCCTCGGAGGCACATCCTCTTTCGGCATGCCCTGCGACCGTCGCTGTTCTCGGTGGTCACCCTTTTCGGGATCAACGCCGGCGGCATATTCGGTGGAGCCCTCATCGTGGAACTGATCTTCGGAATCCCGGGGATCGGAACGTTGTTCGTCGAATCGATCTACCGTGAGGACTTCCCCGTCGTACTCGCCCTGGTGATGATCCTGACCGCAGGATTCGTCGTCATGAACTTCGTCGTCGACGCCCTCTACTCGGTCATCGACCCCAGGGTCCGACAGTGAAGCTCACAGCCGGACCCTCGATGGATGAGGCGTTTGAAGTGGTCAAGGGGCGTCGACTCGGCCTGGGCTTCTGGCTCCCGACGGGCTGGATGGTCCTCATAGTCGGTGCGGCTCTGCTCGGTCCGGTTCTTCCCCTCAAGGATCCCACCGACTACTTCATCCGACCCGGGGAACGTCCGCCCTACCCGCCGTCGGCCGACCACTGGTTCGGAACGGACCAGGATGCCCGCGACATGTTCTCGCGGATCATCAGCGGGGCACGTGTCTCCCTGGCTGTTGGCTTCATGAGCGTCGCNATGAGTTTCATCGTTGGTGGAGCCATAGGAATGGTTGCCGGCCTGGTGAGGGGATGGTTCGACCGACTCGCTTCGTTTCTCTTCCTCGCCCTCCTGTCCTTCCCCGGCCTGGTGCTGGTGATCCTCATAATTTCGTTGATCGATCGAAGTGTCTTGACCATCTCGGTCACGCTGGCCGTTGCCGGCATTGCACCGGTGGGACGGTTGGCCCGTGCCGCGACGATGAGCTTCGCCGAAAGGGAGTTCGTGATCGCAGCCAGGACTCTTGGAGCGCGGAATTCTCGCATCCTCTTTCGAGAGCTCCTTCCCAACGTGGTGATCCCCATGGGAGCCCTGGTGCTCCTGGGAGTGGCCGCGGCCATCGTGGCCGAAGGTGGCCTTGCGTTCCTCGGCCTCTCGCTGGAGAAGGGAGAGACATGGGGGAAGCTCATTCGCAACGGTGCGGGAAGCAGGGTCCTACGTGACTCCCCGTGGGTCGCCTTCGGCCCCATCACCGTGATGTTCCTCACCCTCGCGTCGATCAACTACATCGGNGACTACCTCCGCGACTTCTTCAACGTCCGAGAAACAGGCCTAGGGCGATGACCGGTCGACAAGCACCGTTGCTGAGCGTCCGGGACCTGAGGGTGGTTTTCCCGACGCCGATCGGGATGGTGCACGCCGTCGACGGGGTGTCGTTCGACCTCGAAGCCGGCCAATCCATGGGAATCGTCGGTGAATCCGGTTCCGGAAAGACGGTGACGGCNAAGACCCTGATGAACCTTCTTCCCTCCTATGCCCTGGTCGATGGTTCGGTCAACTTCGATGGCCAGGACCTGCGTGCACTGGGCGCCGGGCGGAAGGCCGAGAAGCACCTCTGGGGCGTCGAGATCTCCATGGTCTTCCAGGATCCGATGACATCGCTCAATCCGGTCAAGAAGGTCGGCGAACAGATCGCCGAGTCATTGCGCTATCACCTCGGGCAGACCAGAACGGCAGCCCGTCGCCAAGCAGGCGACCTCCTCGAACAGGTGGGGATTCCCGAACCGGGAAGAAGGATCGACGAATACCCCCACCAACTATCAGGAGGCCTCCGCCAGCGGGTGGTGATCGCAGCAGCTCTGGCTTGCGAACCACGGGTACTCATCGCCGATGAACCCACGACGTCCTTGGACGTCACCGTCCAGAAGCACATCTTGGACCTGCTCGACGACCTCCGTGCCGAGCGGGGGATGTCGATGATCCTCGTCACCCACGACCTCGGGGTCGTCAAGGGCCGGACCGACGAGGTGATGGTCATGTACGCCGGCCGGACCATGGAAGAGGCTCCCACCGAGGAGATCTTCTCCCAGCAGGGCCACCCCTACACCGAGGCGCTGATTGAAACCATCCCGAAGATCAACTCGGCCGGCCATACGCGCCTGATGCCCATTCCCGGCCAACCGCCGGTCACCACCAGCCCGCCCACCGGGTGCCCGTTCGCGGATCGGTGTCGCTACACGACTGACCGGTGCGTGGCGCAGGGCCCACTTCTGAAAGCCCTTGGTGACGACCACCAGGTTGCGTGCCATACGCCGGTCGGCACTCCAGCCGCCGCCGAGGCCCTGGCTGCCAATGCTGCGCGGGGCCACACGGCGGCCGGGCTGGAGATCCATCACTCTGGAGTGCCCGTCGGTGCGGTGGCCGACGGTCCGGTGGAGCAGGCCTGATGGCAGGTCGCGGCACCGTCCAACTCCGTGGCGGCGAGGACGCCATCCTCCGGGTGGAGAACCTCGTCCAGGAATTCCCGGTCGGTCGCAATCGTGTGGTCCACGCAGTGTCCGACGTCTCTTTCGACCTGCTGAGGGGCGAGACGCTGGGCATTGTCGGAGAATCCGGCTGTGGTAAGTCGACGACGGCTCGAGCCCTAGTCCAGCTCCCACCGCCCACCAGTGGACGGGTGATGCTCGACCCCGACTCGGAAAATGAGGTCGACCTGACCGGCCTCTCAGTTAACGAACTACGCGATGTGCGGCCGAGACTCCAGATGATCTTTCAGGATCCGATCTCGTCCTTGAACCCGCGACGTCGGGTCCGGGACATCGTCAGCGAGGGGCTCGAGATCTGGTCCGACGGCGGCATCGGGACCGAAGGCAGGGAGCGAGTCGACGAAGTACTCCACGCGGTCGGGATAGACCCGGCAGCGGCAGCGTCGCACCGACCCCACCAGTTCTCCGGGGGGCAGTGCCAGCGGATCTCCATTGCCCGTGCGTTGACCGTGGACCCGGAAATCCTGATCTGTGACGAGCCGGTCTCGGCCCTCGACGTCTCGGTCCAGGCGAAGATCCTGAACCTGCTGGAGGACATGAAGGTCCGCTATGACCTGAGTCTCGTGTTCATCAGCCACGACCTGTCGGTTGTTCGCAACGTGAGCGATCGGGTCGTCGTGATGTACCTGGGGAAGATCTGCGAGGTCGGCGACGCCGACCGCCTCTACGAGGCACCGGCTCATCCCTATACCAGGGCGCTGCTCGCGTCGGCTCCCGAACCGGCCAGATCGGTTGGCGTTGCCGACGCCGTCCTCGGTGACGACATTCCTTCTCCGACCGAACCCCCATCGGGCTGTCGGTTCCGGACCCGGTGCCCGTTGGCGATCGAGAAGTGTGCGACTGAAGAACCCGAGATGCAGCAAATGGACGGGGACCACTTCGTGGCCTGCCACCTCCCTCGGGTCTAGGAGCCCGTTTGCACGGACTGTGGTGGTCGCCCGGATCGTCTTCGATTCGTGCCTTGACGGCCATGTCGACGTTGAACGGCGATATGGCCGTCACGCAATTGATCAGCAGGTCCGGCTTCCAGCTAGTGCCAGAGCCGCTAGATCATCTTGAGGAGCTCGTCCTCGTAGGACCAGTCGAACTCGCGGCCACCAGTCTCATGATGCCACGCATGTGTCTGGGCCACCATCGACGCCAGGTCGTGCTCGGGCTCCCAGCCGGTGTCCCGTTTCAGAGCGTCGATGCCGAACACCACGTTGCGGTTCCAGCGGTGGATGTTCGGCGCCAGGCGGGGCACCACCGAGGCGAACTTGAAGCGGTGGCGGACCGACTGCTGCCGCCTGCGGGCCTCGTCGCTGGTCCGGATGTCGATGTTCTGCCGCGACCCGCTGTCCACGGATATCTCGACCTCGCCGTCCCACAGGGCGTCCATGACGTCGGCCGGGATGGACCGCACGTCGGGGTCCACGCCGAGGTGGGCGGCGGTGGTGGCCACGTAGCCCAGGTCGGTCTGGAAGCCCTTCCCGGTCAGGTTGTACCGGCGACCCAGGGTGGCCGAGGCGTCCAGCAGGGCGGCCAGGGCCCGGGCCTGGTCGTCGACGTGGCCGACCTGTGACACCGTGGTGCCATCGCCCGGGACCATCACCGGCCGGCCGGCCTCCAGGCGGGCGAACATGCGCTGTTCGCGGTCCGGGATGATGTTGCGGGGCCCATAGACCATCGAGAAGTACACGACGGTGGCCGGGAAGCCGCGCTCGGCGTGGGCGGCCATCAGGGCGTCCTCGCACAGGAGCTTGTTGGCGCCGTACTCGATCTGTGGGGCGCCGCGCTCCACTGGGTGGTCCTCGGTGATGGGCAGGTGGTCGGACGCCGCGTAGACCACCGTGGAGCTGGCGAACACGTACCGACCGGTGCGTCCCTCGAAGAGCTCCATCATGAGCGCCACGTCGTCGGGGTGGTAGCCGCTGATGTCGTACACGGCGTCGAACTCGAGCCCGCCGAGCACGTCACGCATCTGGTCGTGGTCGGTGCGGTCCGCGTAGAGGCGGTTCAGCCTGTCGGGCAGCGGAGCCTCTGTCCGGCCGCGGTTGACGATGGTGACGTCGTGGCCCTGGCGGACCAACTCGTGAACCAGGGCCAGCCCGTTGAACTGGGTGCCCCCCATCACGAGAACCTTCTTCGGCGTGCCGCTCAACGGACGATTCCCACCCAGGCTCTCCGCTCTTCCGGCCTCGGGTCGTTCAGCAGGCCGCACTCGTCGTCGAGGTCCATGACCACCCGGCTGTCCGGGTCGTAGCGGGGCCACTCTCCCAGGTCGGCAGTCGACGGGTCGCCGTCGCGGATGAAGGCGATCCAGGCGTCGTGAATCCTGTCGGCCAGCACGGTGGGCGGTTCCCCGGGACCGATGAACACGTCGACACCAGGCTGGTCGATGGTGTTGAAGGTGAACGGGATCTCCAGGGCGTGGGCGGCGCCGAACAGGCCATCGAAGGCCCGGGAGTCCCACGAGAACCGGTACATCCAGGTGTCGCCGCCGTGGGCGTGGCGGTACTCGGCGTGCCGGATCGCAGGCATGGTGAACACCTTGTCCGAACCGATGGCACAGGCCAGCCAACCCGGTGCCACCTCGTCAGACCTCTCGTCGCCGAGACGGCGCCGGTAGACCTCGAGCATGGCGTCGGGATCGTCCGTGGTCCGCGCCACCAGGTCGGCCAGGCCGTCAGCGTCCATCGTCGTGACGCCCCACAGCGACAGTTCGTCCTCGTTGGTGCCGGTCAGCAGTGGGACCTCGGATCCGTGGCCGGCGGCCACCAGGTCACGAGGGTCGGCCGGGAGGAGGCCGTGGCCCCATACCGGATAGAAGGGCTCCTGGCTGCGGCCGGTGTCCTGACCCCGCTCCGAACTGACCCGCTCCTGGGCGTCGAGGATTGCCTCGATGGGTAGGGACATCAGTTCGTCGGCCGTCGGATTGCCGAGAGCGGACAGGAAGTCGTCGGCGATCTCCTTGCCGTCGACTGGGTCGAAGGTGTGGTGCAGTGCTCCGCTCTGGGCGATGGCTCGGTGGAACAGCCCTTCGGTGGACGGCATGGCCAGCAGGTTCGACACGCTGAACGCCCCCGCCGACTCGCCGCCGATGGTGATGCGTTCCGGATCGCCGCCGAACGCCGCGACGTTTTCGCGGACCCACCGGACGGCGGCCACCTGGTCGAGGGTTCCGTTGATGCCGCAGGTGGCGAAGTCGTCGCCCAGGTGCGCGCCGAGGTCGCAGAACCCGAGAGCAGCGAGCCGGTAGTTGATGGTGACCACGACGATGTCGCCCCGGGTGGCGAACGACGTGCCGTCGTACCACGGCACCGAGCCCTGACCGTGCTTGTAGGCGCCGCCGTGGATCCAGACGTAGACCGGCCTCAGGGCGCCATCGCGTTCCGACGGCCCGCAGGACGGCGTGACCACGTTCAGGGTCAGGCAGTCCTCGTCCCATGCGACGGCGATCCGATTGGTGAGGCCCTCGCCGGGAAGTTGGGGTGCGGCTGGGCCGAACCGTCGGGCGTCGCGCATGCCCTTCCAGGGCTCGGGAGGCTCGGGGGCGCGGAAGCGGCGGTCGCCGATCGGGGGCGCTGCATAGGGGATTCCTGCGAACAACTGGGCTCCCTTGCGGGTCCGCCCACGAAGTTCGCCCTGGGCGACCCGGACGACCGGAGCGCTCGTCTCTTTCATGCTGCGACCTTCAGGACGAGGGCCTCACCCTGGCCGCCACCGCCGCACAGCCCCGCCGCTCCGGTGCCTCCGCCGCGCCGCTTCAGTTCGTGGGCCAGCGTGAGGGTGATGCGGGTGCCGGACATGCCGATGGGGTGGCCGAGGGCGATGGCGCCGCCGTTCACGTTCACGACGTCGTCAGGCACGCCGAGGGCGTCCATCGAGGCCAGGGCCACCGCGGCAAAGGCCTCGTTGACCTCGAACAGGTCCAGGTCGCCGACCGCCATGTCCGCCTTCTCGAGGGCCAGGGCGATGGCGTTGGACGGCTGGTGGAGGAGGCTGGCGTCCGGACCGGCCACCTGGCCGTGTGACACCACCTCGGCCAGCGGGGCCACGCCGAGCGCCTCGGCCCGGTCCATGGTGGTGACCACGCAGGCCGCCGCGCCGTCGGAGATCTGCGAGGCGTTGCCGGCCGTGACGTTGCCGTCGGGCACGAAGGCGGCCGGGAGACGGCCCATCGACTCGGCGTCGGCGTCGGGCCGGATGCCCTCGTCGTCGGCCACCACCAGCGGCTCGCCCCTCCGCTGCGGGATGGCGACGGGCACGATCTCGTCGGCCAGTAGGCCGTCCTTCTGGGCCCTGGCCGCCCGTTCGTGGGAGGCCGCAGCGAAGGCGTCCTGAGGGCCGCGCTCGAGGCCGAGGGCCGCCGCGTAGCGCTCGGTGGCTTCGCCCATGGCGCAGTGCTCCAGCGTGCAGGTCAGGCCGTCGTGCATCATCGAGTCGACGAGGGCGCCGTCGCCGATCCGGTAGCCGGCCCGGGCCTTGGTGAGCAGGTACGGGGCATTGGTCATCGACTCCATGCCGCCGGCGACCACCACCTCGGCTTCGCCGAGGCGGACCATCTGCGAGGCCAGGTGGATGGCGTGCATGCCCGAGAGGCAGGCCCGGTTCAGCAGGGTGCTGGGCACGGTCAGGGGGATGCCGGCGTCTGCGGCGGCCCGGCGGGCCGGGACCTGGCCGGTGCCGGCGGCCACCACGTTGCCGAGGTAGGCGAAGTCGACGTCGTCGGACCCGATTCCGGACCGTTCGATGGCCGCAGCGATGGCGGTGGCACCCAGGTCGGTGGCCGTCCGGGACGACAGCCCGCCCTGGAACCGACCCATCGGAGTGCGGGCCCCGGCCAGAAGCACGATCGGGGATTTAGCGGAGGAAGCCATACCGGGACGGTACCGGCCGGCCGCCCGGAGGCCCGATTCCGGCGGACCGCTGGTCAGGTGTCGGCGACCGCGTCGCCGCGGACGAGGGCAGACCACAGGTCGGCGTACAGGCCGCCGGTAGCCAGGAGTTCGGGGTGGCGGCCCCGTTCGACGATCCGGCCCTCGTCCAGGACCACGATCTCGTCGGCGTCGACGATGGTGGACAGCCGGTGGGCGATGACCACCGAGGTGCGGCCCTCCAGCGCGGCGGCCAGGGCCAGCTGCACCTCGGCCTCGTTCTCGGTGTCGAGGTGGCTGGTGGCCTCGTCGAGCACCACGATCGCCGGGTCCTTGAGGAGTAGTCGGGCGATGGCCAGGCGCTGCTTCTCGCCACCGGACATGCGGTGGCCCCGCTCGCCGACCATGGTGTCGTAGCCCTCGGGCAGGCCGCGGACCACGTCGAGGATGCGGGCCGCCCGGCAGGCCTCGTCCATCTCGGCCTCGGTGGCGTCGGGGCGGGCGTAGCGCAGGTTGGACCGCACGGTGTCGTGGAAGAGGTGGGGGTCCTGGGTGACGATGCCGATCCGGGCCCGCAGGTCGTCCTGGCGCAGCGTGCGGACGTCGCGTCCGTCGAGGGTGACGGCGCCGGCGTCCACGTCGTAGAGGCGCGGGATGAGCGAGGCCATGGTGCTCTTTCCCGATCCCGACGGGCCGACCACGGCTAGCATTCGCCCCGGGGCCACGTCGACATCGAGGTCGTGGAGCACGGTCCGGCCGGCGGTACCGGGGGCGGTCTCCACCTCCAGCGACGGCACCGAGGCCTGGTCCAGCCCCGGGTAGCGGAACGAGACGCCCCGGAAGGCCAGGTGGCCGTCGAGGCGGTCGACCGGCTCGGCGTCGGGGGCGTCGGCCAGGGGGTCGTGCGCGTCGAGCACCTCAAAGACCCGCTCGAACGACACGAAGGCCGACATGACGTCCACCCGGGCGTTGGTGAGCTGGGCCAGGGGGCCGTAGAGCTGGGCCACGAGGACGCCCATGGAGGCCAGGGTGCCGATGGTGATGGTGCCGTTGATGGCCAGCGAGCCGCCCACCCAGTAGGCCACCGCGGTGCCCAGGGCACCGAGGGTGGTGAGCGAGATGATGAAGGCCTGGCTGTACAGGGCGCTGCGGATGCCGATGTCGCGGACCCGTCCGGCACGGGTTGCGAAGCCCGCGGTCTCCTCGGAGGGGCGGCCGTAGAGCTTGGCCAACTGGGCGCCCGACACGTTGAACCGCTCGGTCATGGTGGCGTTCATCGACGCGTTGAGGTCCATGCCCTCGCGGGTGATCTCGGCCACCTTGAGCCCCACCCGTCGGGCCGGCAGGACGAAGGCCGGAACCAGCACGAGGGCCAGCAGGGTGATCCGCCACTCCAGCACCAGCAGGGTGGTCAGCGTGGTGATGGCCGTGATGCCGTTGGACACCACGGTGCCCAGCGTGCCGGTCAGCGCCCGTTGGGCACCGACCACGTCGTTGTTGAGGCGGCTGACCAGGGCGCCGGTCTGGGTGCGGGTGAAGAACGAGAGGGGGAGACGCTGGACGTGGTCGAACAGCGCCACCCGCAGGTCGAAGATGAGTCCCTCGCCGACCCGGGCAGATGCCCACCGCTGGGCGAACGACAGGGCGGCCTGGGCCAGCGCCGCACCGACGATGAACGCTCCGAGCACGGTCAGGTGGCCGCGGTCGCCTGACGGGATGGCGTCGTCGATGATCTCCCGGAACAGCAGCGGTGGGACTACGCCGAGCAGCGAGCCGGTGACCACGCAGGCCAGAAAGCCGGCGATGAGGCGGCGGTGGGGGCGGGCGAAGCCCCAGACCCGCCTGCGGGTGGCGCGGCCCACGCCCTGCGCGCCGCGCTGCTGCATGGCCATGCTGTGGAGGAGGTAGCCGGGGTCGCGCACGGTCCGAGCCTAGGGACCGTCGTTCTCCTCGGGGTTGCCGGAGGATCGACCTCCGGAGGCAACGGTCGGTGCCCGCGGCAGGTAATCTGACGGACCGTCAGATTCTCGCCGGGCGGGCCCCATCGGCCCCGTCCCACACCGGAGGAACCTCACGACATGGGCGATGCCAACCGACCGCTGGCCGGCCTCAAGGTGCTGGAGAACTCGCTGCTCGGTCCCGGCCTCGTGGCCACCTTCCTATCCGACCTGGGCGCCGACGTGATCAAGGTCGAACCTCCGGCCGGCGACTATGTCCGCCAGATGACCTGGCCCATCGTGGAGGGCA
>PBUO01000090.1 GCA_002727895.1 Acidimicrobiaceae bacterium | reverse complement strand
CTCCGAGTCTCCGGGGCTATAGCTCAGTCGGGTAGAGCGCACCCCTGATAAGGGTGAGGTCGCTGGTTCGATTCCAGCTAGCCCCACGTCCATGCACGCCATCCGACAAGCCTTGGCCGCGGTGGGCGTGGCCGCCGCCGTGGCGGCCGCCCTGCGGATCCGCGGTGGCGAAGGCATCCCCCGCCGATCTGGTGGATGGCGTCCCCTTGCCGGTCCGGAGCGACGATGATTCCGGGCGTGGTCCGACCATGACCTGCGCATTATGAGCTGCATCGCCGTCCTCGGGGCGGGAGCCGTGGGCGCCCGGGTTGCCCGTCGGCTCTTGGCGTCGGACGCCGTCGACCGGATCGTGCTGCGTGACGTGGAGCCCGACCGACTGGCCGGGGCGTCGCGTGCCCTGGGCTCGCGAGTGGTGGTCGAACACGCCCCGTTCCCCGGTCGCCTGGAGGCCGATCTGGTGGTGGTGGCGACTCCGAGGGGAACCCAGGTGGAGGCCACCGCGGCGTCCATCGAGGCCGGTCGACCCGCTGTGCTGGTCGGCGACGGCCTGGCCGAGACGGTCGCTGTGCTGCGCCTGGCCGGCGATGCCGAGCGGGCCGGGGTGCCGGTGGCGGTGGGATCCGGATTCGGGCCCGGGCTCTCCTGCGTACTGGCCGTCCACGCCGCGGCCTGGTTCGACGAGGTGGACGAGGTCCACGTGGCTAAGGCGGGCACCGGTGGGCCGGCCTGTGCCCTGGTCCACCACCGGGCCCTCAGCCGCCGGTCCTATGACTGGCGGGGTGGCGACGACGGTGGGACCTGGGTCCGCCGGCCCGGGGGTTCGGGACGGGAGTTGTTCTGGTTCCCCGACCCGGTCGGTCCACGGGACTGCTATCGGGCGGCCCTGCCCGACCCGGTCCTGTTGCACCATGCGTTGCCCGAGGTGGAGCGGATCACGGCCCGGATGGCGGCTACCCGGCGCGACCGGCTCACCGCGCCCCTGCCCATGCTCTCGCCGCCCCACACCGAGGGCGGAACGGGTGCGATCCGGGTGGAGGTCCGGGGCCGACGGGGAGACGCCAGCGATGTGGCGGTGCTGGGAGCGACTGAGCGACCGGCGGTCGCAGCGGCGACGGTGGCGGCCATTGCCGTCGAGTGGATCCTGTCCGGCCGCCACCGGGTCTGCGGCATGGCTGGGCTCGGCGAGATGGTCGAGCCAGTGGACTTCCTCCACGACCTGGCCGGGCGAGGGCTGGAGGCGCAGGTGTTCGAAGGAGAGCGGGCCCTTAGCTGACGGTGGGCGCCCCGGTGGGGACGGTGTTCCGGCGGGTCAGCGACCGACGAGGTCCAGGACCTGGCCGACTAGGGCGGCGTTGGTGGCCAGGGCGTCGCCACCCTCGGCGCTGACCCGGCCTGACAGGTCGCAGAACACGCCACCGGCCTCCGGGAGGATGGTCAGCATCGGCGCCACGTCCCACCGGTTCACGACTGGGTCGACCATGGCGTCGGCCCGACCGGTGGCCACCAGCACGTACCCGTAGGCGTCGCCCCACGTGCGGATCACCGCGCCCCGTCCCACGAAGGCGTCTAGGCGGTCCGCTGACGGCCAGTAGTCGACGCCGCTGGTCACGATGCACGCGCCATGGAGGTCGGTCCGGTCGGAGACGCGGGCCGGCTGGCCGTCCACGAAGCAGCCCAGGCCCCTCCCGGCCCACACACACTCGTCGAGGCCGGGAACGTTGATGACCCCGACAGCCGGGCCGTGCTCGTCCTCCAGGGCGACCAGGTTGGCGTACAGCGGGACGCCGTGGACGAAAGACTGTGTACCGTCGATCGGATCGAGGATCCACGTCCGGCCCGAGGTTCCGTCGGTATCAGCCTCCTCCTCGCCGACCACGGCATCGCCCGGATGGGCGGCCGAGATCCGCTCTCGGAGGAGTCGCTCGGCGCCCCGGTCCGCCGCGGTGACCGGCGTCCCGTCGTCCTTTCCCTCCACGTGGAGGCCGGGGTTCTGGAAGAGCTCCAGGGTCAGGGCACCGGCGGCCCGGGCGATCTCCACGGCGAAAGCCATGTCGGCGGGGTCGGCTGGAGGAGCGTCGACTGCCGGGTTGGTGGACATGGCCGGAGCCTAGGGTGGGGTTCGCCGGTGACGAGCAGACGGGAGTTCCGGTGCAGCCACCGACCGACCTCCCCTTGAGGGCTGCGGTGTCGGCCGTCCGCCGACTCCGGTTCGCCATCCTTGCCCTCGTGGCGTCGTCGGCCGTCCTGTTCGGCCTGGGCGTCGAGCCGGCCCGGGCCGATGTCGTGGGCACCGGGTACGGCGAGGCCGATCTGGTGGACCTCCAGTGGGCCACCGACCACCTCGGCTATGACACGCCGGCCGAAATGCAGAAGGTCGGCGTCGGGGTCGTCGACTTCATCCTGCAGCTCTCCGGGCGGACCGAGTCGGAGTGCGACCTCGGTCTGGCGGCCCAACTCGATCCCTACCGCCCGCACCGCTTCGCCACCACGTGGACGGGCACCGACCTCGCTGTGCTGGATCGGGTGGCCGACCACTACTGTGTCAGCCGCGAGCAGGCCCAGTCCTTCGGGGCGACGATCCTGGCCTTTTTCGCCGGCCTGGACGCCGCCCGGAACGGCACCGACGCCCAACGTCTCCCGGTCGCCGACGCCATGCCCCCGGTGGAGACGGCGTCGACCGAGGTGGATGGAAACGGGGACCAGACGGTGCTCCTCGACGAACCGCCGCCGGTCGACCACCACGTCGTGGCCTACTCCCACACCGGTGCCGGGTCGTTCCGGGTGGTGGCCCGGGACCTGTCCGGCGAGGAGGTGGAGGTCGTTGTGGACAGGACGGGGACCACCTCGGGGCGCGTCCTCGTGGAGGACCCCGGCTCGATGGCCTCGTTGGCCGTCGTGGCCGACGGTGAGTGGACCTTGTCGTTCGAGTCCCTTACCTCGCGGCCGGAGGTCGGAGGGGACGGGAGCACCCTTGCGTTCGGCGACCAGGTGCTCCTCGTCCCGGCGGACCTCCGGGGTGATGCCCTGCGCTTCCGGAACGTCGGACCGGGGACGATGGTCGTCCGGACCCGTGGCTTCGACGGCGGTTCTGCTGTGGAGGTGGCTTCCGCCGAGGGTGGCATGGTGAGCCGCCTCCGGATTCCCACCGGTGCCCGCATCCTCGAGGTGGAGGCGACGGGCGAGTGGGGCCTGGTCGACGGGGATGTCCTGCCCCCCGGCCGTCCTGCCGACCTGAAGGTCGAAGCCCGGGACGCCGCGGTGGACGTCTCGTGGACCGCTCCGGTCAGCGGAGGCTCGGCTATCACCGGTTTCCGGATCGAACATCACGAGGTCTCAGCTGGGGACGGGGACGCATCTTGGACACCGGTCGACGTGAAGGGCTCGGTCCGCGGAGTGACGGTCGATGGGCTCCGGAACGGAGTGGCCCATCGCTTCCGGGTCCAGGCCACGAACGCGGTCGGCTCGGGCCTCTGGTCGATAGTCGCCTCGGCGGCGCCCATGGCCGCCATCGTGGT
The DNA here is from genome assembly GCA_002727895.1 of Acidimicrobiaceae bacterium. Lineage (GTDB taxonomy): Bacteria > Actinomycetota > Acidimicrobiia > Acidimicrobiales > MedAcidi-G1 > UBA9410. The sequence continues at coordinate 3,957 of PBUO01000090.1, read as the reverse complement.
GGTCGAGGCCGACGGCCTGGCGGCCACCGCCGGGGATCGGCTCGTCCACCTGTCGTGGATCGGGACCGACGAAGCGGAGTCGTACTCGCTCGTCTACTACGACGAGACGAGGGTGCTTTCAGGGACCGCCGTCATCCGGGGAGCCAAGGCACGGCAGCGTCCTCCGACTTTGGCCCCGTCCGTGCCCCCGTCGGTGTCGGCCCTCCGATCGGCTCACCGGCTGGCCGGTGTCCGCCTGCCCAATATCGTGGGCGGGGACAAGGTCCCGGAAGGCGATCGGACCCACGTGGTCGCCCTGTTGGTGTCCGGACAGCCCGACGCCTTCCAGGCCCACTACTGCGGGGGCACGCTGGTTGCCCCACGGTGGGTGCTGACCGCCGCCCACTGCATCGACGACAAGGAGGTCGGCGATGTCGAGGCGGTGGTCGGGGTGGCCGACCTCGACGAGGTGACTGCCGACGACCGGATGGAGGTGGTGGCCCTCCACCTCCACGAGGCCTACGACGCCGACCGGATCCTGCACGACATCGGCCTGGTGGNGCTGGCCGCAGATGGCGACGGCACGCCGATCCCCTGGCAGGAGGACGGAGACCTCCCGTTGGCTGGGACAGCGGTCGAGGTGGCGGGCTGGGGCGCGGTGACGGTTGACAGCGAACGGTATGAGTCGATCCTGAAGGCATCGACCGGCCGGGTCCTGGGTGGGCCGGGCGAGGACTACTGCGGGAGTTGGCGGGGCTTCCGCTCTGGGGATGAGCTCTGCCTCGGCGGGCCAGCCGGCGTCGGGGCGTGCGGCGGGGACAGTGGCGGGCCGGTCACCGCCGAGATGGGGATGCTGCGGGTGGNCGGCGTGACGTCGTACGGGTTGTCCGGGGCCTGCGCCGACCCCACCTATCCGAACGTGGCCAGCCGGGTGAGCGGTCATGCGGACTGGATCGAGGCCCGGGTGGGCGACCCNTGGCAGACCGTGCAGAACCTCGCCGAGCCCAGCCACACGGTCGACGGGCTGGTGAACGGACGGACNTACACCTTCCACGTCACGCCGGTCGANGCCATGGGACGGAGCCTGGGGCCCATGCAGGTCACCGTGTCCCCCGTCGGGCCGCCCGCTGCCCCCACNGGCCTGCAGGGTCGGGGCGGTGATGGGGTGGCTGTCCTCTCCTGGGAGGCGGCGTACTCGGCGGCCGACGACCCGGTGGTCGACCATGTGGTCCAGTACTCGGCCGACGGGGTGACGTGGACGACCGTTGACGATGGGACGACCACCGGGACCGACCTGACGGTGACCGGCCTGGCCAACGAGTCGATTCTCGAGTTCCGCGTGATGGCAGTGAACGGACGGGGGACGGGGCCGGCCTCGGCCGCGGTCACTGTGGTGGTCGGGCAGGCGGATGCACCGACCGGCCTGGTGGCGGTCACCGGAGACGGCACGGTGCNTCTCGCCTGGGCGGCNCCGGCCGACGACGGGGGATCGCCGNTCCTCGACTACGTGGTGGAGCGTCAGGTCGACGGCGGGTGGGTGGTGGTGGACGAGGGGACGTCGACGGACACCGCGGCGCTCGTNTCCGGCCTCGTGAACGGTGCCCGNGAGGACTTCCGGGTCGCCGCGGTGACCGCCGTGGGCCGTGGACCGGCCGGGGAAGTGGTGACCGCCGTGGCCGGTCGTCCTGATCCGGTCACTGACCTGACGGCTACCGTCGGCGACGGCGAGGNGACGCTCTCGTGGACGCCGACGGCCCACGACGGCGGTTCCCCTGTGCTCGACCACCGGATCGAGTACTCGCTCGACGATGGGTCGTCTTGGGACCGGGTAGACGGCGAGGTCGGGACGGCCGACGAGGCGACCGTGCACGGGCTCCGGAACGGGACGGCGTACCGATTCCGAGTGTTGGTCGTAACGGACATNGGCACCAGCCGAACCCGCTCGNTGGAGGCGACNCCGGCCACGGTGCCCGGGCNGGCGACCGGNCTGATGGTGGTCGGAGAGGAGTCNAGCCTGGTCTTCCGCTGGCAGCGACCGTCNGANGGCGGGTCGCCGATCACCCTGGTCCGGGTGGACCTGGCGCAGGCCGGGAGCGATGGATGGCAGGCGTTCGAGGCCGGGTCGTCCACCACCACGGCCCGTATCGGAGGCCTGGTGTCGGGCCAGGAGTACCTGGTCCGGGTCACCTACGAGAACGCGCTGGGTGCCGGCGAGCCGTCCGACGTGCTCCGGGTGCTGGTGCGATGACCGGTCCGATCCACCCCGGATCGACCGGACGCCACCATGCTGGGCCCGATGGGGTGGTGGTGATGGTCCNAGGCGGCGCCAGAATGGCCGACCCGACGGCGATGAACGCCGGCGGGGAGCGCCGGCTCCGTCGAGCGGGCAGCATGGACTTTCCGACTCCTCCCGACGCGCCCCGAAGGGCGACCACCTGATGGCCAAGAACAACTACCTCCACATGAAGCTCCGCGAGAGCCGTGAGGAGATCGCGCGCCTCAAGGAGGAGCTCGAGGCCTCGGAGCAGGCCTCCCAAGAGCGTGAGCGGGAGACGGCCGGCAAGGCGGCCGAGCAGATCGAACGGGAGAAGGAGGCGGCCCGNGCCGAACGGGCCCGGGTCCTCGAGCAGCTGGAGTCCGCCGAGGCCGACCGNGAGAAGGTGGCCAACCAGCTCAAGGAGGCNGANGACCGCCAGCAGCAGGAGCGGGAGCGNCACCAGACCCGGACCCGGGTACTGGTGGCGGGCTCGGTGGTGCTGGCCGGATTGGTCGTCGCCCTCGTCNCCGGGGTGTTCGGTGGTGATTCGGAAGTCGTGGTGGTGCCGACCACGGTGCCGGCGGCCACGGTGCCGGCGACTACGGCACCCGACACCGTCCCGTCGACCACGGTGGATGCCTCGCCCGCCACGTCGACAGTGACCACGGTGGTGCCGTCGACCATCGAACCGTCGGGAACCGTCGCCACGACGCTGCCGCCGACCACAACCGAGCCGGTGCGGGCCACGACCTCGCTCGTTCCCACCGTGACGACCACGACGACTTTGGAGCCGATCCTGCCCGTGGACCCGGAGGCCGAGGAACCGACCCCGGAGATCGACGAGGTGGCGGTGCTGACCGACGACTACGGCTGGTGGGAGACCAGTGAGCGGGTCCAGGTCCTCCAGATCGTGCTGGGTATGGACGCCGACTGGACGTACGGACCGGCCACCTTTGAACGGCACATGCGGGCCCTGATCGACCGGGAGATGGCCCTGTCGTACCTTCCGGTTCCGCCCACTACGACAGTGGTACCGACTACGACCATCGTCACCGTCGAGATGCTGCTCCCCGATAAGCAGGTCCAGGACTTCAAGCACCCGGGCGTNTCCGACGAGTGGATCTTCTTCGGTCGCGCCGGTTCGTCGGTGCAGATCCAGATGANGTCCAGCCACTTCGACACCTACCTGGAGGTGCACGGGCCGNTGGGCGACATCGTGGCCATGAACGACGACCANNTGGGGACCAACTCGTTCGTGTCGGTCCAGCTGTGNCAGACGGGCGTCTACAAGATCTACGCAGGGAGTTTCGGCTTCGGGAACCTCCAGACCGGNCAGTACTCGGTGCTGCTGAGTGGCGGAGACTTGATCTTCGANGCCCTCCTCCAGAAGTGNGAGGCCGCTGCNGGCTGACCGCCCTCAGTCTTCGACCGNCGGCCCCTTTGTCGGAGCCAGGGAGCCGTAGGCNTCGAGGAGCAGGCNGTGGAAGTGGTGCACGGCGTGTTCGGACTTCCCCGATCCCGACGGGTCGTGGACGATCCGGCCCTGTCGGAACGACGGGGTGGCCATGCCCCGCTGGACGCTCTCCACCAGCGCGATGTCCTCGGCCTGGAGGACCTCGTCGACGTAGCGGATGGCCTCCTGTTCGGCCTCGGTCAACTCGGCGGTCTCGAAGAAGAAGTCGTAGGTCTCCCGAGTCCGGCCCGGGCCGTCGGGGATGACG
>PBUO01000089.1 GCA_002727895.1 Acidimicrobiaceae bacterium | reverse complement strand
CGGGGACGGACCCGCACCCAGTCCGGGCCGGGCGGCGTGGGCTCCGCGAGATCGACCAGCTTGAGCGGCCCGGCCGCCGAGCCGCGTCCCGGGGCGAGGCCGCTGGCCAGACGGGCTGCCGCGTAGCGGGGCAGGTTCCGACGGAACTGAAGCGCCTTCATCGAGTCCACCTCATCGCCCCGGGCCTCATCGACTGGTCCCCGAGTGGAGGGTGGGGGCCAGGGGCAGGGGGCTGCGGTGCATGCCGGGTGACTTGCGGAAGTCCTCGACCAGCCAGCCCCGCTTGCGGGCGATGCCCGCCAGGCGGGTCTCCGGGTTGACGGCGACGGGGAAGCCGACCGCCTCGAGCATGGGCAGGTCGCTGGCCGAGTCGGCGTAGGCCACCGACTCGCGCAGGTCGAGGTCGTGCTGCGCGGCGTGGTCGACCAGCGCCTGGTACCGGGCCTCGCCGGTGGGCGGCACGGAGGTCAGGCGGCCGTCGTAGGCGCCGTCCACGACGCCGAGCTCGGCCGACACGATGTGGTCGAACAGGGGCCGGAACGGCTCCACCACGAAGTCCAGCGCACCGGTGATCAGCACGGTCCGGTGGCCAAGCGTCCGGTGCTCGCGCACCCGACGGATGGCCGTCGGGAACGACTTGGCGAGGATCATCTCGCTGAACTTCTCCAGGGCGTCGTGGCCGATCTGGTCCACGGGAGCGCCCTCGTAGCGGCGGTAGAAGTAGCGGAGGAAGTCGCTGCGGTCCTTCCGGTCCAGTGACATCAGGGTGGGAGCTTCGGCCACCAGGCCGGCCACGAAGCGGGCTCGGTCGCGGCCCCGGAGGCGTCGGCTGCCCAACCAGGCGTAGCTGGCCACCACGTTGGAGGCGATGAGAGTGTTCTCGAGGTCGAAGGCGGCCAGGTGGCGTTCGGGGGCTAGCACCTGGCGGCGCAGACGCTCCTCGCGGCTCTCGCCACCCCGGGCCGGAGGCTTCATGGGGACCCGACCGGCCTTGACGACCGACGGCAGGTGGACCTCGGGGGCGTAGACGTCCCAGTCGACGACGCGGGGGTCGAAGCAGAANGTGGCCCGGTCCTCGTCGGACAGCGAGTCCCACAGGGCNAGCAGGCGGTNCAGCCCGTAGACGGCCTCGCATTCGGCGTAGGCGCCGTACAGNTCGACGTAGCCCTCNGCACGGCGCACCATCTCGCGCTGTTCCTCGAGNCGGGCGCCCACCTCGGCCTGGCGGCCNCGCACGGGGAGCACGTCGAACACCTTCTGGGCCCGGTCCAGCATGGTNCCGGCCCGCTCCAACTGCTTCTTGACNCGCCCNCGACCCGGGAACGACCACTCGGGCACGGGAATGGGCTGGCCGAGGTCGTCGTAGATGGGGTGCTCGGTGAACCACTCCCGGACCAGGTCCACGAGCTTCCCGTAGCGCAGCGGGTTCACGGCGCCGGAGGCCACCTGGACGATGTCGGGGCCGTCGTTGGGTCCGAGGGGGCCGCGGGCGGCCACGGCGCAGATGGCGGCCACCACGAGGTCGACCGGGATGACGTCGATGGTGCCTTCGGGGACGCCGGGAAACTCCTTCAGGAGGCCGCGGGCGTAGGAGATGATGACCGGCTCGGCCATCCGGAAGCCCCGGATCCAGCCCGGGGACGGCTCGGCGAGGGCCGACTCGATGATGGCCGGACGGACCACGCTGACCGGCACGTCGCCGGCCACTTCGGCCGTGGCGATCTCACCGAGGGCCTTGGTGTAGGCGTAGGCGTCGGGAAAACCCAGCGACGAGGCCCGGGACACGCCAGCCTCGGCCATGCGGTCGTCGACCCACCGGGAGCGGAACTGCTCGGTCTTGGCGGCCAGGCTGGGCACGCCGGCCGCGCCCAACTCCCCGTGGGCCTGTTTGCGGAAGCCTGCCAAGGCCTCGGGGGTGCGACTCGCCGTCTCGGTCTCGCGGCGGATGCGCCGGGCCGCATCGACTTCGGTGCGCCAGTCCACGTCCACGAAGAACGGGCTGGCGTCGACCGGTTCCTCGGGGGCACTGCCCCGTCGACTACCGGCCACGTAGCAGGTCGACACGGCCACCAGATGGGGGGACACGCCGAGTTCGGCGAGGGTCTCCACGATGCGGACCGGGCCGAGCAGGTTTACCTCGACGGCCAGGTCCAGNGGGGAGTCGAAGCTGACCGCGGCGGCCGAGTGGATGACGACGTCGCACGAGGCCAGGGCGGNCCGTCCCTCGTCGTCGAGGCCGAGGCCATCGGCGGTGACGTCGCCGGCCACCGCGGCGATACGGCGGGCGGTCATCTCGGCGAAGCCGTTGGCGCCGAGGCGGTCCCGAAGGGCGTCGAAGGCGTCGTTTCGGAGGATGTCCCGTTCGACCCGGCGGGCTGCGCCGCGGCGTCCCGGTCGGACGATGAGGACCAGCTCGCAGTCGGGAGCCGACCGGAGGAGTCGTTCGACCAGAGCGGTGCCGAGGAAGCCGGTGCTTCCCGTGACGGCGATTCGCCGTCCCGACAACGACTCGGGGATCACGGGGTGTTTTCTACCAGATGGTCAGTCCCTCTACCAGATGGTCAGGACGGGGACTACGGTGCGGACGTGGCCGTCGCCGAGACCCGGGAGCCCCAGACGTCGGAGACGCGGCGCAACACCCGGGAGCAGGTGTTGGACGCCGCCTTGGCGTCGTTCGGGACCGCGGGCTACGACGGGACGTCGCTGGACGACCTGGCGGCCGGCCTGGGGATCCGCAAGCAGACGATCCTCTACCACTTCGTCTCCAAGCGCCGGTTGCTNGACGCGGTGGTCGACCGGTGTGCCGGCGACCTGGCCGCCGCCCTCGAGCAGGTTCTCGCCGAGTCGAGGTCGGACGCGAGGGGAGACTGGGACCGAGTGGAGGCCATGGTGAAGGTGGTNTTCCGCATCGCCCTGGACCGCCCCGTTCTGCTCGGACTGCTGCGGGAGGTGAGCCGCCCCGGGTCGCCGGGGGCGGTGCGGGTCCGCAACCACCTCGAACCGCTGATGGCCCGGGCCCGCCGGTGGATGGAGGACGAGATGGCGGCCGGGCGGATGCGCCGCACCGACGCCCAACTGCTCCTGCTNAGCGCCTACTCCACGGTGGTCGGCGTGGCCACTGAGATCGAGGTGCTCCGGGCTGCCGGGGTGGGCCCCACCCTTCGTCCGGTGGTCCGTCGCCGGGCCGAACTGCTTCGCTTCCTCCGCTCGTCGCTGGACCCCAGCGCCTGAGGGGAATCCGGCCTTGGAGCATCCTCAGGGTGTTCGGTGCCGGGTCCTCAGTGGCGGGTGTTGCGGCGTCGCCGGGCGTGGCGCTCCATGGCCAGGTCGACCAGGCGCCCCACCAGGGCCCGAGATGACAGCCCGGCCGCCTGCCAGAGCCGGGGGTACATGGAGATCGGGGTGAAGCCCGGGATGGTGTTCACCTCGTTGAGCAGCATCCGACCGTCGTCGGCCAGGAAGAAGTCGACCCGGGCCATGCCGGTGCACCGCAGGGCCAGGTACGAGCGGGCGGCCATCTCCTGNAAGCCGACCGACACNTCCGGCGGCAGNTCGGGGTCAATGACCANCTCGGCCTCGTCGGTCTCGTACTTGTCGGCGTAGCTGTAGAANTCGTCGCCCGGCCGGATCTCGCCAGGTCCGGACACCTGCGGCGAGCGGTCGCCGAGCACCGCGAACTCGATCTCGCGGCCTTCGACCTCCTCCTCGACCGCCACCCACTCGTCGTAGGAGGCCGCGGTGGCCAGTGCCGCGTCGAGCGAGGCGGCGTCGACGGCCCGGGACACCCCGACCGACGAGCCCAGGTTGGCCGGCTTCACGAAGACGGTCGGGCCGAGGTCGGCCAGCAGGTCGTCGAGGAGGGCCCGGTGACCGTCGGAGCCCCGGTCGGCCAGCCGGTCGGCGTGCAGCCCTCGGTAGCGGGCCTGCGGGATGCCGTGGTGGGCGAGGACCTCCTTGGCGACCAGCTTGTCCATGGCCAGCGCCGAACCGAGCACGCCGGCGCCCACGTAGGGCACATCGGCCAACTCCAGGAGGCCCTGCAAGGTGCCGTCCTCGCCGAGCGGACCGTGGACGACCGGAAACACCACGGGCGGGCCGGCCGCTCCAGCAAGGGCCGCCAGCGAGGAGAGCGGGTCCCACCCGGGACCGGTCGGATCGAGCCTCGCGGGGGGGTCACCACCGGGAGCGTGACCGGCCTCCAGGGCGGCGGCGGCCGACTCGGCGAGCATCCACCGACCATCGAGGTCGATGCCTACCGGGACCACGTCGAAGCGTTCCGGGTCGGCTGCGGCGGCCACGTGGGCGGCCGACACGCAGGACACGTCGTGCTCGGCACTGCGGCCCCCGAACAGGACGACGAGGGGACGACGGTGGGCCACCCCGGCATCGTAGGGTCGCGCCCCATGGGGGAGCCGTCACCCGGGGAGCGGGCATCATGAGGATCTGGGCGTCGGAGGTCGCGGCCGCCACCGGTGGCGAGCTGGTCGGCCCCGACGTGCCGGTCGACGGCGCCACCCAGGACTCCAGGGCCGTCACCCCGGGCTGCCTGTTCGTTCCCCTGGTGGCCGACCGGGACGGTCACGACTTCGTCGACGCCGCACTGGCCGCCGGAGCGGCCGCCCACCTCACGCAACGGAACGCACCCGAGAACGGCACGACCGCCGTCCGGGTGGCCGACACGAGCGACGCCCTGACCGCCCTTGGGGCGGCGGCCCGCCGGTCGGTGGGCGCGGCGGACGGCCGGGTGGTGGGCATCACCGGCAGCGTCGGGAAGACCTGCACCAAGGACCTGCTGGCCGCGGTGCTCGGCCGAGCCGGGACGACGCACGCCAGCGCCCGGTCGTTCAACAACGAGATCGGCGTGCCGCTGACCCTGCTGGGGGCGCCGCCCGACGCCCGTCACGTGGTGGTGGAGATGGGGGCCCGATCGCTGGGCGACATCGCCCGACTGGCCGGGGTGGCCCGCCCCGACGTGGGCGTCCTGACAACGGTGGCCGCCGCCCACACCGGGGTGTTCGGCTCGCTGGAGGCAATCGCGGCCACCAAGGGCGAGATGTTCGACGGCCTGCCGCCCGACGGATGCGCCGTGGTGACCGCCGACGTACCCGACGCGCTGGCACAGGCGGCACGGGCCCGGTGCCCGGTGCTGACCTTCGGCGACCGGGGAGAGGTGCGGGCCCGGGAGGTGGTTTTGGACGACGCGCTGCGAGCGTCGTTCCGCCTGGAGAGCCCGTGGGGTCGCATCGAGGTGCGCCTTAAGGCCCGGGGCGCCCACATGGTGGCCAACGCCCTGGCCGCGGCAGCCGTGGGCCTGGTCGAGGGGGTGGATCCGGCCGAGGTGGCCGTCGGGCTGGCCTCCGCCGGGGTCTCGTCGTGGCGCATGGAGCTGGTCGAGGCGCCAGCCGGCTTCACCGTCGTGAACGACGCCTACAACGCCAACCCGACCTCGACGATCGCCGCGCTCGAGGCGCTGGCCGCGTTGCCTGGCGCCGGTCGCCGGATCGCCGTGCTGGGTGTCATGGCTGAACTGGGCGACGACGCACCGGCCGCCCATGCCGGGGTGGCCGCCCGGGCGACGGAGCTGGGCATCGAGGTACTGGCCGTGGGGACCGACCTCTACGAGGTGGGGACACCGGCGGCCGATGCCGGGGCCGCGCTGGCCGTGCTGGCCGACCGCCGTCCGGGGGCGGGCGACGCCGTGCTGGTGAAGGGG
>PBUO01000088.1 GCA_002727895.1 Acidimicrobiaceae bacterium | reverse complement strand
GCTGTGCGGTCATGGTCTCCATCCTGATGATCGGGTGTGACAGCCCCCGCCCGAGGCCGGTCCGGTCGCCCCCAGGCGGCCACCGGGGCCACCCAGGGGGTCCTTGACATGGAACGCCTGTTCGACGAACATGGATTCGGCGTACAGGCGTTCGATCACGAACTCCAGTGTATCGAACACTTGTTCGCTGTCAAGGGACGAGCCAAGGACGCAATCACATGACCGAGACCGGCCTCACCGAGCGGCAACAGCAGATCCTCGAGTTCATCGACCAGCAGATCCGCGAACGGGGCTATCCCCCGTCCGTCCGCGAGATCGGAGACGCAGTGGGCCTGACCTCCCCCTCCACCGTCCACTCCCATCTGGCCACCCTTCAGGACCGCGGCTTTATCCGCCGCGACCCCAGCAAGCCCCGGGCGCTCACTGTCTGCCTCGATCCATCGTCAGGTGCTGCGGTCGAACGGGGTGCGGTGCGCCACGTGCCCCTGGTGGGCGATGTGGCCGCCGGAACGGGCGTCCTGGCCCACGAGAATGTGGAGGAGTCGCTCCCCCTCCCCGCCGAGTTCACCGGCGACGGCGAACTGTTCATGCTCCGGGTCCGCGGCGACTCGATGGTCGACGCCGGCATCCTCGACGGCGACCACGTGGTGGCCCGGGTCCAGCAGACCGCCGAGCGTGGCGACCTGGTGGTGGCCGGCTTCGACGGCGGCGAGGGCACGGTCAAGACCTTCGACCTGGATGGCAGCCACGTGGTCCTGCGCCCGGCCAACGACGCCCACGAGCCCATCCGACGGCTAGCCAGTGAGGTCGCCGTCTACGGCAAGGTGGTCACCGTCCTCCGACGGATCTGACCCCCGGCTCCGGGGATTGCCTCCGGCCGTTCCGCGGATGGCCCGTCAGATGCCGGTCTCGAGGAGGTCGCGGAGCGCCGCGTAGCAACCCTCGACCGAGGACCGCTCCACCCGCTCGTCGGCGGTGTGGGCCAGCGTCGCCTCACCCGGGCCCAGGTTCACCGCAGGTACGCCGTGCTCGGCGAAGAACGCCACGTCGGTCCACCCCAGCTTGGCCCGGACCTCCAGCCCGTTGCTCTCGGCCAGGGTCCGCAGCAATGGATGCGACATGCCCGGCATGGCGGCCGGCGAGTGGTCCACCAGCTCCACCGTGTCGCCCCCATCGACGAAGGGAGCCAGGAACTCTCGGACGTGGGCCTCGGCCTCGGCGCCTGAGCGGTCCGGGGCGTACCGGTGGTTGATCCGCATCATGGCCCTATCGGGCACCACGTTGCCGGCCACGCCGCCCTCCACGTGGACGGCCTGCAGGGCCTCTCGGTAGCGGCAGCCCTCCACCTCGGGCTCCCGGTGCTCGTAGCCCTCCAGCGCGGCCAGCAACCCGCCGAGGCGGTGCACGGCGTTGCGGCCCATCCACGGGCGGGCGGTGTGGGCGCGGGCCCCGGCCATCGTGACCTCGAAGCGCATCGTCCCCTGACAGCCAGCCTCCAGTGCGCCCCCGGTCGGCTCGCCGAGGATGGCCACGTCGCCGACCAGCAGTTCGGGCGCCTCAGCGAACAGCTCCCGGAGCCCGTTGTGGACGATGGCCACCTCCTCGCGGGCGTAGAACACCCAGGTGACATCGACCGCCGGCTCGGACACTGTGCGGGCCAGTTCCAGCATCACCGCCAGGCCGCCCTTCATATCGGCCGTCCCGAGGCCCCACAGGGTGTCCCCGTCGAGACGGGAGCCCGAGGTGTCGCCGGGGACGGTGTCGGTGTGGCCGCCGAGGACCAGGCGGTGCTCCCGCCCCAGATCGGTCCGGGCCACAAGGTTGTCGCCGATCCGATCGACGGCCAGCCCCGGCACGGCGCGCAACTCGGTCTCGAGCAGAGCCACCAACTCGGCTTCGGCGAAGCTGACCGACGGGACGTCGACGAGTTCGGCGGTGAGGGCCAGCAGGTCAGTCATGGAGGGTTCCTGGGCGTCGTCGGGGGACGGGAGGGTCAGGTGGTCACGCCGTGGCTGCGCAGCACGTCGTTGAGCGCCGACTTGTCGTGGCGCTCCCCCTCCTCGAGGTGCTTGAGGACGAGCACGCAGGGCAGGCCGAAATCCCCGCCGCCGAACGACTTCGGGCGGGTGGCCTGCACGGCCACGCACCAGTCAGGCACCACGCCGCGACCCAGCTCGTCGCCCGTCTCAGCGTCGATCACTGGGATGGAGCCGGTCAGGACCGCTCCGGCCCCCAGCACCACGCCGTCACCCACCCGCGCACCCTCGGCCACGATGCAGCGGCTCCCGATGAGGCAGTCGTCGCCGATGACCACCGGCACCGCGTTCGGCGGCTCCAGCACGCCACCGATGCCCACACCGCCCGACAGGTGGACGTTCCGGCCGATCTGGGCGCACGAGCCGACGGTGGCCCACGTGTCGACCATCGTGTTGTCACCCACCCAGGCCCCGATGTTGGTGTAGCTGGGCATCATCACCACACCGGGTCCCTGGTAGCTACCCCACCGGGCCTGGGCGCCGGGGACGACCCGGACCTTACGGGCCATCCAGTCCGACTTGAGCGGGATCTTGTCGGCGAACTCGAACGGCCCCATCTCGATGGTCGACATTTGGGACTGCCGGAACAGCAGGAGGATGGCCAACTTCAGCCACTCGTGGACGACGATGGCGCCGGCACCGTCGGGCTCGGCGACCCGGGCCGCGCCGGTGTCGAGCAGGTCGATGGCTTCATGGACGGTGGCCGTGGCCTCGGCGTCGTCGGCCGACAGGTCGTCTCGGCCCGCCCACAACTCCTCGATCCGGACGCGCAGGTGGTCGTGCGGGGAATCGGTCATGACGCCGAGGCTACCGGCGGGCCCTCAGCCGTCAGGCGAGGCCAGCCCTGGCCCGGACCCGGTCCAGATGGTCGTCAGGGACCACCGCGGCGATACGCACCCAGCCGGCGCCGTCGGGACCGAAGGTGGTGCCGGGGCTGGTCAGGACGCCCAGATCGGTGGCCAATCGCAGGCACAAGGCCACCTCGTCGCCTCCGGGCGCGGCCACCCACAGGTAGAAGCCGCCCTCGGGCATGGCCGCCTCGAGGCCGAGGGCACCCAGCACCTCCAGTAAGGCCTCCAGGCGGCGTCGGTAGCGGCCAGCCTGCGCCTCGACATGGTCCTGGTCGCGCAGCGACGCCGCCCCAGCCACCTGGGCGGGTCCGGGCACGAGGAACCCCTGGTGCTTCCGGGTCTCGCGCAGGTACCAGGCCAGGTCCGGGTCACCGGCGTAGAACCCAACCCGCAGCCCGGCCAGGTTGGAGCGCTTGGACAGGGAGTGGACGGCCAGCACCCCGTCGGTCCCGTGCTGGAGGATGGAGCGGGGCGGCTCCGACCACGTGAACTCCACGTAGCACTCGTCGGACAACACGGGGACGCCCCGGGCCCTCCCCCATTCGGCGGCCGCCTCGAGGTCGTCTAGTGCGCCGGCGGGGTTGCCGGGCGTGTTCACCCACAGGCATAGGGCTCGCTCGGCGTCAGCCTCGTCGATTGCCGACAGGTCGATACGCCAGCCGTCGTCGAGGGGTACCGGCACGGCACGGCAGCCGGCCAGGACAGCCCCCATCTCGTAGGACGGGTAGGCCACGGCCGGGTAGAGGACGGTGTCCCGCACCGGGTCGCGGAGCCGCAGCAGGTGGGGCAGCCCGGTGACCAGCTCCTTGGTGCCCACGCAGGCTCCCACCTGAGTGGGCTGGAGGGCCACACCGATGCGGCGCCCGCACCAGCCGACCACGGCGTCGAGCAGGTCCGGGGTGCCGATCGACGGCGGGTACGGCCGGGCCGGGTCGGGATCGCCGGCCAGGGCGGCGGCCACCACGTCGGGCACCGGGTCGCACGGGATCCCCCTTGACAGGTCGACGGCGCCTCCCTCGACGGCACCCGCCGCGGCCACCACCTCGGGCGGCACGTCGAACGGATAGGCCGGGGGGACGAAGCCGGTGGGTTCGGGCAGCAGGTTCACTCAGGGAGTCTCCCATCGGCGAGCTCCCCCTCAGAGACCTCGTCGACACGGAAGTCGGCCAGGCGGCCGGCCGACCCCTCGTCGACGCGGACCACGAGCCGCCAACCGGCCTCGTCGTCCGTGGTGCCGAGCACCTCGCCCTCCCGGTGGGCCATGGCCAGGACGTCGCCCCGGTCGTAGGGCACCAGCAGCTCGGCCACGATGGTCTGGCGACGCAAGCGCCGGCCGATGGTGGACAGCAGGTCGTCGATCCCCTCGCCGTTGGCGGCCGACACGAACACCGAACCGGGCTCCCGCTCGGCGAGGCGACGGGCGGCGTCCGGGGCGACGTCAGCCTTGTTGAAGACGAACAGCTCGGGGACCCGGTCGGCTCCGATCTCGTCGAGCACCGAACGCACCGCTGCGATGCAGCCCTCGGGGTCGGGGGCCGAGGCGTCGACCACGTGGACCAGTAGGTCGGCGTCGACGACCACATCGAGGGTCGACTTGAAGGCCTCGACCAGTTGATGGGGCAGCTTGCGGACGAACCCCACCGTGTCGCTCACGAACACCGCCTCGCCGCCCGGAAGCTGCAGCCGACGGGTGGTTGCGTCGAGCGTGGCGAACAGGCGGTCCTCGACAAGGACCCCGGCGTCGGTGAGGCGGTTCAGCAGGGTCGACTTGCCGGCGTTGGTATAGCCGACGATGGCCATCGACCGGTTCCGGGTGCGACGCCGGGCCTTGGACTGGGTCGAGCGGTTCTTTCGGATGCGGGCTAGGTCGGACTCGAGGCGGCCGACCCGGCGCATGAGGCGACGTCGATCGACCTCGAGCTGGGTCTCGCCGGGGCCCCGGGTGCCGATGCCCCCACCCTGCTGGCTGAAAGTCCGCCCCGATCGGCGGAGGCGGGGCAGGCGGTAGCGGAGCTGGGCCAGCTCGACCTGGGCCTTACCCTCCGGGCTGGAGGCGTTCTGGGCGAAGATGTCGAGGATCACCGCTGTCCGGTCGAGCGCCGTGCGGTGGAGGATCTCCTCGAGGTTGCCCTGCTGGGCCGGGGTCAGTTCGTTGTCGAAGACCACGGTGTCGGCGTCCAACGAGTCCGACACGGCCCGAAGCTCCCGGGCTTTGCCCTGGCCCACGTAGGTGGCCCGATCGGGGGCATCCCGGGTCTGCAACACCCGGGCCACCGGGTCGGCCCCGGCCGTGTCGACCAGACGGGCCAGCTCATCCATGGAGGCCTCGGAGGCCTCCGGATCGCCCCGGTCGAGGGTGACGCCGGCCAGCACAATGCGTTCTCGGAAGGTGCGATCGATGAGGCCGGTGGCCTCACCACCGAACTCGCCGAAGGCCCCCCGGTGGTCGGAAATGCCCTGCTGGTCAGAGACCGGACCGTCGCCGGGATCAACGTCGTCCGGGTCCCCGACGGCCTCCGCGAGTGGTGGGTCGTCGTGCAGTCGGTCACCCACCGGCGAGGACCTCGTCGGGGTCGATCAGGTGGTCGGCGCAGCGCACCGATGGCCCGGCGAGGACGATCGGGTCGCCGACGGCCACGCTGGCCGAACCACCGGGCATCACCACAGTGACATCTTCGTCGACGAGGCCCAGATTGTGGACCAGATGTGCCGAGGCACAGGCTCCGCTACCGCAGGCCTCGGTGATGCCAACCCCCCGCTCCCAGGGCCGCAGCCGGAGGGTGGAACTGTCGGCCACGGCGACGAAGTGGACGTTGCAGCCCACCGGGGCAAAGGCGGCCTCGAGTGCCGGGCCGGCCACAGCCAGGTCCACGGCGTCCGGGTCGTCGACCACGAGGACCAGATGGGGGTTGCCCACATCGGCCGAGGCCGCGTGGAGGACGGGCACCCCGGCCAACGACAGGTCGACGGCGTCGAAGGCGGGTCCGGGGCCCGCGGTGCCCATCTCGACGGCGGCCCAGACCTCGGCGTCGTCCGGCGACCCCTCGACCCGGACGCGGCGGGGCCCCGCCGCCGTGTCGACCAAAACGTCCAGGAACCCTCGGGTGGCGCCGGTCCGGCGCAGCAGGGCGTGGCCGAAGCACCGGAGGCCGTTGCCGCTCACCTCGGCCCGGCTGCCGTCACTGTTGAACAGGGTGAAGGTCCACCGACCATCGTCGGTCGGGGTGCCGACGACAAGCCCGTCGGCGCCGATCCCCGAGGAGCGGGAACAGAGCCGACGGGCCAGCTCGGGGCCGTCGACGGGTACCTCGTCTGCAAAGGCGACGAGGAAGTCGTTACCGAGGCCGTGGTGGTAGGTCAGCTCCACGGGGCCAGTCTCGCCCACTGTCACCGACGACAGGCGTCGAAATGCTCCAGCACCCGGTCGAGCACCTCGAGCGGATCGTCGCCGACGTCGAGCCACACGATCCGGGGGTCGCGGCGGAACCAGCGCTCTTGGCGGCGGGCGAACCGACGGGTGGCCACCACCGCGTCATCGATAGCTGCCTCGAGGCTGCACTCGCCGCGGAGATGGGCCAGCAGTTCCCGGTAGCCGAGGGCCTGGGCGGCCGAGGTCGACGGCCCACCGGGCAGGGCGGCCAGGGCTCGCACCTCGTCAAGGAAGCCGTCATCCATCTGGCACCGGTACCGCTCGGCAATACGACGATCAAGCAGGTCACGATTCAGGCGGAGGCCGACCTGGGCGAATGGCGTAGCCGTGTAGGCCTCTAGGCCGGGACCGAATGACGAGAATGGTCGACCGGAACCGAGGGTCACCTCGAGGGCCCGGACGATCCGCCGCCGGTTGGTGGACTCCATGCGCCCGGCGGCCACCGGGTCGAGCTCGACCAGCCGGGCGTGCAGGGCGGTGGTGTCCGGCTCGGTCTCCAGCCCGGACCGGACGTCGTCCCAACGGCCGGGGATCTCCAGATCGTCGACCACGGCCCGCACGTGCAGGCCGGTGCCACCGACAAGGACGGCCCGAACCGACCGGGCCGACAGGTCAGCGAGGACGGTGTGGGCCTCCCGCTGGAACCTCGACACCGAGAACTCCTCAGCGGGTTCGACCAAATCGAGGAGGTGGTGGGGTACCTCGGCCCGCTCGGCGGCCGTCGGCGAGGCGGTGCCCACGTCCATGCCCCGGTAGACGGCCATGGAGTCCATGGACACCAGCTCAGTACCCGGACGACGCCGGGCCACCTCGAGTGCGAGGGTCGACTTGCCCGAGGCGGTGGCCCCGACGATGACGAGGTGCCCGTTGGGCTCCACTGGTCAGTCCGAGGCGACGGGGATGCGGCGGCGGTGGCAGGGCGGGGCGGTGACCTTGACCAGCTCGCCGTGCAAGTAGTGGTTGGCCGCCCCCACGATGCGGACGTCCGCGTAGGCGCCGGTCCGCAGGCCGTCGGCCGCCGGGAGGTGGACCAGCTTGTTCTGGCGGGTTCGGGCCGTGACCTGATCGGGCTCGCGCTTGGCCGGGCCCTCCACGACAACCTCCTCCAGGCGCCCGACCCGTGCTTCGTGGGTCAGCCTCGCCGAACGCCGCAGGACCCGTTGGAGGCGTTCGAAGCGATCCACACAGATGTCGTGCTCGACGAAGTCGTCCACCATCTCGGCCGCTTCGGTGCCCTCCCGGGGGGAGAACACGAAGCAGTAGGCCGAGTCGTAGCCGGCCTCGGCCACCACCTCGAGAGTGCGCTCGAAGTCGTCCTCGGTCTCGCCGGGGAAGCCGACGATCAAGTCGGTGGTGACGGCTAGGTCGTCCATTCCGGCACGCGCCGCGGCCAGGCGCTCCAGGTATCGCTCGGCGGTGTAGCCGCGGTGCATGGCCGCCAGGACCCGGTCGCTGCCCGACTGAAGGGGCAGGTGGAGGTGCTCGCAGACCTCTGGCGTGGCGGCCATGGCATCGATCGTCTCGGGCCGCAGGTCCTTGGGGTGGGGGCTCGTGAACCGGACCCGACGGATCCCGTCGACGGCACCCACGGCGGCCAGCAGGTCGGCGAACAGCGGGCGGGCCCGACGGTCACCGGCCGACGCCCACGCGCTCCCAGCCTCGAACTCGTCGGCCGGCCCCGGGCCGCTGGTTCGGAGCCGCAGGGTCAGGTCGCGTCCGTAGGAGTTGACGTTCTGGCCGAGCAGAGTGACCTCGGTGACGCCTTCGGCGGCCAGACCCTCCACCTCGGCGATCATCTCGCCGAACGGTCGGCTGATCTCGGGACCCCGGACCGATGGGACGATGCAAAAGGCGCACGAGTTGTCGCAGCCGATCTGGATGGTCACCCAGGCCTTGTGGCCGGCGTCGCGCTGTGTGGGCAGGGCCGACGGGAAGGCCTCGGCGTCGTCGCGGACGGTCTCCTCGAGGATCTCCATGACCGGGCCGTACTGACGGGCCTCGGCCAGCAGTTCAGCGGCCCGGTGGACGTTGTGGGTGCCGAAGACGACGTCGACGTGGCCGGCTCGTTCCTGGATGCGGTCCCGGTCCTTCTGGGCGAGGCAACCGCCGACCGCTACCTGGACGTCGGGTCGGCGGTCCTTCAGGGCCTTGAGATGGCCGAGCGCCCCGTAGAGCTTGTTGTCGGCGTTCTGGCGGATGCAGCAGGTGTTGAAGACGATGACGTCGGCCTCGTCCTCCGAGGCGGCGGGTACCAGCCCGTCGGCCTCTAGCAGGCCGGCGATGCGCTCGCTGTCGTGCTCGTTCATCTGGCACCCGTAGGTGCGCACGGCGTACGACCGACCAGTCGTCGGCTCCTCCGGGGACTCCACATCGGAAAGGCTACGGCCCCGGCCCCGGTGCCGCTTCGGGGGCGACGCGGGACCGGGGCCGAGCAGGCCGTCCGGGCGGTGGACCTCCCGGGAGGATGGTCAGTCCTCGAGCGAGATGGGCAGGTCGTCGACCTCGGTGAACTCGTCGGCGGCGGCCTCCATCTCTGGCGCCTCCTCCTCGACAGGGCTGACCTCGCGCCACACCCGGTCGGTGATCTCCACCATGACTTCGGGGTTGTCGGCCAGGAACTTCTTGGCGTTCTCCCGGCCCTGGCCGAGTTGCTCGCCCTCGTACGTGTACCAGGCACCCGACTTCTTGACGACGCCCAGGTCGACGCCAAGGTCGACCACCGAGCCCTCCCGGCTGATGCCCCGGCCGTACATGATGTCGAACTCGGCCTGCCGGAAGGGCGGGGCGCACTTGTTCTTCACAACCTTCACCCGGGTGCGGTTGCCCACCACCTCGACGCCGTCCTTGATGGCCTCGATGCGGCGGATGTCCAGGCGGACCGAGGAGTAGAACTTNAGNGCCCGGCCGCCCGGCGTGGTCTCCGGCGAGCCGAACATCACGCCGATCTTCTCCCGCANCTGGTTGATGAAGATGCAGATGGTCTTGGACTTGTTGAGGTTCGAGGTGAGCTTGCGCAGGGCCTGGGACATCAGGCGGGCCTGCAGGCCGACGTGGCTGTCGCCCATCTCGCCCTCGATCTCGGCCCGGGGCGTCAGGGCGGCCACCGAGTCGATGACCACGACGTCGAGGGCGCCGGAGCGGATCAGCATGTCGGCGATCTCGAGGGCCTGCTCGCCGGTGTCGGGCTGCGAAATGAGCAGCTCGTCCACGTCGACGCCGATAGACCGGGCGTAGGTCGGATCCATGGCGTGCTCGGCGTCGATGTAGGCGCAGATGCCACCGTTGCGCTGGGCCTCGGCCACCACGTGGGTGGCCAGGGTGGTCTTGCCGGAGCCCTCCGGCCCGNAGATCTCGACGACGCGGCCCCGGGGGATGCCGCCGATGCCGAGGGCCAGGTCGAGGGCCAGAGCGCCGGTGGGCACCGACTCGATGGACATGGTGCCCTTGTCGCCCATCTTCATGACGGCACCGGTGCCGAACTGCTTCTCAATCTGCCCGAGGGCCAAGTCGAGGGCCTTGGTGCGCTCGGCCCCCGCCTCGAGGTCGCCGCCGCTCATGGTCCTGCCGTGCTTCGCCATCTGTTCTCTTCTCCAGTGTGTCGACCGACCCGGTGGCCGGTTTCTCTGTCGTCGGGGTTGTCGGCGGGAAACCTAGGAAGGGCCTGTGACAGCCGATCCGGACGGGCCCGCTCGAGCCCTCTGGACCCCTCCTCTGGGGAATGACACCAGCGTAATTCCGAACAGGCGTTCGATGCAAGGACCGAACGCTNCCCCGCCCCGNCCGGGNACTACCGTCNCCCCATGNCNGAGANCNTCTNNCACCCCCGANGAGAAGCGGGCGGCCCACGCNGCGGCCAACCCCGACCTGGCCGAACGCCTCGACCCNATGGCNTGGCACTGCACCCAGGAGGCGGGCACCGAGCGGGCCTTNACCGGCGCCTACTGGGACGAGAAGGCAGCTGGCACCTACCGCTGCGCGGCCTGCGACGTACCGCTGTTCGACAGCGACGCCAAGTTCGACTCGGGCTGCGGCTGGCCCAGCTTCACTGCCCCGCTAGTCGGCGAGACCATCGAAGCCCGCCCCGACCAGAGCCATGGCATGGTCCGGACCGAGACCACCTGCTCCAACTGCGGCGCCCACCTCGGCCACGTGTTCCCAGACGGACCCGCCCCCACCGGTGACCGCTACTGCATCAACTCGGCCTGCATCACCCTGGAGCAACGGGGCAGCTGACTCGCCGCCACCGGGTCACCCGAACGGGAAGCGGTCCAGCACCTCGTAGGCGACGCCGGTCGTCCTCGGCCCGACATCCAGCGTCCGGCTGTGGAAGAGGACCACCTCACCCACCGGGAACGACGCCGCCACCGGTCGCCCCACCAGCCCGGACGGCGGCCCCTCCTTGAACCGGCACAACGTGACATGACCGACGAACGGTCGGGACTCCGGCGGTTCGCCCAGGTGTGCCGTGGCCTCCACCACCGAGGCGGCCAGATCGTCGAGGCCTACCACCGGGACGACGACCACCGCGTCGCCCAGCACCTCAGTGGCCGGCCCCAACACGGCCACCGGCAAGCCTCCCGTCGACCCGGCCATCCACCCGTCCGCCCACCCGGCGACGGCGTGGCGCACCTCGTCCGGGTCGGCACGACCCAGGAACCGCAGGGTGGCGTGCCACTGCTCGGGTCGTAGCCACCGCACGCCCACCACGTCGGGTCGCGGGAGGCGCCTCAGTTCGGCGGCTGCCTCGGCCGACGGCTCGACCCCGACGAACAGGCGCACGGGAGCGGCCCGACGACTCAGGTGACCGAACGGGCCAGGAGGCGCCGCCGGAGGGCGTCGAGCACCGTGATTACGGTGAACTGGCGGATCCGGGTTCGGTCGAAGGGCCAGCGGGTCCGGATCGCCTCGACCTCTCCGTCCAGGCAGGTGGCCATCCAAACCGTGCCCGGTTCGATCCCGTCCTGGGGGTCCGGCCCGGCCACCCCGGTCGCCGCCAACGACACATCGGCGCCTAGGTGGGCGCACACCCCGGCCGCCATGGCCGACACCGCCTCCTCCGACACCACGTGCACGTCGGCCGGCACTCCAAGCAAGTCGCGCTTGACGTCGCCGTCATAGGCCACCACCGAGCCCACGAAGGCCCGGCTGGACCCCGGCACCTCGGTCAGGCGGGTCCCGACCATGCCTCCGGTCAGCGACTCGGCGATGGCCAGCGTGAGGCCCCGCTCGACCAGCAGGTCCAGCACCACCGACTCCATCGTCTGGTGGTCCACGCCGAAAACGATCTCTCCGGCGATGGCCCGCACCCGGGCCTCCTCGTCGGCCAGCAGCGCCTCGGCCTCTCCAGCGGTCGCCGCCTTGGCGGTGAGCCGAACCTTGAGGCCCTCCATGCCGCTGGCCAGGAAGGCGATGGTCACCCCTCCCTCGCGGTCCAGGCGCTCGATCTCGTCAGCCAAGTCCTCGGCCAGGCCCGACTCCGAGTGGCCCCAGGTCCGCAGGGTTCGGGACCGGATGACGCTTGAGATCCCGGCCCGGCGCNTCAGGTCGGGGAGGATCGTCCCCTCCACCATCTGGCGCATCTCCCAAGGCACGCCGGGCACGGCATAGACGACCTTCGGGCTGTCGTCGGCGTCGGTGCCGGGTTCGGCCCCGATCGGGCAGACGAGGCCGGGGGCGGTACCCGGCATCTGCTCGATGGGGCGGGCCCCCAACGGCACGTCGGCCTGGAGCAGGTTGTTGACCGGCATCTTCCGTCCACGCCCGCCGAACACCGCTTCGATGCGGGCCACCAGCGCCTCGTCGCGCACCAGGTCCACACCCATCAGTTCGGCGACCACGCTGCGGGTGATGTCGTCCTGGGTAGGGCCCAGCCCGCCGGTCACGATCAGGGCATCGGAACGCTCCAGGGCCCCCCGGAAGGCGTCGAGCATGCGATCCCGATTGTCGCCCACCGCGGTGTGGCGGAGGCAGTCGATGCCGGCCAGGGCCAGCTGCTCGCCGATCCACGACGAGTTGGTGTCCACGATCTGGCCGAGCAGCAGCTCGGTTCCCACGGCCACGATCTCGCAGCGCACGCTCGCCCCTCCCCTGTCGCCCAGTCCGTCAGCGCTCAGCTGGCCTTGGAGCCGGTGGTGCTGGTGGCCCGGCTGCCGTCCGCCAGGTACTGNACGCCGGTGACCAGGGTGAAGGCCACGGCCAGCCACAGCGACGCCTGGACNACGAACTCGGCGTCGCGCAGCGGCGGCAGNACGGCCAGCAGCAGCGCCGTGCCCTGCACGATGGTCTTCCACTTGGCCGACCGGCGGGCCGGCACGGCCAGGCCCCGGCGGGCGAACCACAGCCGGTAGAACGTGATGACCCCCTCCCGAGTCGCCAGCAGCACCACGGGCACCCAGCCGTAACGCTCCACCATGGCCAGGCAGACCGCCACGCCGATGACCACGACCTTGTCGGCCAGTGGGTCGAGAAACGCCCCCCAGCGGCTGACCGTGCCCCGGCGGCGGGCCAGGATCCCGTCGAAGTAGTCCGTGGAGGCCAGCACCACGCCGAGCACGAAGCCACCCCAGGTGACGCCGTGCCGGTCCTCGTTGGCCAGCACGAGGACGAAGAGGACGGGGGCCAGCATCAGGCGAGCCAGGGTGACCAGATTGGCCGGCGAGACGACGGTGCGCAGGTGCTTCACCGGACGCCACCCCCCACTCGGACCCCTCCCGGGACCACTGCCTCGAGGTCGGGGCCCACGGCTCCGGTCACCACCACGTCGTGGAAGGTACCCACCGGCAGGTCGGCGGGCACGGACACCACGCCGTCGATCTCCGGGGCCTCCCGATGNGTCCGGCCCTGNCCCGGCTCGTCGACCAGNACCTCGACGGTCCGTCCGATCAGGGNGTCCCGGGCCGCCGCGGTGATCCCGTCCTGCAGTCCGCCCAGNTCGCGCAGCCGCTCGGCCACCAGGTCGGCCTCGACGGCCCCGTCCAGATCGGCGGCATACGTACCCTCCTCCGGGCTGTAGGCGAAGAAGCCGCACCAGTCGAGCCGGGCCTCGGCTACGAAGTCGAGGAGGGCGTCGTGGTCCTCCTCGCTCTCGCCGGGGTAGCCCACGATGAAGTTAGACCGCAGGGCGGCCTCGGGCTCCCGGTCACGAATGGAGGCGATCCGCTCCAGGAAACGGGCGCCGTCGCCCCACCGGCGCATCCGGCGCATCAGTGGCGGCGACACGTGCTGCAGCGACAGGTCGAAGTAGGGCACGCCGGTGGCNCAGATGNCGGCGGCNAGGCGGTCGGTGAGCTCCGACGGGTAGAGGTACAGCAGCCGGACTCTGTCGACCCGGTCGGCCACGGCCTCGACCAGCGGCACGATGGCCTTCTCCCCCACCCCCTGGTCGCGGCCGTATGCGGCTAGGTCCTGGGCCACCAGAACGACCTCGCGGACGGCCAGCGCGTCGACCTCGGCCAGCACCTCGTGAATCGACCGGCTGCGCTGCGGCCCGCGGAAGGTGGGGATGGCGCAGAAGCCGCAGGCCCGGTCGCANCCCTCGGCCACCTTCACATAGGCCCACGGGCGGGCCGACGGCGGCCGGGGCAGGTTGAGCAGGTCGAACGNCGGCAGAGNCTCTTCACCGCCCGACGGCTTGCGGCCCAGGGTGACGGGCACACCGAAGCCGGCCACCCGATCCACCTCGGGCAGCGCCTCAGCCAGCTCGTCGCCGTAGCGCTCGGCCATGCAGCCGGTGACCACCACGCGGGCGCCGTCGCGACGCTCGTCGGACAGGGCCAGCACGGTGTCGATCGACTCCTGTCGTGCTTCCTCGATGAAGGCGCAGGTGTTGACCACGATCAGGTCGGCGTCGGCCACCCCGTCGACGGCCACCATCCCATCTCCGGCCAGTGTCCCGGCCAACTTGTCGGAGTCGACCTGGTTCTTGGGGCAGCCGAGGGTGACCAGGTGGTACGTACCGGCCATCAGGTCCCCGCAGAGGTGGCCAGCACCACCATGGCCGCCGCGTACATGGCCAGCAGCACCGCACCCTCGGCCCGGACCAGCCGGTTCCGGCCCACGGTACGCATGGCCAACACGACCACCAGGGCCA
>PBUO01000087.1 GCA_002727895.1 Acidimicrobiaceae bacterium | reverse complement strand
GCGACCCGGCAGGTGGAGAGGCCAGCGTCATGGCCCGCACACTACGGTGACCCGTCGCCTCCCGGCGAGGCGTCGGTCCCCTACGGTGCCCCCATGCCCGAGCTCACCCTCGACGAGATAGAGACCACCACGCACCGCTGCCTCGTCCATCACGGCGCCGACGATGGGATCGCCGGCCACGTCGCCCACGCAGTACGCGTCGCCGAGGGCAACGACAACCGCATCTGCGGCCTCTACTACCTGGAGAGCTACTGCCTACAGCTCGACACCGGCCGAATCAACGGGCATGCCGAACCGGTGGTCACGGTGGACCGACCGGGCGCAGTGCGTGTCGACGGACGGCTCGGCTTCGCCCAGTCGGCCTTCGCCGCTGGCTTCGACACCGCGGTGGCCGCGGCGATGGCCAACGGCATCTGCGGGGTGTCGGTCGAGCACACCCACACCTGCACCTCACTGGGCTACTTCACCGAGCAGTTCGCCCGGGTCGGCCTGCTGGCAATCGGGATGACCAACGCCTCGCCGCGGGTGTCCCCACCCGGAGGATCGGTGCCGATACTGGGCACCAACCCCATCGCCATGGCCGTCCCCGACAACGACGGCGGCATCGCCTTCCAGTTCGACTTCTCGACCAGCGCGGTGGCCCTGGGCCACATCACCATGGCCGCAGCGGCCGGACGGGAGATCCCACTCGGCTGGGCCGTCGACGCCGACGGCAACCCGACCACCGATCCACAGGCCGCCCTCAACGGATCGCTGGTCTCGGCCGGCGGCTACAAGGGCTACGGCATCAGCCTGATGGTCGAGGTGCTGGCCGGCGCAATGACCGGGTCCCGGCTCAGCGTCGACGTCCCCCCGTTGAAGACCCCCGAGGGGCCGCCCCACGACCTGGGACAGTTCTACGTGGTGGTCGACCCCGACGGGTACAGCGGTGCCGACTTCCACGAACGCCTCCGGTCCCTCGGCGAGAGCATCGCCAGCCAGCCCGGGGCACGCCTGCCCGGCGCCGGGAAGTCCCCGTCAGATCCGGTCGAAGTCGAGGACGAGCTGTGGGCCCGCATCCTGGAGTTGTCCGGCGACTGATCGCGAGCCGGACCTCAGACGTCGGCGGCGTCGAGGATCGTCTCGGGCACCAAGAAGGCGTTGGCGAACCGGATCAGCCCGGCGAACGCCGTGCCGTCCACCCGGACCCCGTCGCGGGCCACCGCGGTGTGGAGCGCCCCGCCCACAGCCCGGGGCTCGGGCTCGCCACCGACCACCAGTCGATCGAGCGTCGTCGACCCGTCGGCGCCTTCGGGGATTCCCGACACCCCTTGGCCACGACCGCGGACCTCGTCGACGGACAGGGCGAGTGCCGCCACCGGAACGGGGGACGGGAGGACGACCTCCGCCGAGCCGAACCGGCGGGCCTCCACCTCGGCGGCGGCCAGGGCGTCCGGTCCGGCCACGAACTCGGCGGCCAGGCGAGCCGGATCGCCGAGGGCGTCGAGGAACGCGGAGAGCGCATCGCCGTATCCGACCTCGGCCGCGGTGACGTTGTGGGCCGCCCGGTCGGCCGAACCGGCATCTAGGCCGGCCACCCGACCACACCGGGAGGCCACGTCCACCAGCTCCCTGGGCGCGGCGAGCACCGTCTCGGCCGCGGGGACCGGGGTCACGACGGGAAGACCTCACCGAAGAGGCGTAGCCAGTTCCCGCCGAGCACCAGGTCGCGTTCGTCGGGCGAGAAGCCGGCCTCGTCGAGGCCCTCGGACAGGCTGCCGAAGTCCTTGGGGCCGTCGAACCACGTCGGCCAAGGCGGGAACGACGGCGCCTCGGCCGGGGCGGTCGGCCGGTCCCACCGGCCGCTGCGCATCCACCCCAGGGCGTCGGGCGCCCAGCCCAGCACGGCGTCGGATCCGATGGCCACGTGCTCCACGCCGACCTGCTCGGCCAGTGTGCCGACCATNCCGCAGTACTCGGCCCGTGTCACGTCCGCCCCGCCCATGAACAGCGGGTAGAGNGTGCAGCCGATCACTCCGCCCCGNTCGGCCACCGCGGCGACCANCTCGTCGGGCTTGTTGCGCGGCGAGNCGCAGAACGACACCGGNTTGCCGTGGGTNATGGCGATGGGCTGTGAGGAGGCGTCCACCGCGTCGCGACCAGTCACGTTGCCGACGTGNGAGATGTCGACCAGGACGCCGGCGTCATTGAGGGCGGCCACCATGCGGTGGCCNNCCCGNGTCAGGCCNCCGTCGTGCGGCTCCCAGCAGCTCGANCCGAGGTGGTTGGCNATGTTGTAGGTGAGCTGGATNACCCGGACACCGACGTCNGCGAAGATCCCCGCCATCTCGGGGTCGTCGCCCANCATGGAACTGTTCTGGAANCCGANGACNACGCCCAGCACNTCTTCGGCGACCGCCTGGTGGATCTCGTCTACCGANCNGACGATGCGGATCACGTCGGCGTTGTGGCGGCACANGTGCCGGAAGGCTCCGATCCGNGTCATGGTCCCAGCCAGGTCCTCCCACACGCCNACCGTGGCGTGNACCACGTCNACCCCGCCGGACCGCACCTCGGCGACCACNTCNCGGGACCAGTCGTTGATCTGCAGGCCGTCGATGATCATGGCTTCGCCCTCCGGAGGGTNAATCGTCAGTCGNTGGGGCGCNCGGGCAGCGCCCAGTCGTCGTTCANGTCGGGGCCGAGGTCGGCCAGGCGGGGTGCCCCCTGGAAGAGGGTGACCCGCAGCCAGTCNGTCGACTTGGGCTTGAACTCGTCCATGCCGTACTGGGCCAACTGGAAGCGCTGGATCTGCAATGGCAGGTAGCCCGCTGCACACGTGTTGTCGCGGGGCTCGCCGTACC
This sequence comes from Acidimicrobiaceae bacterium, assembly GCA_002727895.1. GTDB lineage: Bacteria > Actinomycetota > Acidimicrobiia > Acidimicrobiales > MedAcidi-G1 > UBA9410. The sequence goes on along the minus strand of PBUO01000087.1, from coordinate 3,310 downwards.
GCCGATCACTGGCGACCAGCCGGCCCACGGCAGCACGGTGCTCGGGACACTCGGCCAGCAGGTCGGCCACCGTCCGGTCGCCCGGTTCGTCCTCCAGCGCCCCGGCCAGGCGCCACATGCGCAGGGCCACGTCGACCGCCACGTCGCGGCCCTCCGGTTCGAGACGGGCCCACGGGGCCCGGCGGGGCTCCTCGGTGTTGTCGGAGACCACCCACCAGAAGGTGGCCGCCTCCTCCGCGTCGAGGTCGAGGNCGCCGAGCCATCCGAAGCGTTCGTCGAGGAGGNCTCGCAGGTCTCCCACGGTGGTCGCCGGATCCACCGATGAATGCTCGTCGACCAGGAACAACTCGTCGAACAGGTCGTCGTCGCCGTCGTGGAGCTCGAGCAGCAACGACACGACCAGTTCGGAGGTCTCCGGCCCCTGCTCCTCGGCCCACCGATAGAGAGCGTCGTAGGGACGGTCGTCCGCCGAACAGCGCTCCCACGCCGCAGCCACCCCGTCGACTACCGGCACGAGCGCCTGCGGGCTCAGGAACGGGGTGCAGTCGTCGTCGGACCCCGTGGCGAAGTGCCGCCGGGCCCGGTCGATCCAGCCCNNGAGGAGGGCCGACCGTTCNAGGNCGCCGGCTAGGGCCCGAACNTCGGACAGAGCCACCTCCCGAACCCCCACCCAGGCGTCCAGCACTCGNGGATGCTTGAAGGCGTAGGGGACGAGGCCNAGGCCCGTCGCGTTNCCTAGCCCGAAAAACCGNCGCCACCGGTCGTCGAAGCCGACGGCGGCCTCACCNCCCTTCAATCGGGCGCAGTGCTCGACCATGTCGTAGCCGAGTTCCCGGAACAGCCAGGCCGCCACGAACTGGGCCCGGTAGGGCACCCGGAAGGGATGGTCCTGGTCATAGCCGTCGAAGGACCGCATGCCGAACTTGCCGTTGGCGTAGAAGGCGGTGCTGCGGAGGATGTAGGCGGCGTCACCCACCCCCTCNGGGTCGGGCTGGCNCCCGGCGGCNAGGTCGTCGACCAGCGACCCGAAGAAGCGCACGCTGCGATTGCCGCGGGTGAGGGTGAGGACCCGGGGATCGAGGCGACCCTTCTCCTGCTCGGGCACCTCGGTGCGGAGCGTGGCCAGCAGGTGGTCGTCCACGTCCCCCTCGACGAGCACCGCGGCCACCTCCCATCGTTCAGCGATCACCCGATCGGTGTGGGCCGATTCGTCGACCGTGGTGGTGAAGGCCACGAAGTGGAACCGGTGGGTCCCGGTGTCGACCCGGTAGATCGACTCACCACGCCCCTCGGCGTCGAGGTCCTGGTGGACCCGGCTGGCCGTCCAGCCCTCGGCCACGGCCCGCCGCAGCATTGTGCGGCTGAAGCTGTAGCGGGTCAGCCGGGCCGCGCCTAGGACGTCGGGACGCATGGCAAACGACGGCGGCCGAAGTCGTGGACCACGGGCATCCAGTTCGGCCTGGAGGGCGTCGGTCCGTCGGGGCACCGGGGCAGCGTATGCCCACCGGGCCNGAGGNCGCCCGCCTCCACGCGGAACACCCGCCTCCAACTCGAGGCGGGTGCATCCCGGGAAGTCCCGGACGGAACCGCCCCCTACCGGCGGCGCCCGAGTGTCGGTCGGACACGACCGCCCGGCGGATCCGTCACNCAAAGCCTCGCGCTNGAGGGCCTCGCTTGCAAGGGCCCGGCGTTCCCACCCCTCACCGCCGAAACGCCCTACCCTGCGGGCCATGCGCTCCAAGGCCCTGCTCCCCGTCCTCGCCGTCCTCCTGTTCGCCGCGGCCTGCGGCTCGAAGGCCGCCTTCAAGGAGGACGTGGCCACCATTATCCACGGTCGCTGCGTGGCCGGGCTAGAGCAGCAGGTGGACTCCCGGACACTGCTCCGAGAGGCCGGAAAGACGGTCGGCGACGCCTGCACCTGTGCACTGAACGTGGTGGCCGACAACTACTCGGTCTCGGAGCTGACGCTCATGGGCGATGAGACCATGGACGTTGTCTTCACCAACGCCGGTCGTACCTGCGCCGAACAACTGACTGGCGACTAACTCCGATCCACTCGACAACCGCGACCTCAATGCCGTTTGACCCTCAGTACCGGCCGCGGATCGGACGCCCGATGGCTCCGTTCGCTACGGTCGTTCCATAGTGGATCTTCGCGAACGCATCGCCACGAACGGCCCCCTCGTCCTTGACGGGGCGATGGGCACCCAGCTCTTCGCCGCCGGTCTGACGGCTGGCGACCCCCCAGAGGTCTGGAACGTCGACCACCCGGACCGCATCCGAGNCATCCACCGGTCCTACTTGGAGGCTGGGTCAGACGTGGTCCTGACCAACTCGTTCGGCGGCAACCGGCGCCGCCTCAAGCTCCACAACCTCCAGGATCGGGTCCACGAACTGAACGCCGCCGCGGCCTCCAACGGACGGGCGGCNGCCAACGAGACCGACCGGACGGTGGTGGTGGCCGGNTCCATGGGGCCGACCGGCGAGCTGATCGAACCCCTCGGCGAACTNTCGACCGACGCCGCTGTGGAGGCGTTCGCCGAGCAAGCGACCGGCCTAGCCGACGGCGGCGCCGACATCCTGTGGCTGGAGACGATGAGCGCTCTGTCCGAGGTGGAGGCTGGTGTGGCCGGCGCCCGGGCCTCCTCGGACCTCCCCGTCGTGGTGACCCTGAGCTTCGACACNGCAGGCCGCACCATGATGGGTCTNACCGGCGAGGAAGCCGGCGCNCGACTATCCGAACTCGGGGTGGCGGCCATCGGCGCNAACTGCGGAGCGAACCTGGCCGACACCGAAGCCGCTGTGGCCTCCATACGGTCTTCCTGCGGCGACATCCCGGTCGTCTNCAAGGCCAATGCCGGGATCCCCGCGTGGAAGGGCGACGTGCTGGAGTACGACGCCACCCCGGANGTCATGGCCGCCCACGCCCACCGCCTCCAAGAGNNCGGCATCAGCCTCATCGGGGCCTGCTGCGGGAGCACCCCGGACCACATTGCCTACATCCGGGGTGTGCTAGATGGTGACCTCCCCGTGCCCGACATTGCGCCCCCGGTGGCCACCGCCACCGTCGGAGACGGCCGGGTCCGGGAGCGTCGACGGAGGCGCGGTTGATGCGCCGTCCGGTCTTCGTAGCGATCGCTCTGACCGCCANCCTGGTCGCCGCCTGTGGTGGTGCCGATCCGAAGCCCGCNGACANCGCNNCNCNNACCACNNCGACCACCGCACCAACCACCACCACACCAACCACCACCACACCAACCACCACCACACCAACCACCACCACACCAACCACCACCACACCAACCACCAC
>PBUO01000010.1 GCA_002727895.1 Acidimicrobiaceae bacterium | reverse complement strand
CTCGGGCGCCTCGGCCACCTGCAGCTCGACGTCGCCGTCCGGGGCGCCCAGCAGTCGGAGTCGCCGCGGGCCATCGCAGGTCGGGTCGTCGGACAGAGCGTCCAGCAGCCCGCCCACCCGCCGGGCGTCGAACTCGAAGCCGAAGTGCTGGGCCGATCCGGCCATGCGGGTCAGGTGGCGGTCTCGGAGCTCCACACCGCCGTCGGGGGTCCAGGCCATGGTCTCCAGGAGGCGGAAGTCGGACCGGGCCCGGCCCAGCACCCGACTCTTGTGCTCCACCTCCCGCCACTCCTCGGCCGGGTCGGAGTCCCAGACGATCCCACCCCCCACGCCGTACTCGGCGGTGCCCCGCTCCCGGTCCACCCACACGGTGCGGATGGCGATGTTGAACTCCATGGTCCCGCAGGGGGCTATGGCGCCCACCGCGCCGGTGTAGACGCCGCGGCCGTCGCCCTCCAGGGCCTCTATGACCTCGGTCGTCCGCACCTTCGGGGCACCGGTGATCGAGGCCGCCGGGAACAGGGCGGCGAACACTTCGGCCGGTCCGGCGTCGGATTCGGCGACCACGGTGGAGGTCATGGTGTGGAGGGTGGGGTAGGTCTCGACGGTGTGCAGGGCTGGCACCCGCACCGAGCGCGGGTTGGCGATCCGACTCAGGTCGTTGCGGACCATGTCCACGATCATCGTGTTCTCGGCGAGGTCCTTCTCAGAGCGGGCCAGATGGGCGGAGGCCAGGGCGTCGAACTCCGGGTCGGGGTGCCGGCCGATGGTGCCCTTCATGGGCTTCGACGTCAGGCGTCGTCCCTCCCGACGTACGAAGAGCTCGGGAGAGGCCGAACAGACGGCCCGGTCGCCCAGGTCCAGGTAGGCGGCGTGATCAGCCCGCTGGGCCCGGACCAGGTCACCGAACAGGCCGAGGGGATCGCCGCGGAACGGCGACCGGAGCCGGAGGGTGTGGTTGACCTGGTAGGTCTCGCCGGCCGCGATGAGTTCCCGGATGGTGCGGATGGCCGTCAGGTGGGCGGGGCGTGACCGGTTGGAGACCCATGGGCCGACGTGGTAGCCGCCGGTGGCTGTTGGACGGCCGTCCGGGCCGCCGGCGGCCGGGTGGGGGGCATCGAAGACCCCGAACGACACCAGGGGGCACCGTCGGAGGCGGGCGGCGCGGATGGCCTCGTCGAAGGCCGGGCCAGCGTCGTACGACACCATGCCGACCACCCACGAGCCGTCGGCCACCGCCTGCTCTGCGGCGGCCATGGCCGCTGGGACGTCGCGGAGCTCGTCGGCCACGATCGTCCGGCGCGGCGCCTCGAACGACAGCCACCGGCGTTCCCCGTCGACGGGGAACTGCAGCAGGGCCCGACGAACCGCGGCGGTCATGGTCAGCCGCCTGCAGCTCCCGCCTCGCGGTCGAGCCGACGGACGAACACGCCGGAGCGGGGCTTGGGCTCGAAGTAGGACGACTTGGGTGGCATCAGGCCATCCTCGTCGGCCACGGCCATCATCTCGGCTACCGAGGTGGCATGGACCAGAAAGCCCATCCGGCCGTCGGCGTCACAGCGGGCCACCAGGGCGTCAAGACCGACCGGTTCGGGCACGTAGTCGATCTGGGGGTCGCTGCCCGGGTCGGTGATCCCGAAGACCGGCTCCAGCACCCCGTCCTGGAGGCGCGACACGTCGAGAAGGTCGACGGCCCGGTCGCCCGAGGCGGCGGGCAGGTCGAAGCGGTACCAGCGACCGTCGAGGTACGCCCCGGCGCGGCCGGGCGCGTCCGGTCGGGCCTCGACGGGTCCGTCGCACGGCTCCAGGTCCACCACGGCGGCTAGAGCGGTCACCAGCTCGTCGGCCGATCGACCGGCCCGGTCGCCGACCCGTCGGTGGGCGGCCAGGACCTGCATCTCGGCGTCGGGGAAGAGCACGGCCTGTGTCCACTGCAACGGGTGGTCGCCGCCGATGCCCGGGTTGCGGTGCCGGGCTTCCACGGCGGCGGCCAGGCGGTGGTGGCCGTCGGTTACGTACAGCGGCCGGTCGCCCATGGCGGCCACGATGGTCTCGGCGGCCTCGCCGTCGACGGCCCACACCGTCTGGTGGATCCCGTCCCCGTCGGCCACTAGCACCGGCTCACCGGTGCACCCGGCGGCCAGCGCGGCGTCCAGCACGTCGTCGGTCCGGTAGGTCAGCGAGATGGGGCTGGACGACATGCCGACCTCCAGCAGGTGCCGGGTCAGCAGGTCGGCCCGCCCGGGCCGGAACGCCTCGTGGCGGAGGATGCGGCGGTCGTTGGGTTCGGTGACCGGCACCAGGCCCATGATCCCGGTCTGCACATGGTCACCGGTGTCCAGCCGGTACAGGAACAGGGTGGGCCGGTCGTGCTCGGCGTATGCCCCGGCGTCGTAGATGCGCTGCATCGACTCGGCGCACTGGCCGATCAGCCAGTCCACGTCGTCGCGCCACTCGACGGGCACGTCCTCCTGTGAGCGGGTGACGTTCAGGAAGCTGTAAGGGTTGGCTTCGGCGATGGCGATCCGCTCGGCTGCCGAGTAGGCGTCGTAGGGCCCGGTGGTGACCCGGTCGGCCCACTCCTCACGGACCACCAGCCCCGGAAAGGGCCGGAGGAGGTTCACTGGTCGCGGGAGGTGGTCTGGACCTGGATGACGTTGTCCAGGGCGGCCAACTCACGTGTTAGGTCCTCGGTGACCTCGCCGGCAACGTCGATGATGCCCATGGCGGCGTTGGACCCCTGGAAGACCTTGTTCTCCATGGTCTGGACGTTGATGTTCTCGCGGCGCAGCACCTCGAGCACAGCGGCCAGCACGCCGACCCGGTCGAAGTGCCGGATGGTGAGGGTGGCTGCCCCGACCCGGGTGCGCATCACGTTCACGCAGTTCAACGGATCGCCGGCCCGGTAGGCCTCGATCACGTCGATGGTGCCTGCCGAGGTGGCGTTCTGGGCCTGCTGGGTCGAGGCACCGATGTGGTGGGTGCCGACCACGTTGGGATGGGCGGCCAACGCCGAGACGAACTCGCCGGTGCCGCTGCCGGGCTCGTTCCGGAACACGTCGAGGCCGGCCCGGATTCCCTTGTCGTCCATGGCGGCGATCAGGGCCTCCTCGTCGACCACCTCGCCGCGGCTGGTGTTGATCAGCACGGCGCCGGGCTTCATCAGGTCGAGGAAGCGGGCGTCGACCAGGTTCTCAGTGGCCGCGCCGCCCGGCACGTGGATGGACACGATGTCGGACTCGGCGACCAGCGTGTCGAAGTCCTCGACGAGGCGGATGCCGGTGGCCCGGATGCGGGCCTCCACGTCGGGTCGGCGGTCGGCCTTGCGCTCGGCCAGCACTGTCATGCCGAAAGACCGGGCCCGCTCGGCGGCGGCCAGGCCGATTTCGCCCACACCGATTACGCCGAACGTCTTGCCCATTAGGCCGTCGGCCTTGGAGTAGGCCTTTTTGTTCCACGTCCCGGCTTTCAGGTCCGACGAGGCCGAGTCGATGTTGCGGTCGACGGCCAGCAGGAGGCCGAGGGCCAGCTCGGCCACGGCGACCGAGTTGGTGCCTGGGACGTTGCACACGTAGATGCCGGCGTCGGCCGCCGCCTGGCAGTCGATGGTGTTTGTCCCGGCGCCCGATCGAACGATGAGGCCCAGTCGGTCGGACCGGTCGATGGCCTCNGCAGTCACCTTGGTGGACCGGACGACCAGCACGTCGACGCCCTCGATGGCGTCGGGGATGTCGTCGGCGCCGAGTTCGGGGGCGACGACGCACTCGTCGCCCCGGTCCCGGAGGACATCGATGTACGCCTCGGGAAGCGCGTCTGCGAACAGGATCTTCATGGTTGCTCCTTCGACACGCCGACGCCGGCACCGGGGTGCGGACGGCGGGGTAGCCTGCGCGGATTCTGGGNTGGTNCGGATGCTCCTGATGAGAGGGGGCGCCGGACCNGGGCCAAGCCTACGCACGGCCCGCTCCCGGGACAATGGGGCCCGCGCCGCCCGGAGCGGGTCGGGAGCCGCCGGTTCGGAGCCGGCGACCTNGAGCATCGGAGGGATTCNGTGACCCGTTCCATGAACCGCGACGTCATCATCTCGTGTGCCGTCACCGGCTCCGGCGACACCACCGGCAANAGCNAGCACGTGCCGGTCACCCCGGAGCANATTGCCGTCTCGGCGTTGGACGCCGCGTCGGCTGGGGCGGCCATCGTCCACTGCCACGTCCGCGACCTTGAGACCGGGAAGGGCACCCGCACCGTGGCCCTCTACCAGGAGGTAGTGGAGCGGATTCGGGCGAAGAACGAGGACGTGGTCATCAACCTGACCGCTGGCATGGGTGGCGACCTGAACGTGGGTCCGGACGACGACCCGATGGACTGGCAGCCGGGCACCGACCTGGTCGGCGGCTTGGATCGCCTGGCCCACGTGGAGGCCATCCTCCCCGANATCTGTTCCATGGACTGCGGGTCGCTGAACTTCGGGAACGAGAACGAGGTCTACGTATCGACGCCNTCGATGCTGCGGATCATGGCTGAGCGGGTCCGGGAGCTGGGCGTGCGGCCCGAGCTGGAGGTGTTCGACACTGGCAACCTGTGGTTCGCCGAGACGATGATCGCCGAGGGACTCATCGACGCCCCGTACTGGATCCAGNTGTGCCTGTCGATCCCGTACGGCACGCCGATGGACGTCGGGATCCTGCAGGCCATGGTCAACCGGCTGCCCGACGAGGCCGAGTTCACCTCGTTCGGTCTGGGCGCCATGCAGATGCCGATGGTGGCCCAGTCGGTGATGCTGGGTGGCCACGTCCGGGTTGGTCTGGAGGACAACCTTTACCTGGAGCGTGGGGTGATGGCCACCAACGCCCAGCTGGTGGAGAAGGCGGCGAAGATCGTTGAGCTCATGGGTGCCCGGCTGCAGACGCCGGCCGACGCCCGGAAGACGCTCGGCCTGGTCTGATCCCNCCGGCCCGGGCCCCTCAGTCCGGGNTGGATTCAGCGCCCAGGTCGAACACCTCGGAGACCTGCTGCCAGCGGCCGGTGGNGTGGTCCCACTCGGCCAGGGCCAGGCCGTCCCGAGCGTCGGGCTTGTCCGGCCCGAGCGAGGCGTACAGCTCGCCGGGTATGTGNACGTCACCCATGGAGGCCGCGGCGNTGGCGAACGAGTCGTTGGTGAGGTCGGGGCCGGCGGCGGTGGCCACCTGGGCGAAAAGGGCCAGCGTCCGACATCCGATGGTCAACGCCGACCAGTGGTCCCGTTCGTCAGGACCTAGCTCGTCGGTCGGGCGGACCGGGTGGCCGACGGCGGCCTCCACGACCCGGCGGCACTCGGCGGTCGACGCGTCGTCATGGTCCCGGAACCGGGTGTTTGTGAGGAGACGGCTGGCCTCGGCGATGCCTGTCGGCGGGGTGGCGTTCCACGGCTCGACCGACTCGCCGTTGTGGACCAGAAGGTCGAACTCGTCGGCCCGGCCCACGAGGNACTCGAGCACCCGGATGCCCTCGCCGGCNACCATCACGGTCCGGACGCCCTCGGCCCGGGCACGCTCCANGACCACCTCCAACTGGGCGATGGCCGCCGGCTCGTCGCCGCCGTGCTGGTTTCGGGCCGCCATTGGCGTCGGCGCACCGGCGTCCACNAGNGCGTCGACGGCGGCCTCGACGGCCGCCTCGTATCCGGGGCCGGTGCCGTAGACGAGGACGGGGCCGAGGTCGTCGAGCACGCCGGTCCGGTCGAGGAGCCGGACGAACGAGGTGGCCCGGCGGGCGTTGCCCATTTCGTCGGTGATCCACGGGGCGTCGACCAGTGCCAGCTGCTCGGCCGACGGACGACCGCCCACGAGGATCGTTCCGTGGGTGCCGAAGCACTCGTTGGACGACTCGGCGCCCGGTCCGTGGAAGCCGTTGAGGACGGCGAAGACCTCCTCGTCGGCGGTGAGCTCCAGGCAGGCCTGCTCGGCCGAAGCCGAGCCGCCCGGCAGGTAGGACCGCTCGACCAGGGCGATCCGGCGGCCGCCGATCCCGCCGCGGGCGTTGAGGTCGGCCACCAGGGCCTCCATGGCCGGGAGCCAGTTGGCCCAGCGGAGCTCCAGGCCGAAGGTGCGGTTCACCTCATCGAAGTCGATCCACGTGAAGCCCACTCGGATCTCCTCGGCGGAGACGCCCCGGAAGGAGGCGGTGAGCGCCGGTGGCCCGGTGGTGGTGGGTGCTGTGGTCGTCGTGGTGGACGTCGGGGAGACCGTCTCCGAGTCGGCGGTCGTCGGGGGCGGGCCGGTGGTGGGCGGGCTGGTGGTGGGCGGGCCGGTGTCGGCGCCGCCGTCGGGCGGGGGTTCAGAGGTGGTGGCCATGCGGGAGGTGGTGGGGCCCGTCCCCCCGACAGGGCTCGTCTCCGACTCGCTGCCGGAGGCGGCTCCCTCCAAGGCCTGGGAGCCCCCGCATCCGGCGAGCAGGGCCACGACAAGTTGGGTAGGCACCAGGAACGGCCGGATCCGGGCCAGCGGGCTCCTCATCGGAGCAGCCGGGCGATCGCGTCGGCGGCGTCGGCCAGGCAGCGGGCGGCCTCGTCCCGGCCCCGTTCGGTGGGGAAGCGGTAGGACGGCCCAAAGGCGTTGAGGACGGCGACCAGCCCACCGTCCGGATCCCGGACGGGGACCGCGGCACCGTTGACGCCGTCGGCCCACGCCTCGTTGGTCCAGGCAACCCCGTTGGTGCGGACCGCCTCGACGGTGGTCCGCAGATCGAGCGGGTCGACCGAGGTGCCACGGCCCCAGCGGGCGAGCGGGGAGGCCAGGTAGGACGCCAGGTCGTCGTCGGCCAGTTCGGCCAGGGCCACCAGGCCGGCCGCCGTGGTGTGCAGCGGGGTCCGCTCGCCGACGTAGACGCGGATGCGGACGGCCCGCTGGCTCCGGACCTGGTCGACGTACCGGACGTGGTCGCCGTCGGCGATGGCCAGGCCGAGGTCCTCGTCGAGGCGTTCGACGGCCCGGACGAGGACCGGGTGGGCAGTCCGGACCAGCTCGGCCTCGACGGGGTCGCGTCCGGCGAAGACCCGGGCGCCGGGCCCAAGGCGGTAGCTGCCATCGGTCTCCCCGGCAACGGCCACCCCGAGGGCGCCGAGGGTGGACAGGATTCGGCTCACTGTGCTCTTGGGGAGGGCGGTGGCCTCGGCGATGCCGGCCACCGGGACCTCCCCGGGATCGGCGCCGGCCAGGACGCCGACCACGGCGAAGGTCCGTTCCACCGACTGGATGCCCATGGTCCGTCCCCTGTCGTGAAACTTGTCCTAGAGGCCGTGTCCCCCTACGCTGATCCATTATACGGAACTAGCGTTCCATATGGTGAAACGAGTGGAATGATCCGAGAAGCGGCCGCTGGACGCAACGGAGCGGAGGGTGTGATGACCGGAGAGGGCACCGGATCGGGTCGCGAACGGGACCGGACGGTCGGCGTCATCGGCACGGGCGTCATCGGCGCCGGCTGGGCCGTCCGGGTGCTGGCCCGCGGCCTCGACGTGGTGGCCTGGGACCCGGCCCCCGGGGCGGAAGAACGCCTTCGGGAAGCCGTGGGCCGGGCTTGGTCGTCTGCCACCAAGCTGGGCCTCTTCCCCGGCGCCGATCTGGCACGCCTGGCCTGGGCCGACTCCGCCGAGGACCTGGCCGGTCGCGTCGACTGGATCCAGGAGAGTGCTCCCGAGAACGAGGATGTCAAGCGCCCCCTGCTGGCCACCCTGGCCGCCCACTCGGAACCCGGGGTGGTCATCGCCTCGAGCTCCTCCGGCCTGCTACCCAGCCGCCTCCAGGAGGGCTGCGACCATCCGGAGCGGATCCTCATTGGTCACCCGTTCAACCCGGTGTACCTGTTGCCGCTTGTCGAGGTGGTGGCCGGGGAGCAGACCTCCGAGGTGGCCGTCGAAGCGGCTATCGCCCACTACGACGACCTGGTCATGCACCCGCTCGTGGTGCGCACCGAGATCGAGGGCTACCTGTCCGACCGCCTCCAGGAGGCCCTGTGGCGAGAAGTCCTTCACCTCGTCAACGACGGCGTGGCCACCACCCGCGAGCTCGACGACGCCGTGAACTACGGGCCCGGCCTGCGGTGGGCCGGGATGGGCACCAACCTCACCTTCCACCTGGCCGGCGGCGAGCAGGGGATGCGCCACATGCTCCGTCAGTTCGGCCCGGCCCTGAAGCTGCCGTGGACGAAGCTCGAGGCGCCCGAACTGACCGACGACCTCATCGAGGCCATGGCTACCGGCTGCGAGGAGCAGGCTGAGGGCCGGTCCATCGCCGAGTTGGAGCGCCTCCGGGACGACTATGTCATCAACGTGATGCGGTCCCTGCGTCCCCTCGACCTGGGTGCCGGCCGCTTGGTGGCCGAGCGGGAGGCCCGCATCCACGAGGCCCACGTCCGTGGCCGGGCCGACGAGGGTGCCGGTCGCTGGTCGCCTGACGACGCCGTGGCCGCCCCGTTGGCGCTGTATGAGACCGTCGTGGAGCCCGATTGGGTGGACTACAACGACCACATGTCCGAGTGGGCGTTCCTGACGGCCTTCGGATGGGCCAGCGACAAGCTCTTCCGGTACGTCGGGATCGACGAGGAGTACCGTGACGCCGGCCACACCTTCTTCACCGTGGAGACCCACCTCAACTACGTGAAGGAGGCGTCGCTCGGCCAGTCGCTGCGCTTCGCCACCCAGGTCCTCGGCGTCGACGCCAAGCGGCTGCACTTCTTCCACGAGATGTACTCGGGCGACGACCTGCTGTGCACGACCGAGCAGATGCTGCTCCACGTCGACACGGGGTCGGGTTCGGTGGCGCCGATCCTGCCCGGGCCGGCCGCCGCGCTGGCCGCGATCGCCGAGGCCCACGCAGACCTGCCCGTCCCGCCCCAGGTGGGTCGGGTCATGGCCATCCCCGGCCGAACCGCCTGACCCCTGGAGGGAACCCCATGGACTTCGCCCTGACCGACGAGCAGGAGATGGTCGTCGACACCGTGCGCGCCTTCGTCGACAAGGAACTGGTGCCCCACGAAGAGGAGGTGGAGCGCCTCGGCGACGTGCCTCCCGATCTGGTGGAACGGATCCGCGACCGGTCGCTGGCAGCCGGGATCTACGCCGCCAACATGCCGGCCGAGTTGGGCGGCGGCGGCCTCGACAACCTGACCATGGCCCTGGTCGACCGGGCCTTCGGATGGACCCAGTACGCCCTCCACTACGTGGTCGCCCGGCCGTCCAATATCCTCCAGGCCTGCGTCGGCGACCAAGTGGAGGAGTACCTGCTGCCCACCATCCGGGGCGAGCGGGTCGAATGCCTGGCCATGAGCGAGCCCGACGCCGGCTCCGACGTCCGGGGCATGACGTGTCGAGCCGTGCGCGACGGCGACGACTACGTAATCAATGGGACCAAGCACTTCATCAGCCACGCCGACCTGGCCGACTACACGATCCTCTTCGCGGCGACCGGCGAGGAGGACACGCCCCGCGGCCCGAAGAAGCTCATCACCTCGTTCCTGGTCGACCATGACACGCCGGGCCTCGAGGTAGCCGAGGGCTACCGGTCGGTCTCCAACCGCGGCTACCACAATTGCATCCTCAACTTCGACGACTGTCGGGTGCCGTCGTCGAAGTTGCTGGGTGAGGAGCACCGGGGTTTCGACGTGGCCAACGAGTGGTTGGGGGCCACCCGGCTCCAGGTGGCCGCCGTGTGCCTGGGCCGGGCCGACCGGGCGCTGTCGGTGGCGCTGGACTGGGCGGCGTCCCGTGAGCAGTTCGGCCAGAAGATCGGCAAGTTCCAGGGCATCTCGTTCAAGCTCGCCGACATGCGTACGAAGATGGTCGAGGCCGAGCTGATGACCTACCGGGCGGCCTGGCTGATGGACCGTGGCGAGATGGCCGACGGGGACGCGGCCATGGCCAAGATCTCGTCCACCGAGATGCTCCAGTTCGTGGCCGACGAGGCCATCCAAATCCTCGGGGGCATGGGCCTCATGGACGAGCTGCCGCTGGAGCGGATCTGGCGGGACGCCCGGGTCGACCGGATCTGGGACGGCACCAGCGAGATCCAGCGCCACATCGTGAGCCGCGAGATGCTGCGGCCCCTCGGCGCCTGACCCGACGGGCCCGGACCGTGTCTTCTCCGGTGGGCGTAGCGGGGTGCCGACGGTGAACCGTCTGACCCGGCTGCTGAGGCCCCGGTCGGTGGCCGTGGTGGGCGGTGCACCGGCCGCGCTGGCCGTTGAGCAGTGTCGGCGCCTCGGCTTCGTCGGCGACCTGTGGGCCGTGCACCCCAACCGGGACGACTTGGCGGGGGTGCCGTGTGTGCCGACCGTCGACGAACTGCCCGGCGTCCCCGACGCCGTCCTGGTGGCCGTCAACCGGCAGGCCACCGTGGACGTGGTGGGCCGTCTGGCGGCCATGGGGGCCGGGGCCGCGGTCTGCTACGCGTCGGGCTTCGCCGAGGCCGGACCCGAGGGCCGGGCCCTGCAGCGGGCGCTCGACGAGGCGGCCGGCCCGATGCCGGTGGTGGGTCCCAACTGCTACGGCACGGTCTCGGCGGTGGCCGGGGCGGCCCTGTGGCCCGACCAGCAGGGCCTGCGGCGGGTCGAGCGGGGCGTGGGCCTGGTGACCCAAAGCGGCAACATCGGCCTCGACCTGTCGTTGCAGACCCGACCGATGCCCNTCGCCCACCTNCTNACNCTGGGCAANCAGTCCGACGTGGGCATCGAGGAATGCCTGGAGGCCCTGGTGGCCGACCCGACGGTCACTGCGGTCGGCCTCCACGTGGAGGCCCTCCACGACGTGGAGCGGTTCGCCACGGCGTGTGCGGCGGCCTCCGAGGCGGGCAAGCCGGTGGTGGCGCTCAAGACCGGCTCGTCGGCTCGTGGCGCCGAGATCGCCGCCTCGCACACCTCGTCGATGGTGGGTAGCGACGCAGCCTACGAGGCGCTTTTCGAGCGCCTCGCTGTCCGTCGGGTGCGTGCCGTCCCCGAACTGCTCGACGTGCTTCACGTCCTCGTCGGCCTCGGTGGCCTGGCCGGCGATCGGCTGGTCAGCCTGAGCTGTTCGGGAGGTGAGGCATCCATCGTGGCCGACCGGTGCGACGGCCTGGCCTTGGACCTGCCGGCCTTCGGGCCCGAGCGGGTGACGCGGATCCGGACCGCCCTCGGCGATCCCGACAAGGCCGCCCTGGTGTCGGTGTCCAACCCGTTCGACTATCACACCTTCATCTGGGACGACCGGGAGCGCCTAACGGCCACCTTCAGTGCCTCGCTCGCTCCGGGCGACGACATCGGTCCCGACGCGGGGCTCCTCGTGCTCGACTTCCCCGGCGATGGCCTGGACGACCGCAGCTGGTGGCCGACGCTGGAGGCCTTCGCGGAGGCCTCGGTCGGAACAGGAACCCCCGGAGTGGTGGCAGCCTCGATGGCCGAGAACCTGCCCCCGAGGGTGGAGGCGGCGGCGGTGGGGCTCGGTCTGGTTCCGGTCCGGGGGATCGACGAGGCGCTCGGCGGCATCGCGGCCGCGGCCTGGTGGGGTCGGCGGGTCGCCCGTGGGCGGCCGTGCCCGGCCGGTCCGGTGACCGGTACGACCCGGCTCCTGGACGAGGCCGCGGCGAAGGACCTGCTGGCCGATCTCGGGGTGCCCGTGCCGGGACGTGCCCTGGTGCCGGTGGATGGGGCCGCCGTGGCCGCCGAGGGGATCGGCTTCCCGGTGGTCGTGAAGGCCACCGGGCTGGTCCACAAGACCGAGGCCGGAGGTGTGGCTCTCGGCCTGGCCGACCGGGACGCGGTCGACGCGGCGGCCCGATCGGTGGCCGCAGCGGGCGACGGGGGACACGTGCTGGTCGAGTCTCAGGTGGAGGGTGCGGTGGCCGAGCTGCTGGTCACTGTGCGCCGCGAGGACCCGGTGGCGTGGCTGCTGACAGTCGGCGCCGGCGGCACCCTCGTCGAGTTGCTCCGGGACACGGCCTGCCTCCTGTTGCCGGTCACCGATGAAGAGGTGGCCGAGGCGCTGCGGCGCCTCGCGGCCTGGCCGCTGCTGGCCGGACACCGGGGACATCCTGGTGCCGACGTGGACGCTGTGGTCGCCGCCGTGCAGGCCATCGCCGGTGCCGCCACGGCGGTCCCCGGTCTGGTGGAGGTCGAGGTCAACCCGTTGCTGGCCACCCCCAGAGGTGCCACCGTGGTCGACGCGCTGGTGACCGTGGCGGGTCCCGACGAGACCGAGTGAGCCCAGGAGGTTCCCGAAATGAGTTCTGACACGGGGAGTGCTGACATGGAGTCGGTGCGGACCACCGTCGACGGACCGGTCCTGGAGGTGGTCCTAGACCGCCCGAAGGCCAACGCCATTGATGCTCCGACCAGTCGGGAACTGTCCCGGGTCTTCGCCAGGTTCCGCGACGACCCGTCGCTGCGGGTGGCCGTGTTCACGGGTGCCGGCGAGCGGTTCTTCTCGGCTGGGTGGGACCTAGGTGCGGCGGTCGACGGCGAGGAGTTCGAGGCCGACTACGGCGAGGGCGGGTTCGGAGGATTTTGCGAGCTCCCCGGTCGGAACAAGCCGGTGGTGTGCGCGGTCAACGGCATGGCCGTGGGCGGTGGCTTCGAGCTGGTCATGGCCGCCGAGTTCGTGGTGGCCGCCGACCATGCCGCCTTCTTCCTTCCCGAGACCGGGCTGGGGATCATCCCGGATGCCGGGGCGATCCGGCTCCCGCGGACCCTGCCGGCCGTGGTGGCCAACGAGGTCCTGTACGGGGGCCGACGGCTCGACGCCGCGGAGGCGGAACGGTGGGGCCTGGTCAATCGGGTGGTCCCCGCCGACGGGTTGATGGACGCGGCGCGGGAACTGGCGGGCCGGATCGCCGCTGCGGCGCCGCTGGCCGTCGAGGCTGTGATGGCCATCGACCGGGCCACCGGACACCGGTCCCTGGACGACGCCTTCGCCCACCTCCGGTCGGGCGAGCTGGTCGAGTACGAGCGGATGCTCGCTTCCGAGGACGCGCAGGAGGGACCCCGGGCCTTCGCCGAGAAGCGGGATCCCCACTGGCAGGGGCGCTAGCCCCACTGGGGGGAAACTCCAAAGTCCGGAATCTGCGCTAGGTTCCGGGCCGGTCGGCCGGGTCCCGTGGCCCGACCGCCAGGGTCGGACACCGACGTCCGGCCCCCGACGGTGGTCGCCAGACGGCGACAGGGGAGACATGAGCAAGCGCCTGACGACCCCGATGGTCCGGGACGGTGGCGAGCTCCGCGAGGCGACCTGGGGGGAGGCCATCGAACGGGCTGCCTCCGGCTTCCGCTCCGCGGTGGACGCCCACGGCCCGAGCGCCTTCGGGATGTTCAGCTGCTCGAAGACCACCAACGAGGTGAACTACGCCGCACAGCGGTTCGCCCGGCGGGTCATCGGCTCGAACAACATCGACAGCTGCAATCGAACTTGACACGCTCCCAGCGTCGTCGGTCTGGCGACGGTCTTCGGAGCAGGCGGCGGTACCTCGTCCTACGAGGAGATCGAGGAGGCCGACGTCATCGTCATGTGGGGGTCCAACGCCCGCAACGCGCACCCCATCTTCTTCCACCACGCCCTGCGCGGGGTGGCCAACGGCGCGCGCATGTGGACCGTCGACCCTCGCCGCACCGGCACGGCCAAGTTCGCCGACCACTGGCTGGGCCTGAACGTCGGAACCGACATCGGCCTGGCCCACGGGGTGGCCCGCGAGATCATCGTTGCCGGCCTCACCAACGACGAGTTCATCGAGCACGCCACCACCGGCTACGAGGAGTTCGTGGCCTTCGTCGAGCCGTGGACCCTCGAGCACACCTCGGCGGTCACCGGGGTGCCGGCCGAGGCCATCCGCGACCTGGCCCACGCTTACGCAACGGCCGACAAGGCCCAGATCTGCTGGACGCTCGGCATCACCGAACACCACACCGGCGTCGACAACGTGCAGTCGCTGTGCAACCTGTCGCTGCTCACCGGGCATGTCGGCCGGTGGGGCTCTGGCCTGGTGCCACTGCGGGGCCAGAACAACGTGCAGGGCGGCGGTGACATGGGCGCCTTGCCCAACAAGTTGACCGGCTTCCAGGACGTCGAGGACGACGAGGCGAGGGCCAAGTTCGAGGCGGCGTGGGACTGCACCATTCCGCCCGCCAACGGCTGGAACCTGACCCAGATGTTCGAGGCCATGGAGCGCGACGAGCTCAAAGCCGTCTACTGCATCGGCGAGAACCCGGTGGATTCGGAGGCCGACGCCAAGCACGCCCGGGCCATGCTGGAGCGACTGGACTGCCTGGTCGTCCAGGACGTCTTCATGACCCGCACAGTCGAGATGGCCGACGTGGTTTTCCCGGCCGCCCTCGGCTGGGCCGAGTCCGACGGCACTGCGACCAACAGCGAGCGCCGCGTCCAGCGGATGCGGGCTGCTGTCCCGCCGCCCGGCCAGGCCCGCCAGGAGGTCGAGATCATCAACGACCTGGCGGCGGCCATGGGCGACGACCGGTGGGGGAACCCCACTCCCGAGGACCTCTGGGAGGAGTTGCGGACCGTGTCGCCCATGCACGGCGGCATGTCGTGGGCCCGCCTCGAGCAGGAGGGTGGCATCCAGTGGCCGTGCCCCACCGAGGACCATCCGGGCAGCCCGTTCCTCCACGGTCGGCTCTGGGAGCGGCCGGTCGGTGGCCGGCGTGCGCCGTTCTCGTGCGTCGAGGACCAGCCGCCGCTGGACGAACTGTCCGACGATTTCCCGCTGCGTCTCACCACCGTGCGGGCGCTGGACTCCTACAACACCGGAGTGCAGACCGAGCACTTCAACTCGCCCATCCGGACCGGGGAGGCCCTGTCCCTCTCGGTGGCCGACGCCGAGGCCCTCGGCGTGGTGGACGGCGAGCTGGTCACCGTGTCGTCTCGGAGGGGCTCCATCGAGATGACCGTGGAGGTGGAGGAACACCTGGCCGTCGGCCTGTGCCACACCACCTTCCACTTCCCGGAGACCACCGACGTCAACCAGATCACCAGCGATGCGGTGGACCCGAAGGCCGGGACGGCCGAGTTCAAGGCGGCGGCCATCAGGGTCGACAAGTTGGTTGCTGAGGGGCAGGCCGACGGCGAGCTGGTGGGGGACCGTGCCTGACCTCTACTTCGGGGCGACTGACGAGGCCACCGACGCCGAGCGGGCAGCGGTGGCCGAGGCCATCGCCGGCTTCGGTCCCGTGGTGGTTCGCGAGTCGGAGAGGCTGGTGCACGCCGGTCGGGCCCGGACCGTCGAGCGGCGCCAACTGCTCCTCCCCGCCCTCCATGCGCTGCAGCGGGCCTCGGGCTGGATCAGCCCCGGCGGCCTCGACCACGTGTGCAGCGAGTTGGAGGTCCCGCCGGCTGAGGCTTACGGGGTGGCGACCTTCTACCACCTGTTCACTCACGAGCCACCGAGGGCCGACGACACGTTGCACGTCTGCGACGACGTGGCCTGTCGCCTGTTCGGCGCCGTGGACCTGATCGACGACTTGCGGGCCGAGGGCCACTACGTGAAGGCCAGCCCGTGCCTCGGCCAGTGCGAGCGGGGTCCAGCGGTCATGGTCCAGCGGACCGGTCGAGACGACCTGACGGTGACCGCCGTGGACGGTGGTCGCGTCACCACGGCCGAGGTGGCCGTAGCCATCGACACGGCAACCTCCACCCCGTCGGTCACCCTGCCTCAGGCCGGCTCCGGGGACCTCCGCCTCTTGGCTCGGGTCGGCGTGGTCGACCCGAGCAGCCTGGACGACTACCGGGCCCACGGCGGCTACCGGGCGCTGGAGGCCGCGCTGGCCATGGGAGGTGACCGGGTGATCGCCGAGGTGACCGCCTCTGGCCTATCGGGTCGCGGCGGTGCGGCGTTCCCTACCGGCGTCAAGTGGCGGGGCGTGGCCGACCAGGAGGGCCGCCCCCGGCACCTGGTCTGCAACGCCGACGAGTCCGAGCCCGGAACCTTCAAGGACAGGGTCGTCATGGAGGGCGACCCGTTCTCCCTCGTGGAGGCCATGACGGTGGCCGGCACGGCCATCGGCGCCGAGCAGGGGTGGCTGTACATCCGGGGCGAGTACCCGGTGGCCACCGCCCGCCTGCGCCACGCCATCGACGAGGCTTACGCCGCTGGACTGCTCGGCGGTGATGTGGCCGAGTCCGGGATCCGCTTCGACCTGACGTTGCGCAGCGGGGCCGGTGCCTACATCTGCGGCGAGGAGACGGCGTTATTCAACTCGTTGGAGGGCAAGCGCGGCGAGCCCCGCAACAAGCCGCCCTTTCCGACCACCCACGGCCTTTTCGGCGAGCCGACGGCCATCAATAACGTGGAGACGCTGGTCAACGTGCTGCCCATCGTCCAGATGGGCGGCGAGGCCTACGCCGCGGAGGGCACCGAGCGCTCGCCGGGGACCAAGCTGTTCTGCCTCAGCGGGCGGGTGAACCGGCCCGGTACCTACGAGGTGGAGTTCGGGGCCACACTGCGCGACCTCATGGACCTAGCCGGTGGCCTGGTCGACGGCAGCGAACTGCGGGCCGTGATGCTGGGCGGTGCGGCGGGCAGCTTCGTCGGCCCCGAGGCCCTCGACATGCCCCTGACCCTGGAGGACACCCGGGTGGCCGGCGCCTCGTTGGGCTCGGGCGTGGTCATGGTCTTCGACCAGCACGACGACCTGGTCGACACGGTGCGCCGCATCGCCGAGTTCTTCCGCGACGAGTCGTGCGGCCAGTGCGTGCCGTGCCGGGTGGGCACCGTCCGCCAGGAGGAGGTCCTGGTCCGCCTCGGTCGAGGGTCCCACATCGACGACGAGCGGGACCTGCTAGACGACCTGGCCACCGTCATGCGCGACGCTTCGATCTGCGGCCTCGGCCAGACGGCCTCAGGGGCCATCCGCAGCGCCATCGAACTTGGCCTCCTGGACGGCATCGCCGCCACCGGGGGGACTGAAGGGGAGGGGTCCCGATGAACGAGACGGCGGTCAGCGTGTCGACCATGGTGGAGATCTCCCTCGATGGCGAGTCGGTCCGGGTCCCCGAAGGCTCGACGATCCTCGACGCCTGCCGGCGGGAGGGCATCAACACCCCCACGCTGTGCTGGGCCGAGAACCTGACGCCGGTGAACGTGTGCCGGGTTTGCGTGGTCGAGGTGGAGGGCTCCCGGGTGCTCGTCCCGTCCTGCTCCCGCAAGGTGGAGGAGGGGATGGTCGTCGCCACCGACACCGAACGGGTGCGGACCAGCCGACGCATGGTCTACGAGCTGCTGGCCTCGTCGGTGGAGATGGACCGGGCCGCCCCCGAGGTGCAGGCGTGGATCGACCACTACGGCGCCCGTCCCGAGCGGATGGGCGACCCCGCCGAGATCGCTACCCAGGCCCAGCCGGTCAAGGTCCAGGACGACCTCTACGTCCGGGACTACGAACGCTGCATCCTCTGCTACAAGTGCGTGGAGGCGTGCGGTGACGACGCCCAGCACACCTACGCCATCGCCACGGCGGGACGGGGCTTCGGGGCCCACATCTCGACCGAGCACGACGTGTCGCTACCCGACTCGGCCTGCGTGTACTGCGGCAACTGCATCGGGGTGTGCCCGACCGGGGCGCTGGCCTTCAAGACCGAGCACGACATGCGCGAGGCCGGCACTTGGGACGAGTCTCGGCAGTCGGTGGCCACCACGGTGTGCTCGTTCTGCGGGGTGGGCTGCAACCTGGAGCTGCACGTCCAGGACGAGCGGATCGTGAAGGTGACCTCGCCGGCCGACCACTCGGTGACCTACGGCCACCTGTGCATCAAGGGCCGGTTCGGCTGGCAGCACGCCCACGCGTGACCGACGGGCACCCGCGGGGTGATTCGACCGGTCACCGTCAGGCGACCGCCGTGACCAGCACTACCACCCAGCCGCCGATGTCGGCGCCGGGGAGGTGGTCGCCGTGCTCCTTGAACTCCACGGTGGCCAGGCCGTCGGCCTCGATGGCGTCGAGTTCGGCCGGGACGTCGCCCTCGTCCCAGAAGTGGTCGTTCAGCCCGATGACCGCCGTCCCGCCGGGGCGGACCACNCGCAGGACCTCGCGCAGCGTGTCGGCGCCCACCTGGCCGAAGGAGTAGACGCCGACGGCGGCCACGTGGTCGTAGGCGCCGTCGGCGACGTCCAGGCCCTCGTTCAGGTCGGCCTCGAAAAGTCGGTCGTAGACGCCGGTGGCCTCGGCCTTGGCCAGCATCGGCGGTGAGAAATCGCAGCCGTCCTGGTCGAGGAAGCCGGCGTCCCGGAAGGCCAGGCCTGACAGCCCGGTCCCGCACCCCACGTCGAGGAGGCGGCCACCCGGGGCGCCACCGGCGCCGCGGATCACCGCGGCGAGAGCCGTCGCACACCGAGCCGGCTGGGCGTAGCCCAGGTCTCCGGCGACCTCCCGGTCGTAGGTGTCGGCCCACGCCTCGTAGTGGGCCAGGGTCTGCTCCCTGGTCTCCAGGCCGTAGGCGGCGCCGAGCAGGCCCTCACCGTGGTCCGGGCCGTNGGNTCCGTCGGTCACAGTCCGGACACTAGGTGAGGGAGTTCCACCGGGAATCAAACGNCTGACGCGAACCGACGGCGTCCGGTGGGGGGCCCTGCTAGTTTCCCGCCCGGACGGAGCCCGTCACGCGTGAACAGGCGGCCCCGTTGGGGGACGACCAGCCAGGAGGGGGATACATGTCGGACGCCGAGCCGATCATCACACTCGAAAGCGTCTACAAGATCTTTGGACCCAACCCCAGGGGGCGGGCCTTCGACCTGTGCTCCTCAGGCGTGGGCAAGGACGAGGTACAGCGGCAAACCGGCCACGTGGTCGGCATGCGCGACATCTCCTTCGAGGTGCAGCGGGGCGAGATCTTCGTGGTCATGGGCCTATCCGGGTCGGGCAAGTCCACGGCCATCCGGACGGTCAACAAGCTCCACGACGTCACCCACGGCNGGGTCATGGTCGAGGGCACCAACGTCCAGGATCTGACCGGGGCAGCCCTGCAGTCGTTCCGCCGCGAGAAGCTGTCGATGGTGTTCCAGCACTTCGCGCTGTTTCCCCACCGCAACGTCATCGACAACACGGCCTACGGGCTCAAGGTCCAGGGCATCGACAAGAAGGAGCGCCACGAGGCGGCCATCGAGGCTCTTTCCATGGTCGGTCTGGAGGCCTACGCCTTCAACTCGACCCGTCAGCTCTCGGGTGGCATGCAGCAGCGTGTCGGCCTGGCCCGGGCGCTGTGCTCCAACCCGGAGATCCTGCTCATGGACGAGGCGTTCAGCGCCCTCGACCCGCTCATCCGACGCCAGATGCAGGACGAACTGATGGCCATCCAGGCCCGTCTCCACAAGACGATCCTGTTCATCACCCACGACCTCAATGAGGCCCTTCGCATCGGCAACCGGGTGTGCATCCTGCGTGACGGCAAGGTCATCCAGATCGGTACCCCGGAGGAGATCCTCACCGAGCCAGCCGACGGATACGTGGCCGAGTTCGTCCAGGACGTCGACCAGGGTCGGGTCATCGAGGTCGAGAAGGTCATGTCGGAGCCGGCGGTCATNGACCCNTCGAAGACGCTCACCGAGTGCGTGGACGCGCTCGGCGACCGGCGGGGCGGCTTCGTGTGCGACGCCGACGGACGGCCCTCGGGCCTGCTGGCCGTCACCGACGCGGCGTCAGCACTGGCCCACGGCACTACCGACCTGGCGTCGGTGCTGCGGTCCGACTTCGACACCACGTCGCCCAAGGCACGGTTGAACGACAACTACGCAGCGGCCGGGCGAGGGCTGCCCATCGCCGTGTGCGACGACACCGGACGCCTAGTCGGCGAGCTGGAGCCACGGGAGATCATGGAGGAGATGGGCCGAGTGGAGCAGTTAGTAGACGGCTTCGAGCGGGAGGTGTTCCTGTGAGCGCTGCCACCTGGATCGCCGCCGCCGAAACCGGCGAATGGACCGGCCGCGTCGAGGGTGTCGGCCTGGCCGAGACGAAGGTCCTCGACCAGTTCCAGTTGCCGATCGGCTACTGGTTCGACCAGATGGTCGACTGGCTGGACCTCAACGCCCAGTGGTTCCTCGACGCCATCAAGTGGCCGTTCGACTTCCTGCTGGACAACTTCGTCAACGAGTTCCTCCTGACCCTGCCGTGGTANCAGGTGGTGATCTTCACCGTGGTCCTCGGTGCCCTCATNCGGACGCCGAAGATCGGCATCATGGCCGGCGCCGGCCTTGTCATGTGCGGCCTGCTGGGAGCCATGTACTGGCTGGAGACCATGCGNACCATCGGCATGGTGCTCGTGGCCGTNGGGTTGTGTGCGCTGATCGGCATCCCACTGGGGGTGTTCTGTGCCCGGGTGGATTCGGCCTGGAACGTGACCAGGCCGGTGCTGGACGCCATGCAGACGGTGCACACCTTCGTCTACATGGTGCCGTTCGTGTTCTTCTTCAGCATCGGCGTCGTCCCGGCGACCATGGTGACGATGATCTACGCCCTGCCACCCCTGGTGCGCATGGTGAACCTGGGCATCAGACACGTTCCCGAGGACGTGGTCGAGGCCAGCCGGGCCTACGGCGCCACCGAACTCCGGGTCCTGACCGACGTCCAGTTGCCGCTGGCCAAGCCGTCGATCATGGCCGGCCTCAACCAGACGCTGATGCTGGCCATCGCCATGGTCGGCATCGCCGCCATCATGGGTGCCTCGGGCCTGGGCCTTCTGGTCTTCCGAGCCGTCCAGAACCTGGACGTGGGCCTCGGCATCTCGTCCGGTCTGGCCCTGTGGACCGTGGCNGTCGTCCTCGACCGCCTGTCCCAGCCCGAGGAGGGCGGCGAGGGNACCCTGCTATCCCGCATACGCGAGGCCATGGCCAACCGCCGTGATCCNGAGGAACTCCTCAAGAAGGTGGAGGCCGCGGAGACCGACGAGCAGAAGGCGCTCAAGGTCGAGCACGTCGAGCACGAGGTCGTGGCCTCCAGTCGGGAACGCCTCGGCATGGGGATCGTCGGCCTGGGCGGCATCGTGGCCGTCCTGTCGACGCTGATGACTTGGGGAAGTAACGCCGGGCTCTTCTCGAGCCACTCCCGGGCCGCCGACATCGACATGGCCGGGCAGTCGTTCAACGGCTACGTGGCCTCGGGCGGCAGNTGGTCGGGCATCGTCATNCTGTTCCTGGGCTTCTTCGCCGTGATGGCGGCGGGGTCCTGNCTGTTCTGGACGGGNGGCATCGGGAGGCTGAAGGGCCCCGGGGGCCTGGNGGCCGTGGCCATCGGCGCCTTCGCCGCGGTCTACGCCTTCCCGATCCTCGGCCAGTTCGACGGCTTCACCACGCTGGCCAACCTGCAGGGCCACGAGGCCCAGGCGGTTTGGGCGGTGGCCATTGAGACCATCACCATTCCGGCCGTCCTCGGCCTGGTCCTGGGCCTGGCCCGGGTGGCGGTGCCGATGAGCTGGCGCTCGGTCGGCGTGTGGGCCTTCACCGCGGGGATCCTCGGCCACTACTTCCAGTCGCCGCTGGGGGTCGACGCCGAGGTCCTGGCCGTGGTGGTCGCCGCCCTGGCCGCCGTGGTGGTCGGACTGCTGGGCCGGACCAACCTTCTCGACGTCACCCGCAACACCTGGAACGGCATGGGTGCCGGCCTGGTCGTGGCCCTGGTGGGCCTGGCCGTGCAGCCGGTGACCAGCGCCCTGGACGTCAAGGACATCGTGGCCCTGGCGGCGGCGGCCGCGGTGCTGCGGGTGGTCGGGGTGGCCATGGACCGAAACCGGGCGCTCGTCGTGGCCCTGGTGGCCGGCGTGGCCGTCCGCTGGCTGGTTCTGGGCAGCATCGGAAGCGGTGACTCGGCCATCTTCCTCGACACGCAGATCCTGGCGGTGTTGGTCATCGGTGTCTTGGTGGCCGTCGTCATCCGGTCCGGGTCCCGGTGGTTCGGCGCCGACTCGATGGTCATCGTGTCGTCCTGCATGCTCATGGCCGGGCTGGTGTACCGGCTGGCCTCACCCCACCGCGACGTGGAGGGCTTCGTCCACGGCTCCGGCGCCACGGTGGCCATCTTGGCCAGTGCCGTGATGCTGGTCGGCGCCGTCATCGCTCTGCAGACGGCGCCCTACTCGGCCTTCCGGCCGTTGCAGCGCCTGATCGGCTGGGGCCGGATGGGGACCGGCATCCTGGCCGTCGTCCTCGTGGTGGTCGGTGGCTACTCCGGGTGGACGTTCGACGAGCGGGTCGCCTCGGAGCTCCCGCAGGAGATCGTCGACGAGATGGAGCGCCTGCGCGAAGAGGCCAAGGAGAACCCGGCCCTAGCCGCCACCAACACAAGCAAGGTGACGTCGCTGCGAAACAAGTTCCGTCGTCAGGCCAA
>PBUO01000086.1 GCA_002727895.1 Acidimicrobiaceae bacterium | reverse complement strand
ACGTCGTCCTGCCCGTACCCCAGCGGCTCACCGGCCGCGATGCGCAGCTGCTCGCGGACCAGGTCGATGCCGGTGACCTCCTCGGTGACCGGGTGCTCGACCTGGAGGCGGGTGTTGACCTCGAGGAAGAAGAACTCGCCGGTGGCGTCGTCGACGAGGAACTCGACGGTGCCCGCTGAGCGGTAGCCGATGCCGTCGGCGAGGCGGAGCGCGGCGGCTCCCATGGCCTCGCGGCCCTCGGAAGACAGCGTGGCGGCCGGCGACTCTTCGACGACCTTCTGGTGGCGGCGCTGGATGGAGCACTCCCGTTCGCCGAGGTGGACCAGCGAGCCGTGGGCGTCGCCCAGGATCTGGATCTCCACGTGGCGGGACCGGGGAACGTAGCGCTCGAGGAACACCCGGTCGTCGCCGAACGACGAGGCGGCCTCCCGTTGGGCGGTGGCCACCGCGCTGGCCAGGTCCTCGGGCCGCTCCACGACGTGCATGCCCTTGCCGCCGCCGCCTGCCGCGGCCTTGACCAGCAGCGGGTAGCCCACCTGCTCACCGGCCGTGGCGCCGTCGATGGTGGGGTCGTTGGTCGAGGGGAGGGTGGGTACGCCGGCGGTCACCGCGGCCTCCTTGGCCGAGATCTTGTCGCCCATCGAGGCGATCACGTCCGGAGTCGGGCCGATCCAGGCCAGCCCGGCGGCCTCCACGGCTTGGGCGAAGGCGGCGTTCTCGGCCAGGAAACCGTAGCCGGGATGCACGGCGTCGGCGCCGGCACTCAGCGCCGCGGCGACCAGGGCNTCGGCGTCGAGGTGGCCGCCGTCGTCGAGGCGGACGGCCACGTCGGCTTCGACCACGTAGGGAGCGTCGGCGTCGGCGTCGACGTACACCGCGGCGCACGTCAGGCCCATGGCCCGGGCGCTTCGAAAGACGCGCCGGGCGATCTCGCCCCGGTTGGCGACGAGCACGCAGGTCAGGGTGCGGCGGTCGGTGCTCACAGGCGGAATACCCCGTAGTTCTCGGCCCCTTCGAGGGGCGCCGTCCTCACCACCGACAGGCAGAGCCCGAGAACCGTCCGGGTGTCCCGGGGGTCGATGATCCCGTCGTCGCTCACCGCGCCGGTGGCCTCCAGCGCCAGCGATCCCTTCTCCTGGGCGGCCTCGACCTTGCGGACGATCTCGGCGTCGGCCTCCTCGTCGAATTCCAGGCCCTTGCGGGCCGCCTGGCCGCGCCGCACGATCGACATGACTCCGGCGATCTGCTTGGGGCCCATCACGGCGATCTTGGCCATGGGCCACAGGAGGGTGAACCGGTTCTCGTAGGCCCGACCGGACATGCCGTAGGTGCCGGCCCCGTAGGAGGCACCGATGATGACCGTCAGGTGGGGGACCGTGGAGTTGGTCACTGCGTTGATCATCTGCGAACCCTTCTTGATGATCCCCGCCTCCTCGAAGTCCGAGCCCACCATGAAGCCGGTGATGTTCTGGAGAAAGACCAGCGGCGTGTCCTGCCGGTTGCAGAGTTGGATGAAGTGGGCGGCCTTCTCGGCCGACTCCGGGTAGATCACGCCGTTGTTGCCGAGGATGCCGACCGGGTAGCCGTGGATGGTGGCGAAGCCGCACACCATGGAGGGGCCGTATCGGGACTTGAACTCCTCGAAGCGGGAGCCGTCGGCGATGCGCGCGATGACTTCCCGGACGTCGACGGGCTGCTTGAGGTCCCTAGAGACGAGGCCCATGAGCCCCTCGGCGTCGTGGAGGGGCTCCTCGATGGCGTAGGACGGCTCGGGTCCGGCCTTTCGCCAGTCCAGGTGGGACACGACCTCCCGGCACATGCGCAGGGCGTCCATCTCGTCCTCGGCCAGGTAGTCGGCCAGGCCAGACCGGNCCGCGTGGAGCTCGCCACCGCCCAGGGTCTCGTCGTCGGCGTCCTCGCCGGTGGCCATCTTCACGAGCGGGGGCCCGGCCAGGAAGACCTTGGACTGCTCCTTGATGAAGATGTTGTAGTCCGACATGCCCGGTTGGTAGGCGCCGCCGGCCGTGGCCGAGCCGAATACCACGCAGACTGTGGGGATGGCCAGCTTCGAGAGTTCGATCATCTCGTAGAAGAACCGGCCGGTTTCGGCGAAGTGGTCGGTCTTGGCCCGGCGTCGACCCTTGCCGTCCCCATCTGTCTGGACCCGCAGGTCGGCGCCGGCCGACTCCACGAAGCTGACGTAGGGGATGCGGTTGTGGCGGGCGATCTCGATGGCCCGCATCCACTTCTTGGNCATGTAGGGCGTCATGGCACCGCCCAGCACCGTGGGGTCGTTGCCGCAGATGACGCACTCCACTCCAGCGATGACCCCGATGCCGACCACGAAGCCGCCACCGACGGCGTACGACGAGTCGTAGCCAGCCAGCGGACTGATCTCGAGGAACGGACTGTCCGGGTCTAGGACGTGGGCGATGCGTTCCCGGATCGGCATCTTGTCCCGGGAGCGGAGCCGGGCCATCGACTCCGGGCCACCGCCCGCCTCGGCCTCGTCGAGGAGGTCCTCGATGACGCCCAGGTGCTCGAGCATGTCGGCCCGGTTCCGGACGAAGGCCTCGGTGCCCTGGTCGACCCGGGTCGGCAGGGGAGGGGCCAGCAGCGTGTTCACCATGGGGCGAACCTAGGAGGGTAAGAAATAGAGTGTCAAGTTACCGATCGGCGTACCGTCCCGCGGCGTGGGAGGATCCGGGCATGCCCGACACGCCCGACCTGCCGCCCATCGTCGGACCATCTGGTCTTTCGGCGATCGACGGGGTCGTGCCCTGCGACGTGCGGTGGTACCTCGACGGTCGGTCGGGCCGCGAGGCGTATGACGCAGGCCACCTGCCGGGAGCGGTCTTCGTCGACCTCGACGAGCATCTGGCCGCCAAGGCCTCGTCCGCCGTGGGCCGCCATCCGATGCCCACCGCCGCGGCCTTCGCCGCCTCCATGGGAGCGCTCGGCGTCGGACACGACGACCCGGTGGTGGCCTACGACGACGCGGGAGGCATGGCCGCCGGACGCCTCGTCTGGATGCTGCGGACCCTCGGCCGACCCGCCGCCCTACTCGACGGTGGCATCTATGCCTGGGACGGACCGCTGGAGGTCGAATCGACAGTCCGGCCGCCGGTCGAGGTGCCTGTGGTGGAGTGGCCGGTCGGGGCGCTGGCCACCATCGACGAGGTGGCCGCGGTGGCCGGCTCGCCGGGAGGGACGGTCCTCGACGCCCGGGGCGCCGAGCGGTACCGAGGGGAGGTGGAGCCCGTCGACCCGCGGGCCGGGCACGTGCCCGGCGCGGTCAACGCTCCGTTCGCCGGCAACCTCGTCGCCGACGGTCCCGACGCCGGCCGCTTCCTCTCCCGGGACCGGTTGGCCGACCGGTACCGGGGCCTCGGCGTCGAGGACGCATCGACCACGGTGGCCTACTGCGGCTCAGGGGTGAGTGCCTGTCACGACCTGCTGGCCATGGAGCACGCCGGCCTGGGGCGAGGGCGGCTCTTCGTCGGCTCGTGGTCACAGTGGAGCAACGCGGAGCGACCGGCGGCCATCGGACCGGAACCGCGCTGAGCGGGCCTCGACCGTCGGTCAGGGTCGGCGGACCGACGGCGTCGGCTGGGGCCTAGATTCCAAGCATGGCCGACCGACCCTGGGGCTTCAGGACCCGTGCCCTGCACGCTGGCGGCCGGCCCGACCCGACGACCGGGGCCCGGGCCGTGCCCATCTACCAGTCGACCAGCTTCGTGTTCGACGACGTGGCCGACGCCGCCGACCTGTTCGCCCTGCAGAAGTACGGGACGATCTACAGCCGAATTTCGAACCCGACCACGGCGGCGTTCGAGGAGCGGATGGCCAGCCTGGAGGGCGGCATCGGGGCGGTGGCCACCGCGTCGGGCCAAGCCGCCGAGTTCCTGACTGCAGCGGCCCTTGCCGAGGCCGGTACCAACTTCGTGTCGTCGTCGGCCCTGTACGGCGGGACCCACACCATGTTCGACGCCACCCTAGGACGGTTCGGGATCGAGGCCCGGTTCGTCGACGGCGACGACCCCGATGCCTTCGCGGCGGCCATCGACGACGACACCCGCTTCCTCTACACCGAGGTCATCGGTAATCCGTCGGGGGCGGTCGCTGACATCGCGGCGCTGGCCGACGTGGCCCACGCCTACAACCTCCCCGTCGTCGTCGACGCCACGTTCGCCACCCCTTACCTGTGCCGGCCCTTCGAACACGGAGCCGACATCGTGGTCCACTCGGCCACCAAATTCATCGGTGGCCACGGCACGTCGATCGGCGGCGTGGTCGTCGAGTCGGGTCGGTTCGACTGGGGGGGCGGCCGGTTTCCCCAGATGACCGAACCGAACGCCGGCTACCACGGTCTCCGATTTTGGGAGAACTTCGGCGAGTTTGCCTTCTGCACCAAGCTGCGGGCCGAGCAGCTCCGCGACGTCGGGGCCAGCCTGTCGCCGTTCAACGCATTCCTCCTACTCCAGGGCCTGGAGACGTTGCCCCAGCGGATGGCCGAACACGTGGCCAACGCGCAGGCCGTGGCCCGGTTCCTCGACGACCATTCGTCCGTGTCTTGGGTGGCCTACGCTGGCCTCGACGATTCGCCCTACCGGGCGCTGGCCGACCGCTACCTCCCGGAGGGGCCCGGTGCCGTGTTCACCTTCGGCGTGATGCCCAACGGGGTCGACGACGACGGCCGGCAGGCGGGGGCGGCGTTCATCGAACGGCTCCGTCTGGTCAGCCACCTCGCCAACGTGGGCGATGCGCGCACTCTGGTCATCCATCCGGCGTCGACCACGCACCAGCAGCTGTCCGCCGAGGCGATGGCCGCCGGGGGCGTCTCGCCCGACATGGTGCGCTTGTCCGTCGGGCTGGAGGACCTCGACGACATCCTTTGGGACCTCGACCAGGCCCTGACGGGAAAGGGGACGGGGAGATCGTCGTGACCGACCGGCAGCCCATCGACGGGTGGGAACCTCCTACGGCCGACGAGCGGCGGCGCCTCCTGACCGGGATGCGGACCGTCGCCATGGTCGGGGTGTCGGCCAACCCGGCCCGCCCGAGCAACTTCGTGGCCACCTACCTGCTGGGCACCGACTACGAGGTGTACTTCGTCAACCCGATGGCCGACGAGATCCTCGATCGGCCGTGCGTGCCGACGCTGGCCGACCTGCCGGTGGTACCTGACTGTGTCGACGTGTTCAGGCGCCTCGACGACGTGCCCGAGGTGGCCGACGAGGCCGTCGCCGTCGGGGCGAGCGTCTTCTGGACCCAGTTCGGTCTGTGGAGCCCCGAGGCGGCCCGCACGGTGCTCGACGCCGGATTGGACCTGATAATGGATCGGTGCCTCAAGGTGGAGCACGCCCGCTTCCACGGCGGCCTCCACCTGGCCGGCTTCGACACCGGCGTCATCGACGCCCGAAGGCCCTCGAAGGACGGTTCGTTGTGAGCCGGGCCAGAGCCGTCGCCCCAATACTCCTCGCCCTGATCGCGGCCTCCTGCGGCATCGGGTCGCCCGACGTCTCCATCGGCTTCGAGGTAGACCGGTCTGGGTACCGGTACGCCAACCTCGTCGGCCAGGACCTCCGGTCGCTGGAGTTCGCCGGCCGGGACCTGACTGGAGCGGTGTTGGACGGCGCCGACCTCCGAGGCGTCGACCTGACCGGCGCCATCCTCGACCTGGCGTCGATGGTCGGGGCCGATCTGGCCGGCGCCACCCTCGTCGGAGTCCAGGGGTTCGGCCTGAACCTCAGCGGAGCCACCGTCACGGGAGCCGACCTGACTGGCGCGAACCTTCGTGACGCGGGCCTGCTGGAGACCGACCTCCGGGAAGCATCGGTTCGGGAGGCGAACCTGGACGGTGCCTTCCTCGGTGGCGCCGACCTCCGAAGGGCCGATCTGGCTGAGGCGTCGCTGGTCGCCGCGACCCTGGCGGCCGCCGACCTCCGCGGCCTGGACCTCGGACGTGCGACCTTCCGAGGCGACTTCACCACCGTCCCCCAGGAGGTATCCGGCTTCTTCGACACGGTGAGGTTCGACACGGTGGTGAAGGTGGCGACCTTCGACGGCGCCGACCTTCGCGGCGCGGTCCTGGACGGCGTGGACCTGACGGGCACCTCGATGGTGCGGGCGTCACTGGCTGGGGCATCCCTGGTCGGGACCGTCCTGGACGACGCCGACCTGACCGATGTCGGCCTGGAGAATGCGGACCTCGGGTCGATCTCGTTGATCGGCTCGGACCTCACCGGAGCGGTCCTTGCGGGGGCGCGACTCGCCGACACCGACCTTTCCGGGGTCCACGGTTGGCGAACTTCGCTGGCCGGGGCGGACCTCGCCGGGGGGACGTTCGCCCTCGCCGACTTCACCGAGCTGGACCTCTC
>PBUO01000085.1 GCA_002727895.1 Acidimicrobiaceae bacterium | reverse complement strand
GCCGCTACCTCAAGAAGGTGTCGGTGTCATCGACCATGGGCCCCGGCATTCGCATCGACCCGCTCCGGGTCGACCAGTAACGCCCGTCGGCCTCAGGCCGGCCTCCCGGCCGGGCGAGTGGCGACACGGTGGGGCGACCGGCGACCGCCGGTAGCCTCACCCACACAATCGACACGCTCACCGAAGACCTCCGGGTTGCGCCCAGGCGCAGAACGAGGCCTCGGCCCGCCGGCACGGTCCGGTGGCGCCCGGCCCGCCCGAGCAGGAGAGCCCTCCTGACCGATCGGGTCGGGTTCCACCCCGGGGGTGGCCCGTGTCCGGCGTCTGAGGTGTGCGTGGCCGGCCTCCGGGCCGGGGACCAGACCGAAGAACCGATCGAGATCAACAGGAGAGGAGGGGTGAGCGTGGGAGACGTCCGTGCCGAGAAGGTGGCGGTCGTGGCCGAGGTCCGGGAGAAGCTCTCGACCGCAGACGCCGCCGTCCTGACCGAGTACCGGGGCCTCGACGTCCCGGCCATGGCTGAACTCCGCGCAGCGCTGCGCGAGGCCGGTGGCGAGTACAAGGTCTACAAGAACACCTTGGTGCGCTTCGCCGTCGAGGAGTTGGGCCTGGAGCTCGACGACTTGCTGACCGGCCCGACGGCCATCGCCTTCGCCGGCGAGAAGCCGGACGGGAGCGCCGGTGACCCGGTGGCCGTCGCCAAGGCGCTCAAGGAGTTCGCCAAGGCCCACGAGGCGCTGGTCATCAAGGGCGGGCTGCTCGACGAGCAGCGCCTGACCGCCGAGGAGATCTCGGCCCTCGCCGAGATCGCGCCCCGCGAGGTGCTGCTGGCCCAGCTGGCCGGCGCCATGGCCGCCCCGATGCAGCAGTTCGCCGCTCTGCTCAAGGCCCTACCNCAGAACATGGCCTACGCGCTGCAGGCCCTCATCGAGCAGGGAGGCGCCCCCGGCGCCCCGGCTGCCGACGAGGCGCCCGCCGAGGCCGTACAGACCGATGCGGAGGAGGCCGATCCGGCCGAGTCCGCCGAGGAACCCGTCAGCCGCGACGAAGAGGAGTGATCATGGCGACGAAGGAAGAGATCCTGGACGCGATCGCCGGGATGACCGTGCTCGAGTTGAGCGAGTTGCTGTCGGACTTCGAGGAGAAGTTCGGCGTGACGGCTGCGGCCCCCGTGGCCGTGGCCGCGGCCGCGGCCGCCCCCGCGGGCGGTGGCGAGGCCGGTGGCGGCGAGGAGGAGAAGGATTCCTTCGACGTCGTACTGGCCGGTGCCGGCGACAAGAAGATCCAGGTCATCAAGGAGGTCCGTGCGCTTACCAACCTCGGCCTGAAGGACGCCAAGGACATGGTCGACGGTGCTCCGGCGACGGTGCTCGAGGGCGCCTCGAAGGAGGACGCCGAGAAGGCCAAGGAGGCCCTNGAGGGCGCCGGCGCCACCATCGAGCTCAAGTAGCCCCCTTTCGGAGGGAACGGTCCGGCGCACGGTGCCGGACCGCCAGTGGACCCCGGGGTTCCCGTCGTGGACGGGCCCCGGGGTTCCGCCCTTTTCGGGAGGGCACCTGCCGGCGGTCCTCCCTCGGTCGCGTCGCACGGTCCCGGCACCTTCGTGACGATCCGGTGACAGTCCTTGACCCTGGGAGGACCCTGCCGGTACGTTTCGCGCTGGAACTACCCCTCGGGGTACGTCAGCGCTGCCCTGAAAGGGTTGTGACCTCTGTCGCGCGGGCGTTAGGATCCACCGTTGCCGTGGTCGCGTCCGTCGTTCGTGCCGTTTTCGTGCACGCTCTTGACGCGCCCGGTACGCCCTCGTCCATGTTTCCTGGCCAGGAGTTCTAGGTGTCTGCTCGCCCCCTCGTCCGGGACCGTTACTCGTTCGGCAATCTGGAGGAGGTCCTCCCCCTCCCCAACCTGATCGACATCCAGAAGAAGTCCTTCGACTGGTTCCGTCTCCAGGGCATCGCCGACACGTTCCGGGACCTCAGCCCAATCCAAGACTTCAGCGAGACGCTCTCGCTCGAGCTGGAGTTCGACCCTGACGACGAGGACCTGTGCCCTCCGCCGAAGTTCTCGGTGGAGGAGTGCAAGGAGAAGGACATGACCTTCTCCGCTCCAATCTTCGTGCGTGCCTCGTTCAAGAACCAGAACACGGGCGAGATCAAGGAGCAGACGGTCTTCATGGGGGACTTCCCGATGATGACCGAGAAGGGCACCTTCGTGATCAACGGCACCGAGCGTGTCGTGGTGTCGCAGCTCGTCCGCTCGCCGGGCGTCATTTTCCAGCCCGGTGACCGCTACCGCCTGCGGAACATGAGCAAGCACCAGTTGGTGACCGGCACCATCCACCCGTCTCGCGGCGAGTGGATCGAGTTCGACGTCGAGCAGAAGCCGGGCAAGGACGTCACCGCCGGCACCAAGGTGTCGCGCAAGCGTCGCCTGTCGATGTTCACCCTGCTGCGGGCCCTCGGCTACGACGAGGAGAACGAGCCGGGTTTCCTGGAGCGCTTCGTCCAGCACTTCGACTTCCTCGAGGGCCAGTGGGAGAAGGACCGCCTGCCGGAGGGTTGGCGGGATGCCGTCGAGGCCGGCGAGGCCGGGCCGCCGCAGGACCAGGCCCTGCTGGAGATCTACAAGCGGGTCCGACCCGGCGAGCACCAGTCGGTGGAGGCCGCTCGCGCCTATCTCCGCAACTCCTTCTTCGAGTCCCGTCGCTACGACCTGTCGCGGGTGGGCCGGTACAAGTTGGACCGCAAGTTGGGCCCGGAGATCGAGAAGATCGAGGAGCTCTTCGGCATCGAGCTGGAGCGTCCCGAGCCCGGGTCCCCGGTGCTGGTCCGCTCCGAGGTCCTGGCCACCTGCACCTACCTGCTGCACCTGGCCAAGGGCGAGCCTGGCTACCGCCTCGACGACCAGGACCACTTTGCCAACCGTCGCATCCGCTCGGTCGGCGAGCTGATCCAGAACCAGCTTCGCATCGGCCTCAGCCGTATGGAGCGCGTGGTCCGCGAGCGCATGACGACCATGGACGTGGAGGCCATCGCCCCGCAGAGCCTGGTCAACATCCGCCCGGTGGTCGCCGCCATCAAGGAGTTCTTCGGCACCAGCCAGCTGTCGCAGTTCATGGACCAGGTGAACCCGCTGTCGGGCCTCACCCACCGCCGTCGCCTCTCGGCGCTCGGCCCGGGTGGCCTGTCCCGCGAGCGGGCCGGCTTCGAGGTCCGCGACGTCCACTTCTCGCACTACGGCCGCATGTGCCCCATCGAGACCCCCGAGGGTCCGAACATCGGCCTTATCGGCGGCCTGGCCACCTACGGCCGGGTCAACCAGTTCGGCTTTATCGAGTCGCCTTACCGCGTCGTCGTCGACGGCAAGGTCACCGACGAGGTGAAGTACCTGGCTGCCGACGACGAGGAGGAGTTCGTCGTCGCACAGGCCAACGCGCCGCTCAACCCGGACGGCACGTTCCGCAACGACCGCGTCCTCGTGCGCCGGTCGCCGCAGGCCGCTTCGCTGAACGACCTCAAGCTGCAGCTCGAGCAGGACATCTTCTTCGGTGCCACCACCGAGATCTCCTTCGTGCCGCCCAGCGAGGTCCAGCTCATGGACGTCTCGCCGCGGCAGATTGTCTCGGTGGCCACGGCGCTCATCCCATTCCTCGAGCACGACGACGCCAACCGGGCGCTCATGGGCGCCAACATGCAGCGGCAGGCCGTCCCGCTGATCCGTTCCGAGGCCCCGTACATCGGGACCGGCATCGAGGTCAGCGCCGCCCACGACGCGGCCGACATGATCCTGGCCGACGAGGCCGGCACGGTCACCGCGGTGGACGGCACGTCGATCACCGTCGACTACGCCAAGGCCGGGAAGCGGACCCACGACCTGCTCAAGTACGTGCGGTCCAACCAGGACACCTGCATCAACCAGAAGAGCCGCGTCGTCCCCGGCCAGAAGGTCAAGAAGGGCCAGTTGCTGGCCGACGGTTCGTCCACCGACGGTGGCGAGTTGGCGCTCGGCAAGAACCTGCTCGTGGCCTTCATGTCCTGGGAGGGCTACAACTTCGAGGACGCCATCATCCTCTCGGAGCGCCTGGTGAAGGACGACGTGCTCACGTCGATCCACATCCATGAGCACGAGATCGATGCCCGTGACACCAAGTTGGGCGCCGAGGAGATCACCGGCGACATCCCGAACCTCTCCGACGAGATCCTGGCCGACCTCGACGATCGCGGCATCGTGCGGGTCGGTGCCGAGGTGTCGCCCGGCGACGTGCTGGTCGGCAAGGTCACCCCGAAGGGCGAGACCGAACTGACCCCCGAGGAGCGACTCCTCCGGGCCATCTTCGGCGAGAAGTCCCGCGAGGTGCGCGACACGTCGCTGAAGGTCCCGCACGGCGAGACCGGCAAGGTCATCGACGTCAAGGTCTTCAACCGCGACGACGGCGACGAGCTGCCCCCCGGCGTCAACCAACTGGTCCGGGTCTACGTGGCCCAGAAGCGCAAGATCAGCGTGGGTGACAAGCTGGCCGGCCGCCACGGCAACAAGGGCGTCATCTCGCGAATCCTCCCCGTGGAGGACATGCCGTACCTGGCCGACGGCACCCCGGTGGACATCATCCTGAACCCGCTGGGCGTCCCGTCCCGGATGAACGTCGGGCAGGTGCTCGAGGCCCACCTCGGCTACTGCGCCCGCTGGGGTTGGGAGATCGACGGCGAGGCCGTCGGCTCCGAGCCCACCCGTGGCATCGAGAAGAAGACCCGCCCCTCGACCGAGCCCTCGGTCCACGTGGCCACCCCGGTCTTCGACGGTGCCCACTGGGACGAGGAGGACCGGTCCGGCCGCCATCCCACCATCCAGAAGATCCTGGGCAACCTGCGGCCCGAGTCGGCCGACGGCGACCGCCTGGTCGGGCTCGACGGCAAGACCACCCTGTACAACGGTCGCACCGGCGAGGCCTACGACAGCCAGATCATGGTCGGGTTCGTCTACATCCTGAAGCTGGCCCACCTGGTGGACGACAAGATCCACGCCCGGTCGACCGGTCCCTACTCGATGATCACGCAGCAGCCCCTGGGCGGCAAGGCCCAGTTCGGCGGCCAGCGGTTCGGCGAGATGGAGGTCTGGGCGTTGGAGGCCTATGGGGCCGCCTACTGCTTGCAGGAGCTCCTGACCATCAAGTCCGACGACACCCTCGGCCGGGTCAAGGTGTACGAGGCCATCGTCAAGGGCGACAACATCCCGGAGCCGGGCATCCCCGAGAGCTTCAAGGTGCTCATCAAGGAGATGCAGTCGTTGTGCCTCGACGTCGAGGTCCTGGCCGAGGACGGCCACGAGATCGAGATGCGGGACTTTGACGACGACCTGTACCAGGCCACTGAGTCCCTGGGCATCGACCTGACCCGCCCCGAGCGGGGCTCCGACGAGGAGGACGAGCGCCGCGCCGCCGGCCTGCTCGCCCGCTGACCCGTACCGCACGCAAGAGAACGAGACGCAGGAAGACACAGTGCTCGACGTCAACGAATTCGACCAGCTCCGGATCGGCCTGGCCACCGCGGACGGCATCCGCATGTGGTCCAACGGCGAGGTCAAGAAGCCGGAGACCATCAACTACCGCACCCTGAAGCCGGAGAAGGACGGGCTCTTCTGCGAGAAGATCTTCGGTCCGACGAAGGACTGGGAGTGCTACTGCGGCAAGTACAAGCGGGTTCGCTTCAAGGGCATCATCTGCGAGCGCTGCGGCGTCGAGGTGACCAGGTCCAAGGTCCGTCGTGACCGTATGGGCCACATTGAGCTGGCCGCCCCCGCCGTGCACATCTGGTACCTCCGGGGCACCCGGTCGTGGCTGGCCTACCTCCTGATGGGCACCGAGCCCCGTGAGGAACTCAAGGCCAAGCAGTTGGAGAAGGTCATCTACTTCGCTGCCAACCTCGTCGTCTCGGTCGACGAGGAGAAGCGCCACGAGGACCTTCCCGAGTTGGAGGCCGAGCTGGTCGAGGAGCGCCTGGCCATCGAGGAGGAGCGCGACCGCGAACTGAACCGCCGTCAGGAGGACCTCGAGTCCGAGCTGGCCGAGATGGAGGCCGAGGGCGCCAAGGAGTCCGACCTCAAGGCCCGGGGTCGCGCCGCCGAGAAGGACCTCCAGTTCATCCGGGACCAGTACGAGCAGGAGCTCGACGTCCTGAACCGTGCCTGGGACGAGTTCACCGGCCTGTTCGCCCGTCAGATCATCGAGGAGGACATGCTCTGGCGCGAGCTCGAGGACCGCTGGGGCGAGTACTTCGAGGGCGGCATGGGCGCCGAGGCCCTGGCCCGCCTCATCGAGCTGATCGACTTCGACGAGGAGGAGGTCAAGCTGCGGGCGCAGATCGCCCCGCAGGAGGGCCAGCGTCCCCTGTCGGCCCAGCGAAAGCAGAAGGCCATCAAGCGTCTCAAGATCGTGGCCGCCTTCAACCGTCGTGACGAGCACGGCCGTCGGGTCAACGAGCCCCGGGCCATGATCCTCGACGCCGTGCCGGTCATCCCGCCGGAGCTGCGCCCCATGGTCCAGCTCGACGGTGGCCGCTTCGCCACCTCCGACCTGAACGACCTGTACCGCCGGGTCATCAACCGGAACAACCGCCTCAAGCGGCTGCTCGACCTGGGTGCGCCGTCCATCATCGTCAACAACGAGAAGCGGATGCTCCAAGAGGCCGTCGACGCCCTGTTCGACAACGGCCGCCGCGGTCGTCCGGTGACCGGTCCGGGCAACCGCCCGCTCAAGTCACTGTCCGACATGCTCAAGGGCAAGCAGGGCCGGTTCCGCCAGAACCTGCTCGGCAAGCGTGTCGACTACTCGGGCCGTTCGGTCATCGTGGCCGGCCCGACGCTGAAGTTCCACCAGTGCGGCCTGCCCAAGGTCATGGCGCTCGAGTTGTTCAAGCCG
>PBUO01000084.1 GCA_002727895.1 Acidimicrobiaceae bacterium | reverse complement strand
CAGGCAGTCGTGGCCGTCGGCGAGCACCACCCAGGCCACCACCTCCTCGCCCCACTCCTCGGACGGCACACCGGCCACCGCCACCTCGGCCACGGCCGGGTGCAGGCCCAGGGCGTCGTCGACCTCCCGGGGGTACACGTTGAAGCCGCCGCTGATGATGAGTTCCTTGGCCCGCCCGACGATGGTCAGGTAGCCGTCGTCGTCCACCGTGCCCAGGTCTCCGGTCCGGAACCACGGGGCGCCACCGTCAGGGTCGTCCACAAACGCCTCTTCGATGGCCTCGGGGCGTCCCCAGTAGCCGGCGAACACGTTCGGTCCCCGGACCAGGATCTCGCCCCCGTCGGGGGCCAGGCGGACGTCCACCCCGGGCAGCGGGATGCCCACCGACCCAGGTCGGCGTTCGGCGTCGTAAGGGTTGGAGGCCAGCATCACCGTCTCCGTCATGCCGTACCGCTCCAGCACCGCGGCCCCCGTGGCGCCGGCCAGGCGACGGTGCAGGTCGGCCGACAGGGGCGCCGAGCCGGCCACGCACAGCCGCAGCCGCCCAAGGGCTGACACGTCGGGGTGGTCGGCTAGGCGGTGGTACATAGTGGGTACGCCGAAGAACAGGGTGGCGTCGTGGTCCCCGAGGTCGCCGAGGACGGCATCGGGGTCGAAGCTGTCCTGTAGCACCGCCGACGCCCCGGCCAGCAGGGTCCCGTGGAGGCCGACCCCGAGGCCGTGCATGTGGAACAGGGGGAGGCACAGCACGAGGCGGTCGGCATCGGACCACCGCCAGGCCACCCGAACCGCCTCGGCGCCGGCCAGCAGGTTGGCCTGGGTGAGGACCGCACCCTTGGGACGGCCGGTGGTGCCCGAGGTGTAGCCGATCACCGCCGGGGCGTCGGGTGACGCGGTGTCGAGCGCCGAACTCTCTTCACCCACTTCCCGGGCATCAGCGCCGGGCAGGCCGTCCAGCGCCGTCGGGGCCACCAGCAGGTCGCCGTCCAGGTCCCGGAGCAGGTCGACCCATCCGTCGTGGTCGACGAGGGCGGCCCGGGGGGTGCAGTCGGCGACCACGTGGGCCAACTCGGCCTCCCGGTAGGAGCCGTTGGTCGGGACCACCACGAGCCCCAGACGGAGGCAGGCCACGTGGGCCACAGCGAGGTCCACCGACGACGGGCCGGACACCAGCACCCGATCGCCGGACCGGAGGCCGGCGGCGTGGAGACGGGTGGCCACCCCTGCCGTCCGGTCCAAGAACTCCCCCCGGGTGGTCCAGGCGTCGGGCCCGGCACCGACGTCGAGTAGGAGCGGACGGTCGGGCTCCGGGGCCAACGCGGCGGTCCAGGCCCCGACCAGGGTGCCGGGAGCCGGCAGGTCGAAGGCCTCCTCAGGATCCCCGCCGCCTGGTAGGTGGGCGCTCCAGTGCCGGGGAGCGCCGACCGTCGACCCGCTCATCGACCGGACGGTACCGGGGACGGATCCGCCGCCTTGACCCGGGGCCCGTCTGCCGGCATACTAATGTCTACGATTACTTCAGGGTCGGTGCAGAACCGTCCCCGACCACAGGAGCACCCATGGAGTTCGGCATCTTCAGCAACGGCTACACCCCCGGGCCGGCCGCCCACGATTCCGAGAGCGAGCACACCGAGCTCATGCGGGAGGCCGAGTACGGCATCCTGGCCGACAAGCACAACTGGAAGTACATCTGGTTCGGCGAGCACCACGGCCTGACCGAGTACAGCCACATGTCGGCCCCTGCCCCGATGATGGGCTGGGTCGCCGCCCAGACCGACTACATCCACATCGGCTCGGCCATCACCAGCCTCCCTACGAAAAAGGAACACCCGGTCCGCATCGCCGAGCGGGCCGCCATGCTCGACCACGTCACGAACAACCGCTTCGAGTTCGGGACGGGCCGGGGCGCCGGCAGCCACGAGCTGCGCACCTTCAACGTGATGGACCCCAGCGAGACCAAGGCCCAGTGGGACGAGGTCATCCGCGAGATCCCGCGCATGTGGGAACAGAAGGACTACGACTTCGACGGCGAGTTCTTCACCGTCCCCACCCCGCACAACATCCTCCCCAAGCCCTACGGACCCGGCCACCCGCCCATCTGGGTGGCCTGCGGCAACCCTCCGACCTTCGCCAAGGCCGGCTCGCTAGGCATCGGCGCCATCGCCTTCAACTTTGAGCCCATCCACAACCTCAAGGGCCGGGTCGACGCCTACAAGGAGGCCGTCCAGGACCCGGTCGAGCAGATCGGCCAATTCAAGAACGACAACGTCATGATGACCAACGCCTGCATCTGCCTCGAGGACCGCGAAGAGGCCCGGGCCGTCGCCATGGCCAAGGGTCGGGGCTACCTGGTCACCATGGTCAACATGTACCACGACACCATGCCCAAGTCGCCCGACGCCATCGTCTGGCCGAACCCACCCATCGACCCGGGCTGGACAGAGGAGATTCTCGACATGGCCATCGACGGTGGCTACATGCTCTGCGGCAACCCCGAGGAGGTCTGCGAGCAACTCAACCGGTATCAGGACGTGGGCTGCGACCAGGTGGTGTTCGGCCTGCCCACCGAGGGCCTCACCCACGACCAGACCCTCGAGATGATCGAGCTGTTCGGCGACCAGGTCATCCCCGAGTACGACGGCGACCGCACCCACTCCACGGACCGCCACCGGGCCGAGGCCCGGCGCCGGTTCCCAGACTTCCAGTACCCGATGCCCGACGGCATCGACGTCTCGGTCATCCCGACCACGGCGCTGCTCCCCCTCTAGCAGTCCCCTACGGGACACCGCCCGCCCGGACCGGACCATGGCCCGCGACGGAACCGAGACCAGGGCCCGACTTCTCGCCGAGGCAGAACGGCTCTTCGCTGAGGTGGGCATCTGGCAGGCGGCCACCGGCGACGTCGTCCGGGCCGCCGGCCAGCGCAACGCCTCGGCGCTGACGTACCACTTCGGGTCCCGGCAGGGCGTGCTCGACGCGGTGCTGGCCGAACACGGCAACCCCATCGACACCCACCGGGGCGACCTGCTGGCCGAGCTGGGTGACGACGCCGACGTCCGGGCCGTGGTGTCGGCCCTGGTGCGCCCCATGACCGCGGTGCTCGAACGGGAGCGGGGGCGTCGCTACGTCCGGATCGTGGCCCAGTTGGCCGACCGNTTCCCCACGTGGCGCCGGCCCCCCGANGGCGTCGACCACACCCACCTCGCACGGGCCATGTCGCTGCTGGCCGACCGGACGGCCGGGACCGACGAGGTGCTCCGCGAAGCCCGGCTGGTGGCCATGATCCAACTGATGACCGCCTCGCTATCCGCCCGGGCCGGCGAGTTGGAAGAGGGCCAACCGATGCTGGACGCCGCCGGCTACGAGCGCCACCTCACCGACGTGCTGGTCGGTGTGCTCGCCGCCCCGGCCACCTGAGCCGGCTTCGCTACCCGGTACCGCGACCCTGCCGCCCCGACCGATACCGTCGCCCGCCGTGCATGTCATCCTCGTCCGCCACGGCCGCCCTGAGAGCTTGGTCGACGCCCCCGGCGTCGCCGACCCCGGCCTCGACGAGGTGGGACGCTGGCAGTCCGAACGGCTCACCGCCTGGCTGGCCTGCGAGGACGTCGACGCCGTGGTGACCAGCCCCAAGGCCCGTGCCATCCAGACGGCCGCCGGCCTGTGCGACCTCAAGGGCCTCGAGCCCCGGGTGGTGGCCGACCTCGACGAGATCGACCGCGGTGCCCGCACCTACCTCCCCACCGAACTGCTGCCCAGCGAGGGCGGCGAATACTGGGAGATGATCAGCCAGAAGCGCTACGACGAGATCGGCTGGGACACCCCGGAGGCCTTCCGCGACCGGGTGGTGGCTGCCTGGGACGACCTGTGCCGCAACCCCCCAGGCGAGCGGGTGCTCGTGGCCTGCCACGGCGGGACCATCCGGACGGTCCTGGCCGACGTGGTCGGCAACCCGTCGGCCGGCTTCCGCCTCGACTACACCTCGATCAGTCGGGTGGAGGTCACGGTGCCCGGCGGGCCGAACGGCGAGGGGCCGGCCGACCCGTACTGCTCGGTGGCCAGCACCAACGAGACGGCCCACTTCGACGCCGAGCGCACCACCGTGGTGGGCGCCTTCCGCGGCGCACCGCGCCCAGGGGCACCGCCGGCAAACCGCCCGCCGATGACCGCTCCCACATCCTGAGGTCGGATTCCTGGAAGCAGTCCCCTGGGGACGCCGACTCAGCGGCGCTCGAGCAGCTCCGGCCCCAGCTCGCTGACCGTGCCGGCACCCACGAGCGCCATGCTGAGCTCCATGCCGGAGCGCAGCAGCCCCAGCACGTGGTCCACGCCCCGTTCACCAGCCGCGGCCAGGGCGTAGAGGAACAACCGGCCCCCCATCGCCGCGTCGGCTCCGGCAGCCACCGCCTTCACGATGTCGGAGCCCCGCCGGACGCCGCCGTCGCACAGCACCTCGATCCGGCCTGCCACCGCCTCGGCGACCTCGGGCACCAGGTCGAACGGGGCCGGTGCGGTGTCCAGTTGCCGCCCCCCGTGGTTGGACAGGATGATCCCCTCCACTCCGTGCTCGACGGCCAGCACCGCGTCCTCCACCGCCTGG
Source organism: Acidimicrobiaceae bacterium (assembly GCA_002727895.1). GTDB lineage: Bacteria > Actinomycetota > Acidimicrobiia > Acidimicrobiales > MedAcidi-G1 > UBA9410. The sequence continues at coordinate 7,944 of PBUO01000084.1, read as the reverse complement.
ACCCCCTTGATCAGGATCGGGCCGTCCCACACGGTGCGAAGCCATGCCACGTCGTCCCACGACAGCCCGTGGTCGAACTGAGCGTTCATGTAGCCGGCCAGGTCGACGGCCCGATCGCCCGTCCCCGGTCCGGCGCCCTGACTCGAGTCGGCCAGGTCCGAGCCGGCCAGGCCCTCCACGTTGGCGAAGCGGATGGGATCGGACCGCAGGAACCGCCACGTCCACCCGGGACGGCGCATGCCGTCGAGGAAGGTGTCGGGCCCNATCTCCGGCGGCAGGGTCAGGCCCCGACGGACGTCGCGCTCCCGGCGACCCAGCATGGCGGTGTCCACGGTCAGGCAGATGGCCTCGTACCCGTGGGACGCCGCGCTGTCCAGCATGGTTCGGATGAGGTCGCGGTCGCGCCAGGCGTACACCTGGAACCAAAGGCGGGCGTCGGGCCCGGCCACCTCGGCGCACTCAGCGATNGACCGGGTGCCCATGGTCGACAGGGTGAAAGGGATGCCGGCACGACCCGCGGCGCGGACCACGGCCAGCTCGCCGGCCGGATCGGCGATCCGGGTGAAGCCGGTGGGCGCCAGCACCAGGGGGAAGGCCAGCGGACGGCCGAGCAACGTGGCCGAGGTGTCAAGTTCGCCGAGGCCACGCAGGACTCTCGGACGGAAAGTCGTCTCCCGAAAGGCTCGGACGTTGCGATCCAGCGTCCGCTCGTCCTCGGCGCCACCGTCGATGTAGTCGAAGACCCCGGCCGGCAGTCGACGCCTGGCCATGGCCCGCAGGTCGTCCACGTTGGCCGCGGCACGGAGTCGGCGGGCGGTCCGGTCCCGCTCGGGGCGACGCAGGCGCACCACGGCCCGCAGCGTTCGGATCATGCCCATCGGTGGTGGTCGGCGTCGGTCAGGCGCCGGACTCCTCGGCTTTCTTCCGCTCGTAGACCTCCTTGCAGGTCGGGCAGACCGGATAGCGGTCCGGATCCCGACCGGGCACCCACACCTTCCCACACAGGGCCACGATCGGCTTGCCGGTCACCGCCGACTCGACGATGTCGGACTTGCGGGCGTAGTGGGAGAAGCGGTCGTGGTCGCCGTCGTCGAGCAGTGGGTCATCGAGCCGCGGCTCGATGGTGGTGAGGCCGTCGCCCGACNGGGTCGTCACGGCGGCCTCCTCAGGCCCCGGCCGAGCCGTCCAGGTCGGACAGCTTGTCAACCCGCCCCGCGTGCCGACCACCCTCGAACTCGGCGTCCAGCCAGGCCCGCATGGCCTCGGACGCAACCTCGGGTCCGGTCAGGCGCTCGCCGAGGCAGATCACGTTGGCGTCGTTGTGCTGTCGGGTCAGGCGGGCCGACGTAGCGTCGTGCACGGTGGCCGCCCTCACCCCGGGCACCTTGTTGGCGGCCATGGCGATCCCGATGCCCGAGCCGCACACGCAGACCCCCAGGTCAGCGTCGCCGCCGGCCACCGACCGACCCACCGCGGCGCCGAAGTCCGGNTAGTCGACCCGGTCGGTGGAGTGGGCGCCCAGATCCAGCACCTCGTGGCCGAGGTCCCGCAACTCCCCGGCCAACTGCTCCTTGAGCGCGAACCCGGCGTGGTCGGACCCAACGGCGATGGTGGCCATGGGCGGAAGGCTACCGGTCGACCGGAACCCCGACCGCGGCCAGGTCGTCGGGACCGAGGCTCCCGAGGCGCAGGATCCGGGCCGGGTCGACGGTCAGGTCCAGCACGGTGGACGGCTCGCCCGTGCAGGGCCCGCCATCGACGGCCAGCAGGCCGCCGCCCAGCACCTCGGCCGCCCTCGCCGCATCGGCCGGGGTCGACTCGCCCGAGCGGTTGGCCGACGTGGTGGCGATGGGACCCACCTCGGCGGCGATGGCCCGCACCAGGTCGTGGTCGGGACACCGCATGCCCACGGTGGCCGGTCCCTCGTCGGCGGCCATGCCCAGGGTCAGGCCGGCGTCGGGACGGCGAGGCNCGACCATGGTGAGCGGTCCGGGCCACACCGCGGCNGCCAGNCGNTCGAACCGGTCGTCNACCTCGGCCAGGGAGCGNGCCTGGTCCACATCGGCGACGAGGACTGCCACCAGTCGTTCGGCCGGTCGGCCCTTGCGAACGAAGACCTCCTCNACGGCNTCCGGGTCGGTGGCCACCGCGGCCACCCCGTAGACGGTCTCGGTGGGCAGNACGACCACCCCGCCGGCCCGCAGGCGGCCCACGGCGGNCGCCAACGCGCCGGNNAGGTCGACCGACGCGTCGANTACCTCAGACGGCGGNCCCTTCATGNCGGTCGGCGGGCCACCATCGCCCGNTCGCGACCGGCCAGGTCGGGNTGGACCGCCACGTCCACGTACCCCGTCGCCTCGGCGTAGGACGCNATGGCNGNCGTCTGNTCGGNGGCCATCTCCAGNACCAGGGCTCCGCCGGGGGCCAGCCAGGCCGGGGCCCCGTCGACCAAGNTCCTCAGNNCCGACGTTCCCGNACCCAGGGCACCNTCGTCCGGGGCGAAGAGGGCCNNGTCGGGCTCCCAGTCGACGACCTCGGAAGGGAGGTNGTCGTCGGGCGCCACGTAGGGCGGATTGGAGACCACGACGTCGANCCGGCCNGCCAGGTCGTCGGGAAGACCGTCGAACCAGGACCCCTCGGAGACCACCACCCGCCGGGCAGGCCGTCCGAGNCCGGCNCAGTTGGCCCGGGCCACGACCACCGCATCGGCCGAGGCGTCCACGCACCACACCCGGGTCCCCAACCGCTCGGCGGCCACCGACAGGCCGATGGCACCCGACCCGGTGCCCAGGTCGGCCACCNGCACCGGATCCCCATCGCCACCGACGGGTCGCCCCTCGACACGCCGGTCGACCTCCAGCAGAGCCAGGCCGGCCACCACCTCGGTCTCGGGCCGCGGGATCAGCACCCGCCGGTCCACCATCAGGTCCAGCGTCCGGAAGGCCCACCGGCCCAATACGTACTGCAGTGGCTCGCCGGCCAGACGACGCTCGACCATGGCGTCGTGGCGGGCCATCCCCCGCACGGTGGCCAGCTCGTCCAGGTCCGCGGCCGTGGCGCNGCCCGAGGCCTCCTCGACGATCCACCGAGCCTCCCGGACCGGAAGCCCGGCGGCGGCCAGGCGACCCTCCGTCTCGGCCAGGACCGCCCGCCAGGCGACGGTTCCCTCGAGATCGAGCCCCTCCAGGTCCGGGGCCCCGCCCTCAGCCATCGGCGGCGTCGAGCCCCTCGGCCAGCTGCCGGGTCCGCTCGTCGGCCAGCAGCCCGTCGGTCACCTCGTCCAACTCGCCGGCCAGGATCCGATCCAGCTTGTGGAGGGTCAGCCCGATGCGGTGGTCGGTGACCCGNTTCTCCTTGAAGTTGTAGGTCCGGATCTTCTCGGACCGTCCCCCGCCGCCGATCTGGCCCCGGCGGGCCTCCGACGCCTCGGACTGCTGCCGTTCCTGCTCGATCTGCAGGAGGCGGGACCGCAGCACCCGCAGGGCCTTCACCTTGTTCTGGAGCTGGCTCTTCTCGTCCTGCATGGACACCACCAGNCCGGTGGGCTTGTGGGTGATGCGGACCGCCGAGTCGGTGGTGTTNACCGACTGGCCGCCCGGGCCCGACGCNCGGTAGACGTCGACCTGNAGGTCGTTCTCGTCGACCTCCACCTCGACCTCGTCGGCCTCGGGCANCACGCTGACCGTGGCCGACGAGGTGTGGATCCGGCCCTGCGACTCGGTNACCGGCACCCGNTGCACCCGGTGCACGCCNCCCTCGTACTTCAGCCGGGNCCAAGCGTCCTCGCCCTTGACGAGCACCATCACCTCGCTGAACCCGCCCATGTCGGACTCGCGGGCCTCCAGCGACTCGACCGTCCAACCATGGGCGGCGGCGAAGGCCANGTACATCTCGTGGAGGTCGCGTGCGAACAGGTTGGCCTCCTCCCCACCCTCGGCGCCTCGGATCTCCACGATCACCGGACGACCGTCGTTGGGGTCACGGGGCAGGAGCAGGGTCCGCAGCTCGCCCTCCAGGCGCTCGATCTCGCCCTCCAGCGAGCCAATCTCGGCCCGGAGTTGGTCGCGCTCTTCGCCCTCGGCCAACTCGGCNAGTTCCCGGGCCGCGTCGAGGTCCTCGTGGGCCGACCGGAGTGGACGGCCCACGGCCAGCACCTCCTCCAGTTCCTTGAAGCGTCGGCCCGCGGCCTGCAGGAGGTCGGGGTCGCCGAGAACCTCGGGGTCGGCGAGGCGGCCCTCGACGTCGGTGTACTCGGCCTCGAGGGCGTCGACCTGCTCCAGCATCGGACTCAGGGTACCGAGGGGTCTCCCGCCCACTCGCCGGTGTTGGGAGGCCNTTCTCTCAGATCCAGCCGCTGGGACCCGGCCGATCAGGCCCGGTCCCAGCCGCAGGGCACCCCGACCACCGAGGTCGGGACNCGCAGGCGGGCCAGGGCCCGCTCCACCGGCGGCAATACGTCGCGTGCTGGCAGGGCCACCACCACCCGGACNGGACGCTCGCGCAGNACCAACTCGCAGGCCGCCCCCAGCAGGCGCGGGTCCACCCCCACCGAGCACANGACCAGCACCCGATCNCCNTCGGGACCGGTCCCCACGGCNGGGGCCGGCGACGGATCGCGCAGGTTGGGACGCTCGTCGGCCGGGTCCACCGGNGNCAGGTCCACCAGNCCGACCAGGTCGGGCGCGGCACACAGGTCGCGGCGCAGCCACCGCTCCCGGGCCAGGGTGGCCAGGGGATGGGCGCCGGCGCCAGTCCGGCGCTGGGCNCGAACCAGGTCGGCCGCCGCGGCCAGCACCTCNGAGTCGGAACGGTCGCCCTGCATGATGGCACCCGCCTCGCGGTCGAAGCGCCCCACTCCGACGCGGACCACCGGACCACCGTCCACACTGGCATCGGGATCGTCGACGACCCGGACCACCTCGAGGCCCAACACCTCGCCACGCCAGGTGCCGTGCTCCCGCAACGGTTCAACGCCCACGCCGCGGCACAGGTCGTCGAAGCCGTCCGGTGCCGGCACCTCGGGCGGGTCCNCCGGAGCCCCGGCCGGCTCGACGGCCACCAGGATCCGGCCATCGACGCGGAACACCTCAGGCGGGTCGTCCAGCGCGGTGGCCCGGCGGGCCACCGTGGCGGCGACACCCGGGTCGTCGACCAGCAGGCTGACCGGGACCGGGCCATCGGGGGTGCCGTGCCGACCGGCTCGCAGTACCGCCGTTCCCAGCACGGTCTCCGGTGCGTCCTCGGACGCCAGGGTCCACAGGCGGGTGCCGTCGAAGAGGTGGTCGCCGTCAGGCTCCATGCCCCCCGGTTCAGGGCCGTCGTCGGGCACACCCATGGCCTCGGCCACCAGGGCGCGCAACTTGGCGCCGCGCAGGGCCGACCGGCGCTCGGGATCGAGGGCCATCAGGTGTGGTCCGGTCCGACGGGGACCGGGAGTGGGCTCAGCCCTTGCGGCGCTTGCCGTACCGCCGCTCGAAGCGCTCGACGCGCCCGGCGGTGTCCACGATCTTCATCGTGCCGGTGAAGAACGGGTGGCTGGCCGAGGAGATCTCGACCTTGACCAGCGGATACTCCACGCCGTCGTCCAGCGTGATGACGTCGTCGGTCTCNACCGTCGAACGGATCACGAAGTTGGTGCCCTCCGAGAGGTCCTGGAAGACCACGGGGCGGTAGTTCGGGTGGCTGTCCTGCTTCATGGTGGGTCCAGTCTGGGCTGCGTTCGGGGCCTCGGCAACCCGCGTGACCGGCGCGACGGCCGGTGGAACGGGGCTCGGGCGGTCGTTCGGGGACGGTCAGGCGCCCATGCTCGGTCCCTTGGCGATCTCCACCAGGAACTCTTCGTTGTCGTTGAAGGTCTTGAGCCGGTCGATGAGCAGCTCCAGGCCGGCCGCCGCGGCGGCGTCCCCGTCGTTGGCCAGGCCGTTGAGTACTCGCCGGAGCTTCCACACCTGGTTCAGCTGCTTGCGCTCGAACAGCAGCTCCTCGTGCCGGGTCGACGAACCGTTCACGTCGATGGCCGGGTAGATGCGCCGTTCTGCGATGCGCCGGTCGAGCCGCAGCTCCATGTTGCCGGTGCCCTTGAACTCCTCGAAGATCACCTCGTCCATCTTCGAGCCGGTCTCCACCAGCGCGGTGGCCAGGATGGTCAGCGAACCGCCCTCCTCCACGTTGCGGGCCGCACCAAAGAACCGCTTCGGCGGGTAGAGGGCGCCACTGTCCACGCCACCGGACATGATCCGGCCGGTGGCCGGGGCAGCCAGGTTGTAGGCCCGGGACAGGCGGGTGATGCCGTCGAGGACGATGACCACGTCCTCGCCGTACTCCACCATCCGCTTGGCCCGCTCGATGGTGACCTCGGCCAGCGCNGTGTGCTCGTCGCTGGGGCGGTCGAACGTGGAGCCCACCACCTCGCCNCGCTGCAGCCAGCGCCNCATGTCGGTGACCTCTTCGGGCCGCTCGTCGACCAGCAGGACGATGAGCTTCACCTCGGGGTGGTTGGTCTCGATGGACCGNACGATCGACTTCATGATCGTCGTCTTGCCNGCCTTGGGGGGCGAGACGATCATGCCGCGTTGGCCCTTGCCGACCGGCGAGAGCAGGTCGATGATCCGGGCCGTCATGTTGGTGGGGTCGCCGTCGACCTCCATNCGGAGCTTCTCGTCGGGGAACAACGGGGTGAGGTCCTCGAAGCGGGGCCGGTCCTTGGCCTGCTCGGGGTCCCGATCGTTCACCTTGTCGATGCGCAGGAGGGCGGGGNTCTTCTCGCTCCGGTTGGCCGGTCGCGAGGCGCCCACCAAGTGGTCGCCGCGNCGCAGGCCTAGCTGGCGGACCTGCTTGACCGACACGTAGGCGTCCTTCTTGGACGGCTTGAAGCCGCTGGTGCGCAGGAAGCCGTAGCCCTCATCGCGGAGGTCGAGGTAGCCCTCGACGTCGACCGGCTCACCGTCCCACGGCTCCTCCGGCCTCTGATCGTGGTCGCGCCCCCGGCGACGGCGCCGACGGTTGCCGGGTTCGGCGCCGTCGTTCTGGCCGCCCTGGCCCCGGTCGCCACGGTTCTGCTGGTTGCGACCCTGGCCCTGGCGGTTCTGCTGGCTGCGACCCTGGCGGTCGCCCCCGTCGCGACCACCGTCCTGGTCGGGCTCCTTGGAGGCCTCGGCGTCGGCAGCCTTCCCGGCGTCGCTCTCCTCCTTCTCGGCGTCCTTCTCGACCTCGGTAGCCTCCTCGGCAGCCGCGGCCACCTCCCACTCGGCGGGTGGCTCCTCGTCGGCCGACGCGTCGGCACCGGCGGTCGACCCGTTCGAACCCGACCCGCTGCCCAGGTCGAGGATCAGGTCGACGATCTCCGCCTTACGGGCCCGCGACCCGGGCTTGCCGCCCAGTGCGGTGGCGATCGTGGTCAGCTCGTCGCGGTCCTTGCCCTCGAGGCCTTCGCGATCCAGTTGGGTGGAGTCCATGCTCACAACACCTGTTCTGTCTTCTCTGGCCGTTCCTGTCGGACCGGCTCCGGTGGGCCGAATGGCCTGAATTGGGGGTCAACTCCTCCTGTCGACATCCCCTCGGACGGTGTCCGACGGAATTCCGAGGATGGAGGACGTGTCGTGGACGACGTCCCGGCCCCCGATTACTACCGCAGGACCCGGGCCACGTGGTGGATTCCGGGAGGGTGGAGGGGGGTTACTCCGGGATGTCAACGTCCGCCCGACGACCCCCTCACACTACCGAGGCCCCGACGGGACCACAACGCGCCGAGCGGCGATCCCGAGCCACCCCGACGCATCTCCGCAGTTCAGACGGGTCTTCCAGCGCCTGCACGCGGTTGGGCGGCCAGGTCAGGAAGCCAGCAGTCGGCCCATCAGCGAGTGGCCCGGGACGGGCTCGCAGTGGGCCACGCCGGGCTCGTCGAACGTCCCGCCAGGGCCGTCCACCTCGGAGTCGACCAGCAGG
>PBUO01000083.1 GCA_002727895.1 Acidimicrobiaceae bacterium | reverse complement strand
ATCGAGCGCGGGACCACAGAGGTGATGCGCAACATCCTCGGCGAACGGGTCCTCGGCCTGCCCGGCGACGTCCGCACCGACAAGGACATGGCCTGGAAGGACGTCCCCCGCAACTGAGGCGGCCCCTTCACCCCCGACGCTCCGGTGTTCGCCGGGCGGACGGGTGCCGGTCGGGTCAGTCCCGGGCGGGGAAGAGGGCCCGCAGCAGGCCCACGGCCACGCCCACGCCCACCACCTGCATCACCACGAACATCGGGGCGCAGGTGGGGTCGATGCCGGCGAACGTGTCGCTGAACATGCGACCCACGGTGACCGCCGGGTTGGCGAAACTGGTCGACGACGTGAAGTAGTAGGCGCCGCCGATGTAGGCCCCGACCACGTAGGGCACGTGGGCGAGGCGACCGGTCCGGACGAGCGAGAACACGACCAGCAGCAGCCCGACGGTGGCCACCACCTCGGCCAGCCACAGGTGGCCCCCGGTCCGCTGGGTGGTCGACCAGGTCACGGCCTCCAGGTCGAACATGAGGTTGGCCAGGACAGTGCCGGCCACCGCACCGACCAACTGGACGGCCACCATGGCCGGCACGTCGCGACCCTCCCGGTGGCCGAGGAGCCAGGCTCCCACGGTGACCGCCGGGTTGAAGTCGGCCGAGATCGTCCCGAAGATCGAGATGACGGCTACCAGCACGCCGGCCGTGGCCGCCGCGTTCTGGAACAACTGCAGGCCCACGTCGGTCGGGCTGAGCCGGGCGGCCATGATTCCCGAGCCGACCACGCCCACCAGGAGCAGCGTCGTACCGAGGAACTCGGCCAGCAGGACGCGACGGAAGGTGCTCACCGTGGAACGCCGTGGGTCGATCAGGCGGGGGTGTGGAGCAGGCCGTAGATCAGCGAGTCGACCAGCGCCTGCCACGACGCCTCAATGATGTTCTCCGACACCCCGATGGTCGTCCACGTCCGCTCGCCGTTCGTGGTGTCGATGAGCACTCGGGTCACCGCTCCGGTCCCCTGCCGGGTCTCCAGCACCCGGACCTTGAAGTCGGTCAGGTGGAGTCGCTCCAACTGGGGATACCGCCCGTCGAGTGCCTTGCGCAGTGCCGAGTCCAGGGCGTTGACCGGGCCGTTGCCCTCCCCGATGGCCACAACCCGCTCGCCGGACACGTGGACCTTGACCGTCGCCTCGGTCTCGACGTCGACGGCCACCTCGTTCCAGGCCCGGCTGCCGCTGCCCGACCGGTGCCCCACGTTGACCGAGAAGGCCTCCAGCTCGAAGAAGTCCTGGGTCCAGCCCGAGGCGGCCCGCATGAGCAGCTCGAGGGAGGCGTCGGCGGCCTCGAAGTGGTAGCCGGCGTATTCCAGCTGCTTGAGGGTCTCCACGATCTCGCCCAGTACCTGTCCGTCGAGCTCCAGGCCCAACTGGTCGGCCTTCAACTCGATGGTGGACCGGCCGGACATCTCCGAGACGAGGAACCGGGTGCCGTTGCCGACCAGCTCGGGGTCGACGTGCTCGTATGCGTCGCGGCGCCGGGCGATGGCGCTGGTGTGCAGGCCCGCCTTGTGGGCGAATGCCGTGGCCCCCACGTAGGGCTGCTGCGGGTCGGCGGCGAAGTTGACCAGCTCGGCCACGTGGTGCGCCACCGGGGTGAGCTCGGCGAGCCGCCCCTCAGGGAGGGTCTCCACGCCCATCTTCAGGGTCAGGTTGGCGATGATGGGCACCAGGTCGCAGTTGCCGACCCGCTCTCCGTAGCCGTTGATGGTGCCCTGGACCTGGGTGGCGCCCCCGGCCACACCGGCCAGGGCGTTGGCCACGCCGCAGCCTGTGTCGTTGTGGAGGTGCACGCCGACCGCGCAGTCCACGACAGCCACCACGTCGCGGACCATCGACTCCACCTGGCCGGGCAGCGATCCGCCGTTGGTGTCGCACAACACCAGGCAGTCGACACCGGCCTCGGCCGCCCCCTGCAGGACCTGCAGCGAGAACTCCGGGTCGTCCCGGTAGCCGTCGAAGAAGTGCTCGGCGTCGAAGAAGACGGTCCGGCCCTGCTCCTTGAGATGGCGGACCGAGTCGGCCACCATGGCCACGCCCTCGTCGAGGCTGGTCCGCAGGGCCTCGGTCACGTGGTACGCCGACGCCTTGCCGACGATGCACACCACGTCAGTACCGGCGTCCAGCAGGTTGGCCAGAGTGGCGTCGTCGGCGGCGTCGCCGTCCACCCGACGGGTCGACCCGAAGGCGACCAGCTTCGAGCGCTGGAGGTCCAGCTCAGTGCGGGCCCGCTCGAAGAACTCGACGTCCTTGGGGTTCGCCCCTGGCCAGCCACCCTCGATGTAGTGCACGCCGAGGCGGTCGAGTTGCTCGGCGATACGCAGCTTGTCGTCGACGGTCAGCGAGATGCCCTCCAACTGCGCGCCGTCGCGCAGCGTGGTGTCATAGATCTCAACCTTCTCCGGGAGGAGCGCCTCCGACAGGAGGGAACCAGCGTCAGCCGACATGCTCGTTCCACTCCGCGTACTCGGGGCGTTCGCCGCGGACGGCCTCGAAGAAGACCTCCTGGATCCGTCGGGTGACCGGACCGGGATCGCCGATGACCCGGTCGTCGACCGAGCGGATCGGGACCACCTCGGCGGCCGTGCCCGACAGGAACGCCTCGTCGGCGGTGTAGAGGTCGCTGCGCAGGATGTTGCCCTGCTCGTAGGGGATACCCAAGTCACCGGCGATGCGCCGCACCGCGCTCTGGGTGATTCCCTCCAGGGCGCCGGCGCTAGTCGGCGGGGTGACGACGGCGCCGTCGCGGACCACGAACAGGTTCTCTCCGGTGCACTCGGACACGTAGCCCTGGGGTGACAGCAGGATGGCCTCGTCGTAGCCGGCCTTGACGGCCTGGACCTTGGCCATCTGCGAGTTGATGTAGTGCCCGCAGCCCTTGGCGGCCGGCGGCATGGCGTTCGGGTCGTGACGCTGCCACGACGAGATCATCATGTCGACGCCCTTGGCCAGGCCCTCATCGCCAAGGTAGGTGCCCCACGGCCAGGTGGCGATGGAGACTTCGACGGTGCACGGCAGCGGGTTGAGGCCCATCTCGCCGTAGCCGAGGTAGACCAGCGGCCGGATGTAGCACGACTGGTGGTCGTTGGCCCGCACAGTGTCGAGCGTGGCCGTCACCAGTTCGTCGACGGTGTACGGGACCTCCAGGAACAGGATCTTGGCCGAGCGGAAAAGGCGCTCAATGTGCTCCCGGAGGCGGAAAACGGCCGGGCCCCGGTCGGTCTCGTAGGCGCGGATGCCCTCAAAGACTCCGTTGCCGTAGTGGAGGGTGTGGGTGAGCACGTGGACTGTGGCGTCGTCCCAGTCCACCAGCTCGCCGTTCATCCAGATCTTGGACGACTTCTCGATCGGCATCTCGGCTCCTCTTGTTCCTCTGGAGTTCTCTCGGTCGGTCGGGTCAGGCGACGAGGCCGGCGACAGCGTCGCCAATGGCCACCGTGCCCTCGACGTCGGTGGACGGGTCCGCGCAGGCGGCGTCGATCCGGGCCGCAGCCTCGGTCTCCCCGAGGAAGTCCAACATCATGGCCCCGGACAGGATGGCCGCCTTGGGGTTGGCCACGCCCTGCCCGGCGATGTCGGGTGCCGAGCCGTGGACCGGCTCGAACATGGACGGGCCGGTGCGGTCGGGATTCAGGTTGGCCGACGATGCCAGGCCGATGCCGCCGGAGACGGCGCCCCCCAGGTCGGTGAGAATGTCGCCGAACAGGTTGTCGGTGACGATGACGTCGTACTGCTGGGGCGACTGCACGAAGTAGATGCAGGCGGCGTCCACGTGGTTGTAGGCCGTCTCGACGCCGGGGTACTCGGTGGCCACCTCCTCGAAGGTTCGCTCCCACAGGTCGCCGGCAAAGGTCAGCACGTTGGTCTTGTGGACCAGCGTGAGGTGGCGGCGGCGCTGCATGGCCAGCTCGAACGAGTACCGGATGGCCCGCTCCACGCCGTGGCGGGTGTTGACAGAGCCCTGGGTGGCGATCTCGTGCGGCGTGCCGTGGCGCAGGAAGCCGCCCTCTCCGGCGTAGGTGCCCTCAGTGTTCTCCCGGACCACCCGGAAGTCGACGTCGTCGGCCGGGTACACGAAGGGGCGGAGGTTGACGTACAGGTCGAGGGCGAAGCGCATCTTGAGGAGCAGGCCCCGCTCGATGAGTCCCGGCGGGACCTCGGGGGTGCCCACGGCGCCCAGATACAGGGCGTCGAGCTGCCGCCACTCGTCGAGCACCGAGTCAGGCAGGACGGTGCCGTCGCGGCCGTAGCGGTCGCCACCCAGGTCGTAGTCGACCGTCTCGAGGGCCACGCCGGCGCTCTCGATGACCTTGAGGCCTTCGGCGATGACCTCGGGTCCGATGCCGTCACCGCCGATGATGCCGATGCGATGGGCCATGGTGGGCTCCTGGGATAGGTGGGGAGAGTGGGTCGGGAACGAAAAAACCGCCCACCGAGGTGGACGGTCGGGCGCACACCGGAGCGGTGTGCGCTAGCGAATGATGATTACCCGGTGCAGACCGTTCACGCTCAGGAGTGTACCGCGGGTCCCTCGCGGTAGGGCAAGCGGGATCCGTCCACCGGCCGAACCCTCGGTCGGAGCCACGGGACCGGTGGCTACCCTCGCGGCATGCCTGAGGCACAGCAACTCTCCCAGGAGGCCCACGACCGGCTCGCCGCCGAACTGGAGGACCTCACCACCCGCGGACGGATCGACATCGCCCGCAAGATCGAGGCGGCTCGCGAGCTCGGCGACCTCTCCGAGAACGGCGACTACCACGCCGCCAAGGAGGAGCAGGGGAAGATGGAGGGCCGGATCCTCCACCTTGAGGCAATCCTGGAGAAGGCCGAGATCGTCGAGGTGGCCGATGGCGACCCCGACGTGGTGGCCACCGGCATGGTGGTATCCGTCGTCTACGACGGGGACGACGAGCCCGAGCGGATGCTGGTCGGGTCCATCGAGGAACAGCGGGACGACGTGCTCGTGGTCTCCCCCGGCTCGCCGCTGGGCGAGGCGCTGCTCGGGTCGTCGGTCGGCGACTCGGTGTCGTTCGAGGCGCCGGGTGGGACCCTGGCCGTCGAGGTCGTGGCCATCGAACGATGACTGCAGGGCCGACCCTCCCGGACGTCCGGAACCTGCTGGCCGCTGCGCCGCCCCACCACACCGTCGACCTGCCCGGTCTGGGGCCGCTCAAGGTTCGTGACTCCGGGGATCGGGATGACGGCCGCCCCGCTCTCCTGCTCCTGCACGGGTGGACGGTCAGCGCCGACCTGAACTGGTGCACTGCCTACGGGTCGCTGTCCGAGCGGTGCCGGGTGGTGGCGTGGGACCACCGGGGCCACGGCGCCCGGGGCCTGCGGTCGGGTCGCGCCACCGGGATCGACGACCTGGCCGACGACGCGGCGGCCGTCGCCGCAGCCCTCGGNATCGATCGGGCCGTCGCCGTGGGCTACTCGATGGGCGGGGCGGTGGCCCAGGCCCTGTGGCGGCGGCACCCCAGCCTGGTCGATGGCATTGTGCTGTGCGCCACCGCGGCCGCCTTCGGCGTGACCGCCGCCGACCGACGGGACTTCCGGGCCATCGCCCGCGGCATAGGTCCGGCCCGCCTGCTGGAGGCGGCGGGGATGGACGCCGCCGCCTGGCGGGTGGCCCGGTGGGCCGGAGACCGGCGGGCGGGACGGGCCACCGGCATGACTGACCCCGCCCTGGACCGGTGGGCATGGGACGAGATCAGGGCCGGCGTGCTGTCCCGGGTCCTAGCCGCCGGGGAGGACCTCGGCCGGTTCGACGCCACCGGCTGGCTGGGCGGCGTGGACATCCCGCACGCCGTGGTGGCCTGCACCCGGGACGACATCGTGGACCCGTCCCGCCAGGAGGCCCTGGCCGCGGCGATGCCGGCCACCGCCGTCCACGTGATCGACACGGACCACGCGGCCTGCCTNGCCCGGCCCGACCTGTTCGTCCCCGCCCTCCTGGACGCNGTGGGGGACGTCACCCGCTCCTGATCCGGCGGANCCNCGCTGGCCCGGCGTCAGCCGGCCCAGCGCCGACAGGCCGCTCCCGCCCACATCAGCAGCACCCGTCCGGACTCTGTCGTGCGGTGCACGGCGCCGATGATCCCGTCGCCCAGCACCGGCTCGGTGTCGAAGCGGCCGGCGGGATCGCCGTCGTCGGGCTGCTCGAGGGACAACGCCGGGTGGGCGGCCCGCAGGTCGGCCACCGTGGACCCGATGCCGATGCGCTCCAGGGTCCACAGCGAGGTCTCGGTCGAGTCCCGGCCCGAGAGGTGCCACTGGGCGANACGGCCNTCGGCCTCNGGGCCGTCGCGGACCAGCACCACCTCGAGCCCGCTCCAGNACAGGCGTCGGACNTCGGTTGCGGTACAGNCCGGATCGGCCCCCCAGCCGGTGTCGCCGACCGCCTCNCCCATGGCCCGCTCCAGTTCGGTGGCCGCNCCATCGGCCNGNTCGCCGAAGGCCACCAGCACCTCGTCNGCCGAGGCGGCGTCAAGGGTGAGGCCCACGCCCGACAGGGTGACCCGCCCGAGGCTCGGGGCGATGGTGGTCGGCGGTGGGCTGGTCGACGGCACCACGCTGGTCGCGCTGGAGGTTTCTCCGTCCTCCTGCTCCTCGGTGGACGGCTCCGTGGTGGGCGGCGCCGTCGTGGTCGTGGGGGCCGTGGTGGTGGGCGCGACCGTGGTCGGGGCCAGCGTGGTCGTCGGAGCCGTGGTGGTGGGCGGCGCCGTCGGTGCCGGCGTGGTCGTCGGGACCATCGTGGTCGGCGGAGCCGTGGTGGCCACGGNNNCCGGAGCCGGNGCGATGGGCTGGTCGTCGGAGCCGAAGAGGAGCAGGGCGGCCAGCGCGGCTAGCACCAGCACCGCCACCACGGCCAGTACCGGGGTGGGAAGACCCCGACGACGCCGGGCCCGGACGACCGGCTCCTCGAAGACCGTCCGGGGGCCGACGGCCACCACCGANGGGGCCGGGGGGCGACGGTCGGCCCCGACCTCTCCNCCATCCAGGTCGGCTCGGGTCACGATGGGCTTCGGACCGGTCGGGGCGTCGCCGCTCCGCCNCCAGAAGGCCCCACCGAGGGCACCCATGAGGTCGCCAACCACCCCGGACGGACCGTGGGCGGCAAGGGCGGCCACGGCCCGGGTCTCCTCGAGGATGGTCGGCTCCGGGACCCGGGCCCGTCGAGCCGCCTCGACCAGCACCGGGTCGACGGCCGTCGCCCCGTCGGGCCGGACCAACACCAGTTCGTCGGGCACGGCATCGAGGATGCGGAGGCACCGGGCGTGGGCGTCGACCAGCAGCCGAACCAGCGCCCGACCGTCGGTCGGATCGGGTGCCGCGACGCCGATGACACCGTCGCCGAGGGCGAGGACATCGATGCGGCCTCCGACGGAGACCGCGCCATAGACAGTCGTGGTTCCGAGGTGGAGGGAGAGGACGGTCGACATGTGCTACGGGATCGGTCCGGGCGGTACGTCGGGGGTTGGGGCGAGGTCGCTACCGACCCTACGGGGCCCGCCCGGTCCGCCGGAGCCACCCACCGGCCAGACATGGGTCATCGGCCGAGCGGATGGCGGTCACAGGTGGCATCCTTGACCGCGATGGACCTCCGCCAACTGGGCCACCTGATCGCCGTCGTCGAACACCGCAGCTTCTCGGGCGCCGCCCGTGCCCTGCACACCGTCCAGTCCAACGTGTCGACCCACGTGGCCAAGCTCGAGAAGGAGCTGGGCGTGGTCCTTATTGACCGCCACAGCATGCAGCCCACCGCCGAGGGGCAGGCCGTCCTGGACCGGGCCCGGCGGATCCGCACCGAATTGCAGGCCATCGGCGACGACATCGAGTCGATGCGCCACGAGGTTTCGGGCGAGGTGCGGATCGGCTGCATCGGCACCACGGGTCGCTGGATGGCCACCCCACTCCTCGGCGAACTGGACGGTCGGTACCCGCTGCTACGACCCGTTCTGGTCGACGCCACCACCACCTCGCTGACCCCCCGGGTCCTTGACGGCGACCTCGACATGGCCGTCGTCAACACCCCGGTCGTGGANGCCGGTCTGGAGACCGANCCGCTGTTCGACGAGGAGCGGATCCTCGTGGTGCCCNGCGACCANCCGCTGGCCGGNCGCGACGCGGTGGACGTGACCACCCTGGCCGACCACAAGGTGATGCTCACCCCAGTGGGCACCACCTTCCGCGACGCCATCGACCAGGAGCTGGCGTCGACCGGGCTCCAGCTGCAGGCGGCCGCCGAGGTGGACGGCCTTCGACTCCTTGCCTCGCTGGCCTACCAGGGGTACGCCCCGGCGCTGCTGCCGGCCAGCGCCGTTTCCGGCTACCCGGAGGGCGACTGGTCGCTGGTCCACGTGGACGGCCTGGCCCGCCGATCGGTGGGGCTAGTCCGCAACCGCCGGACCACCCCGTCGATGCCAGTGACCGCCACCCGGGACNTCCTCCTCGACGTGGTCCGAGAGATCGCNCCCCACCAGCCCGGAATCCACGTGGCGATCGAGCCGCGTGCCACGCTGGAGCAATGACCGACGTCGCCNCCCACGGGGTCCCCCTCCGCCACCGGACCGGCGGTTCGGTCGCCTTCGGCATCAGCGAGATGGCCGGTCGACGGGTGGTGACCGCAGAGATCGCCGGCGAGGACCGAGGGGCCCTAGGGCCGGCCGACGGCGAGAACCTGGCCATCGCGGCCCGCACCGCCCGCGAGAAGCGGATCCCCTTGGTCTGCTTCGTGGCCTCCAGTGGCGCGGCCATCGACGAGGGCGTGGGCGCCGTGCACGGCTGGGGCACCGCTGCCCGCGAGTTCGTGGCCTGCTCGGGCCTGGTGCCCACCATCTTCTGCGTGACCGGCCCCACCGTGTCCGGCCCGGCCCTGCTGCTGGGCCTGGCCGACCTGGTGGTCATGGTCGACGACACCTACGCCTTCGTGAGCGGGCCCCACATGGTCGAGCAGTTCACCGGCGAGGAGGTCTCCAACGAGGGGCTGGGCGGCTCGTCGATGCACGGCGGGGCCTCCGGGGTGGCCCACTTCACGGTCGGCGACCGGGACGAGGCCGACGAACTGATCGCCGAGTTGCTCGGCTACCTGCCCGACCACGCCGACGTCGCCCCCACCGNCTGGCCGTGCACCGATCCCGTCGACCGGCCGACNCCNGAGGCCGGCGANCTCATCCCCGACACCCCGACCGGCAGCTACGACGTGCGCGACNTCCTGGCCGCCGTGGTCGACGACGGGCACCTGCTGGAGCCCCGGTCGAGGTGGGCCACCAACCTGGTCACGGCCTTCGCCTCGATCGGCGGNCGCCCGGTCGGCCTGGTGGCCAACCAGCCCCAGTCNGTGGCCGGCACGCTNGACATCGCNGCCTCGCAGAAGGGCGGCCGGTTCGTGGCNTTCTGCGATGCCTTCAACCTNNCGCTGGTCACCTTCGTGGACACCTCGGGCTTCTACCCNGGCAAGGACCTCGAGTGGCGAGGCATGATCCGCTACGGCGCCCAGATGGCCTTCGCCTACGCCCGGGCCACCGTTCCCCGGGTGTGCGTGACGCTGCGCAAGTCGTACGGCGGCGCCTACATCGTCATGGACTCCCGCAATATGGGAAACGACCTGATGCTGGCCTGGCCGTCGGCCGAGATCGCGGTGATGGGGGCCAAGGGCGCAGTGGAGATCCTCCACCGGAACGCCGACGAGTCCGAACGCGACGAGTTGGTGGCCGCCTATGAGGAGCGNCTNCTGAACCCNTACATCGCNGCCGAGCGGGGTTCGGTGGACCGGGTGATCGACCCGGCNGAAACGCGCTCCGAGGTGGCCGCCGCCCTNGAGGTGCTGGTCGGNAAGCGGGAGCGGCTTCCCCGGCGTCGCCACGACAACTCGCCCCTCTGAGGAGCAGCCCTCGGCCAAATTCTAGGGACTGCGCCGGAACCGGAAATTCGAGCCTTCTTCGGGCCGTTCCGGCGGTACGCGTCCGCNGATCGGCCGGTACCTTGAAAACACGGGAGGGATTCGGTTCCAGCCCGAGCCCATCGCAGGACCTGACCCGGACGAGCAGGAGGAGAGGAACGGCCGTGGCCGAGAGCATCACCATCACGGACAACCGGACCGGCGAGTCGATCGAGGTGCCCCTGGTCGACGGCACCGTGTCGGCCAAGGCCTGGAGTGGCCTCCTCCCCGGTATCTGGTTCGACGACCCCTCGTTCAGCGCCACTTCGGGTGCTGACAGCGCCATCACCTATCTGGACGGCGGCCAGGGCCTGTTGCGGTACCGCGGCTACCCGATCGAACAGCTGGCCGAGACCACCTCGTTCCTCGAGGTGGCCCACCTGCTGGTCCGGGGCCATCTCCCCGACGGTCCCCAGCTCAAGGCCTGGCAGGAGGAGGTCGCCGAGTCGGCCCCCATCCACGAGAACTTCCACAAGCGGATCCTTGAGGGCTTCCGCGACGACGCCCACGCCATGGGCGTGCTGGTGTCCACCATCGCGGCGATGTCCACCTTCTGGCCGGACAGCAAGGACGTCGAGAACCCCGACCAGCGCCGGGACGAAATTGTCCGCCTGATCGCCAAGATGCCCACCGTGGCGGCCAGCGCCTACCGTCGCAGCGTCGGCCTCCCCTACGTCTTCCCCGACCCGGAGTTGGACTACACGTCCAACTTCCTGTCCATGATGTTCAAGACCGGCGACTCGCCCTACGTGGTCGACCCGGTGCTACGCGACGCCATGGACATGCTGTTCGTGCTTCACGCCGACCACGAGCAGAACTGCTCCACGACGACGGCTCGGGTGGTGGGCAGCGCCCACGCCGACCCCTATGTCACCGTGTCGTCGGCCGCCGCCGCCCTCTACGGGCCCCGCCACGGCGGCGCCAACGAGGCCGTGCTGCGGATGCTGGAGGGGATCGGCAACTTCGAGAACGTCCACGACTTCATGGCCGGGGTGAAGGCCGGCGAGCAGAAGCTCATGGGCTTCGGCCACCGGGTCTACAAGAACTACGACCCGCGGGCCCGGATCGTGAAGGACACCGCCCACCGGGTGTTCGAGGTGACCGGCACCAACCCGCTGCTGGACATCGCCCTGAAGCTGGAGGAGGTCGCCCTGGCCGACCCCTACTTCATCGACCGCAAGCTGTACCCAAACGTCGACTTCTACTCGGGCCTCATCTACCAGTCGATGGGCTTCCCGGTGGAGATGTTCACCGTGCTGTTCGCCATCGGACGGACCCCGGGCTGGCTGGCCCACTGGGACGAGATGCTGGTCCAGGAGTCCCGGATCGCCCGCCCTCGCCAGCGCTACACCGGTCCCGCCGACCGCGACGTCCCCTCCATCGACGTCCGCTGAGTATCGGTCCGGCGCAGGCCGGACCGGAGGCGTTCAGGCGGAGGCCACCTCGAGGAGCACCTTGCCCACGCTGGCATCGGTCTCCAGGTAGGCGTGGGCCTCGGCCACCTCGTCGAGCCCGAACCGACGGTCCACCACGACCTCGAGGCGACCGTCCTCGAAGCCGGGAACGACCTGATCCTCGAAGGCCCGACTGACGGCCACCTTCTCGGCCAGCGAGCGGGACCGCAGCGTGGTCCCGACCAGGGTGGCCTTCTTGAAGAGCATCTTGGCGAGGGTGAACGTGGCCGTGCCGCCGCCCATGACGCCGACCTGCACGATGGTGCCGCCGGTGGCCAGGCAGTCCAGGTTCTGCTCCAGGTAGTCGCCCCCGACCACGTCGAGGACGACATCGACGCCGTCCCGGGCGTGGGCGGCCACCACCGGGCCCCAGCCGCCCTCGGTGGCCCGGTCCACGGCCAGCGCGGCGCCCAGGCCGCGGCACACGTCGAGCTTGCCGGCCGACGCCGTGGCTATCGCCTCGGCCCCCATCAGCCTGCACAACTGGATGGCCGCCGTGCCGACCCCGGACGCGCCGGCATGGACCAGCGCTGTCCCACCGGCCACCAGGCCTCCCTGCAGGACCAGTGCGTCCCAGGCGGTCACGAACACCTCGGTCAGGCCCCCGGCCACGTCCAACGGCACGTTGGCGGCCACCCGGACGGCCTGGTCCTCGTGGACGACCAGCCTCTCGGCGTCCCCGCCACCACCGATGATCCCCATCACCGCGTCGCCCACCGACCAGCGGGTACAGCCCTCGCCGAGGGCAGACACCCTGCCGGCGAACTCCAGGCCCGGGATCTCGAACTCCATGGGCGGACCCGGGTAGAGGCCCATGCGCTGCAACAGGTCGGCGCGGTTCAGGGCGGTGGCCACCACCTCGACCAGGACCTCGCGAGGCCCGGGCACCGGGTCGGGGACCTCGCGGACGACGAGGACCTCCGGACCCCCGTAGCCGTTGAGGACGACGGCCCGCATCAGCGGCTCTTCTTCAGGTCGGCGAACGGGACGTCCTTGTCGACGCGGGGTTCGCCGGGCAGGCCCAGGACCCGCTCGCCCAAGATGTTTCGCTGCACCTCGTCGGTGCCGCCACGGATCGACATGGACGGAGCGGTCAGGAACTCGAGGTGGCCGTCGACGTCGGACAGCATCCCGGCCGCCCCCGAAAGGTCTTTGCCCAGGTAGGCCCGGGCCTTGAAGGTGGCCACGCTGCGCAGCTTGGCCCCCGACCCCTCCGGGCCCGGGGCGTCGCCGTCGATCGCCGCCGTGGCACGGGCCACGGTGAGCTGGTTGATCCGGTGCATGGAGTAGGCGTGCATGGCCCGCTGGCGGGCCACCGGGTCGGCCAGGTGGCCGGCGTCGCGCCACGCCTCCAGCCATGACGGCAGGCCGNCCCCCTCGTCGTCCCCACCGCCGAAGGCNCGACCACCGATGGTGGCCCGCTCGTGGGCCAGCGTCTCNACGGTCAGGCCCCAGCCGGCNCCCAGCTCGCCGATCCGGTCNGCATCGGGAACCCGCACGTCGGAGGCGAACACCTCGGTGAAGTGCTTGTCGCCGTTNATCTGGTCCAGNGGACGGACCTCCACGCCNNGCGCCGTCATGTCTACGGCNAACATGGTCAGGCCCCGGTGCTTGGCCACGCNCGCGTCGGTCCGGGCCAGGCACATCCCCCACCGGGCGTAGGCNCCACGAGANGTCCANACCTTGGAGCCGTTGAGGACCCACTCGTCGCCGTCCCGCTCGGCCCGCATCCCGGCGTTGGCCAGGTCGGAGCCGGCGTCGGGCTCGGAGAACATCTGGCACCACACCTCGGAGCCGTCGGCGATGGGACGCAGCCAGCGGTCCTGCTGCTCGGGCGAGCCCCGCTCGAGGAGGACCGGGCCCACCAGGTTCAGCCCCACCCCGTACGGGTAGAGATCGGCCACGTCGTAGGCGGCCATCGCCGCGTCGATCCGGGCCGCCTCCTCGGCATCGGCGTCACGGCCGCCGTGCCGCGTCGGCCAGGTGGGGACCATCCAGCCACCGGCGACCAGCGTGGCCAGGAACCGACGCCCGGCCTCCAGGTCGTCGCTCCCCGCCCCCAGCACCGTCCCCGAGGCGTCCGGGTCCCGGCGCTCGAGGAGGGCGCCGAGGGCCTCGTGGACCTGTTCGGAGGTGAGCGAGGGGCGATCGGCCATGGGAGCAGTCTGCCCGCCGCGCCGGGGCCGACGCGCCGCGGAGTCCGTCGTTGGCCAACGTCGTCGTCCCGACCACCGAGGCGCCATGATGGGCCGATGAACGGACACTTCGACGCGGCCCAGGCCGTGATGGACGACGTCGTGGCCCTGCGCCGCGACCTGCACCGACACCCCGAACTGGGGCTCGACAACCCGGGGACACGGGACCGGATCCTCGCCGCCCTAGACGGCCTCCCCCTCGAGGTCTCCACCGGCGAAGGCTGCACCTCGGTGGTGGCCGACCTGGTGGGCGCCGAGGACGGACCCACCGTGCTGCTCCGGGCCGACACCGACGCGCTGCCCATGACCGAGGACACCGATGTGGACTACCGGTCCATCGTCGACGGCCGCGCCCACGCCTGCGGCCACGACGCCCACACCGCCATGCTGGTCGGGGCGGCCAAGGTGCTCTCGTCCCGACGCGACGAGGTGAAAGGCCGGGTGCGCTTCATGTTCCAGCCCGGCGAGGAGGGTTTCGCCGGGGCGAAGGTGATGATCGACGAGGGGGTGCTCGACGGGGTCGACCGGGCCTTCGCCCTGCACATCACCACCAACCAGCGGGTCGGCATCGCCTCGTCACGCCCCGGGCCGCTCCTGGCCGGCGACACGTCGCTCAGGGTGACCATCCACGGTCGGGGCGGCCACGCCTCAGCCCCCTATCGGGCCACCGACCCCATCCCGGCCATGGCGGCCACCATCAGCGCCCTGCAGACCGCGGTCACCCGGGAGGTCGACGTCTTCAACCCTGCAGTGCTGACCGTCGCCCACGTGGTGGCCGGCACGACCACCAACGTGATCCCCGAGACGGCCTTCTTCGAGGGCACCATCCGCTGCGTGTCCGAATCGGCCCGGTCGATCATCAAGGCGGCCGTGGAGCGGACGTGTCGGGGCGTGGCCGGGGCCCACGGCTGCACCGCCGAAGTGGAGATGGTCGACGGCTATCCGGTCACCATGAACGACCCCGACGAGGACGCCCGCTTCGTCGAGGTGTGTCGGACCACTCTCGGCGACGACGCCCACCGGGTCCTGCCCGCTCCCGCCATGGGCGGCGAGGACTTCTCCTACGTGCTGCAGCAGGTTCCGGGGATCATGGCCAACCTCGGCGTCTGCCCGGTCGACGAGTCCGACCCTCGGAAGGCCCCGGGGCTGCACTCCAACCGCATGCGCCTCGAGGAGGCCGGCATGGCCCACGGGGTGGCCCTCCACGTCGGTATGGCCCTCCACAATGGCCCCCTCGGCGCGGTTGCCGGATGACCTGACGACCGTCGCCCTCCCAGAGACCATGGCCTTCGACGTCCCGGACTTCGCCACCCTGATGGCGCTGGAATCCCACGAACCCGACGTGTACGTGGGCATCAGCCCCGAGTACCCGTGGGGCCAAGTCTACGGAGGCCAGGTGGTGGCCCAGGGGCTCCGGGCCGCCCAGGCCACGGTGGACGACGGCCTGGGCGTCCACTCACTCCACGCCTACTTCATCCGAGGTGGGACCAGCGACGAACCCATCCGCTACGAGGTGGACCGCATCCGCAACGGCCGCTCGTTCGCCACCCGACGGGTGGTGGCCCGCCAGTCCGAGGGCGCCATCATGAACCTGGCCTGTTCGTTCCAGGTGGTGGAGGACCAGGCCGACGTCCAGGAGGCGGTGCTGCCCGACGACGCCGGCTTGCCCGGCTCGGGCACCACCGAGGACTGGGACCTGCTGGGGCGCCGGGTGGTGCACCAGTCCACGGGTCGGGCGGCCATCTGGCTACGGGTGCTGGAAGACCTGGGCGACAACCCGGCGCTGCAGGCCTGCGCGCTGGCGTACACCTCGGACGACATCTCGACCGACGCCGCGGCCAGCACCCATCCCCGGATCGGCGAGGTCCGCGAGGGCTCGGTCACCTCCTACGGCGACGTGTTCATCTATACCAGCCTCGACCACGCCATCTGGTTCCACCGGCCGCCGCCGGCAGACGAATGGCTGTTCCACGACCTCCGGTCGCACGGGCTGGCCAACGCCCGGGGACTGGCTGTGGGCGAGGTGTTCGCCCCGTCGGGCGTGCACGTGGCCACCGTGGCCCAGGAGGTCCTGATCCGCGAACGCACCCGCTGACGCGGGACGTCTTCGACGGTCAGGAGCGACTGCCTCAGCCGAGGCTCACCCGGTTGGCGCTGCAGAGCATGTCGCGCATGTGCGCCTCGTGGCACCGCTCGGTCATTCAGGCCATGAAGGCAGCGAACCACACACTGCCGATGATCCTCGTGGCGTCGATCCGACGGTCGTCATCCACCTCGTCGCCGATGGCCATGAAGAGGAGCTTGCCGAACGTCGTCACCATCTGGTCGGTGGCCTCGATGCCCATGGGCTCGGGC
>PBUO01000082.1 GCA_002727895.1 Acidimicrobiaceae bacterium | reverse complement strand
GCTCGCCGTAGTGGCGGACCCCGCTACGACCCAACGACAGCTCGCCAAGGGCGTCGCGGGCCACCACCCGGTCCAGGTCGGCGTTCCCCAGCGTTCCGTGGACCTCCATGCCGTCGCCGGAGGTCCGACGCACCAGCAGCTTGGCGCCCGCTCCCCTCCCCTCCACGACCGTGACTAGGGCGCACGGCACCTCGTCGTCGAGCAGCGTGGCCAGCAGGTCGAAGAGCCCGTCGCCGGACCCGGGCATGTCGGCCATCAGCGGGTGATCACCAGTCGAGGGGCTCGAGGAACAGGTGGATGGTGCCGCCACAGGTAAGGCCCACGGCGAAGGCCTCGTCGTCGCTGTAGCCGAAGGTGACCATCCGGCGGTCACCGGTGGCCAGGACGTCCAGCGCCTCGGTGACCACGGCGCCCTCGACGCAACCCCCGGACACCGAGCCGGCCACCTCGCCGTCGTCGGCCACGGCCATGGCCGCGCCGGGCAGGCGGGGTCCCGACCCCTCCAGGTCGACGACGCGAGCCAGGGCGACCCGACGGCCCTGGCCACGCCAGCGCTGGAGGTCTCCGAGGATCTCGCGCACGCCGTCAGGCTAGGGCCCGGCGAAGCGACGGGACGAGGCTGGCCCCGCCAGCCCTAAAGGAGCTTGGAGATGACCTGGCCGAAGTCCGAGGGACGCTCCACGACGGTCACCCCGTGGTTCTTCATGATCTCGATCTTCTCGGCGGCCGACTCGCCGGCCCCGTTCACGATCGCCCCGGCGTGGCCCATGGTCCGGCCCGTGGGTGCCGACAAGCCGGCGATGTAGGCCACCACCTTCTTGTGCATGTGGTCCCGGGCGAACTGGGCGGCCTCGGCATCCTGCGGACCACCGATCTCGCCGATGAGGCACACCAGGCTGGTCTCGGGGTCCTGCTCGAAGGCCTTGAGGTGGTCGGTGAACGAGCTGCCGTTGATGGGGTCGCCGCCGATGCCCACGCTGGTGCTGACGCCGATCCCGATCGCCTTGAGCTGCGAGGCGGCCTCATAGCCCAGAGTGCCCGACCGGCCGATGATGCCCACCGGGCCCTGCAGGTAGATGTACCCGGGCATGATGCCGAGCAGCGCCTTGCCGGGACTGATGACGCCGGCGCAGTTCGGGCCCATGAGGATCATGCGCTTCTCGACCCTCTTGGTCCGCATGTAGCGCTTGACCTTCATCATGTCCTGGGCCGGGATGCCGTCGGTGATGCACACGCAATGGCTGATCCCAGCGTCGACCGCCTCCATGATGGCGTCGGCGGCAAAGGGCGGCGGCACGAACACGATGCTCGCCTCGGCGCCCGTCTCGTTGACGGCGTCCCGCACGGTGTCGAACACCGGCAGGCCCAAGTGGTCGGACCCGCTCTTGCCGGGGGCGATGCCCCCGACCACGTTGGTCCCGTAGTCGATCATCTCCTCCGCGTGGAACGTGCCCATGCGGCCAGTGAACCCCTGGACGATGACCGGGGTCTTCTCGTCGACGACGATGCTCATGACTAGTTCGCCTCCCAGGACACGGCGGCCACGGACTTCTCGCCGGCCTCGGCCAGCGTCTCTGCGGCGATCAGGTCGACGTCGCTCTCGTCGAGGATGCGTCGTCCCTCCTCGACGTTGGTGCCCGACAGCCGCACGACCACCGGGACCTTCACATCGAGTTCAGTCAGGGCCTTGACGACCCCCTCGGCCACCCAGTCACACCGGTTGATACCGGCGAAGATGTTGACGAGGATCGCCTCCACACGGTCGTCGGACAGCACCAGCTTGAAGGCCTTGGCCACCCGCTCGGGGGAGGCACCACCACCGATGTCGAGGAAGTTGGCCGGCTCGCCGCCGGAGTGCTTGATCATGTCCATGGTGGCCATGGCCAAGCCGGCGCCGTTGATGATGCAGCCGATGTTCCCGTCGAGGCCGACGTAACTGAGGCCGCGGTCGGCGGCGTTCATCTCCCGAGGGTCCTCCTGCGACTTGTCGCGGAGCTCAGAGACGTTCTGGTGGCGGAACAGGGCGTTGTCGTCGAAACTCATCTTGGCGTCCAGCGCCATCAGGCGTCCCTCCTCGGTGACCACCAACGGGTTGACCTCCAGCAGGGTGGCGTCGAGGTCGCGGAAGGCCCGGTAGGCGCCGAGCAGCAGGGTCTCGGCCTGGGCAATGAGGCCGGCGTCGAGGCCACAGGCGAAGGCGGCCTCGCGGGCCTGGAAACCCTGGAGGCCAACCGCCGGTTCGATGTGGATGCGGACGATGGCGTTGGGATCAGTCTCGGCCAGCTCCTCGATATACACGCCGCCGGAGCCGGACATGACGAGCACGATCCGCTCGGTCTGGCGGTCCAGCACCATCGAGAGGTACAGCTCCCGCTCGAAGGGCACCACCGGCTCGATGTAGAGGCGGTAGACGCCCTTGCCACCTGGGCCGGTCTGGTTGGTGACAAGGCGACGGCCCAGCAGGTCGTCAGCGGCCCCCCAGACCTCGTTCTCGTCCTCGCAGACCTTGATGCCGCCGGCCTTGCCACGGGCGCCGGAGTGGATCTGGGCCTTGACGACCCAATTGTCGCCGCCGATCTCCTTGGCGCGGTAGGTGGCCTGCTCCGGGCTGTAGGCGAGGCCGCCGGTGGCGATCGGCACGCCGTACTCGGAGAGCAGGGCCTTGGCCTGATACTCGTGGATGTCCATGGTCTTGGTCTCCCGTTTCCTGTCCCCGCTCGCTACTCGTTCTCGGAGGCGGCGGCCGGGCCTTCGATGGCGGCTGCCTGGGCCACCACGTTCTCGGCCATGCGGGCCGACGCGGCGTCGATCATCCGCCCCTCCAGCTGAGCGGCGCCCCGACCCTCGGCGGCCGCTTCCTCGAGGGCGGCGAGGATGCGCCGAGCCCGGTCGACCTCAGCGGTCGGCGGCGAGAACACCTCGTTGGCCAGCTCGATCTGCGAGGGGTGGATGGCCCACTTACCTTCGTAGCCCAGGGCGGCGGCCCGGCGGGCGCCGTCGAGGTAGCCCTCGGGGTCGTTGAAGTCGCCGAATGGACCGTCGATGGGTCGGAGTCCGTAGGCCCGGCAGGCCACCAGCATCCGGGACAGGGCCTGATGCCACTGGTCGCCCGGGTAGTCGGGGTTGAGCCCACCGATGTTGGTGGTGCGGGCCCGGCAACTGGCCGCGTAGTCGGCCACGCCGAAGTGCATGGCCTCGAGGCGGGGGCTGGACGTGGCAATTGCCTCCACGTTGGCCATGCCGAGGGTGGTCTCGATGAGGGCCTCGATGCCGATGGACCCGGGCTCGAGACCGGTGGCCTCCTCGATCTGGGTGACCATGGCGTCGACCATGTACACGTCGGCAGGCACCCCGACCTTCGGGATGAGGATGGTGTCGAGGTGCGTTCCGGCCTGCTCGACCACGTCGACGACGTCCCGGTACATGTAGTGGGTGTCGATGCCGTTTATCCGCACCGAGATGGTCTTGCCGGTGCCCTGCCAGTCGATGTCCCGGAAGCCCTCGATGACGTTGCGGCGGGCCTGCTCCTTGTCGGCCGGGGCCACGGCGTCCTCTAGGTCGAGGAAGACGTAGTCGACGGCGCTGGCCGCGGCCTTTTCGAACATGGAAGGGTTCGAACCGGGCACGGCGAGCTCGCTGCGCTGGAGTCGCTGCCGGGCGGGGGCGTAACGGGTGTGGCTCATGGTTCCTCTGGGTTCCTCGGGAAGGTCATTCCCCTGGAAGATCAAATCCATCGAGGGGTCCGATCGACCGGCCACCCACCGGCTGCCGGGTCGCTGCGCTGCGCCTCCGGCACTTCCCCTGTTTCCAGGGCCCCTCTGGCGCCGCATTCTGCCCGAATCTTTCCTCAGATTCAAGCAGGTAGAACCACAGGGGAGATTCGACTAGGTTTCGGCCATGTCGCAATTGACATCCGTCACACCCGAGCGGGGGGCCGAGCCCTCCGACGCCGAACTCCGTGCCGACATCCGGCGCCTCGGCACCCAGCTCGGCAACACGCTGGTCCGCCAGCACGGACCCGACCTGCTGGACGCCGTGGAACGGGTCCGCACCCTGACCCGCCACCTCCGGGAGCAGGGCACGGACGAGGCGGTTACCGCCGAGCTCCACGGGCTGTTCGACGACACCGACGTGGCCCACGCCATCCTCCTGGTGCGGGCCTTCACGGTGTATTTCCACCTGGCCAACGTGGCCGAGCAGGTCCACCGTATCGAGGACCTCAACTCCGGCTCGCCGAACGCCGCCAACCAGTTCGACGAGACCGTCCGGTCGCTCGTCGAGCGGGGCATCGAGCCGTCGGAGATCGCAGCGTTGGTCGGCCGGGCCGAGGTCCGCCCCGTCTTCACCGCCCACCCCACCGAGGCGTCCCGTCGGGCCATCCTGGACAAGCTGGCCACGGTCAGCCGGCTGGTCGAGCAGCGCAACGAGCACCGCCGCACCGACGGCGACCGACGGCGCATCGACCGGCGCATCGAGGAGATCATCGACGCCGTCTGGCAGACCGACGAACTCCGTCACGTCCGGCCCGAGCCGATGGACGAGGCCCGCTCCGTCCTCTACTACCTNGGCCTCACCGTCCGCGAGGCCATGCCGGAGCTGTTCGACGAGATGCAGGCCGCGCTGGGCTCCGTGGGGGCCTCGCTCCCCCATGACCGGGTCCCCATCCGGTTCGGCTCCTGGGTGGGCGGCGACCGCGACGGCAACCCCAACGTGCTCCCGGCCACCACCGAGCAGGTCATCGGCCTGCAGCGTCGCTACGCCCTGGAGGCCCTGGTCGACGAGGTGGCCGGCCTTGGCCACGAGCTCAGCGTCAGCACCCGGGTCCACAACGTGTCCGACGAGCTGGCCGCCGCCGCCGAGGCGGACCGCTCCGGCCTGGCCGACCTCGGGAGCCGGCTCGACACNTCGGAGCCCTATCGGGTCCGCTGCGAGGCCATCCGCCGCCGCCTCCGCCACATGATCGACGGCCGTGGTGTCGGACCGGACTACGCCTCCCCCGACGACCTGGACGCCGACCTGGCGGTCATCGAGTCTTCGCTGCGGGCCAACGGCGGCGACCTGCTGGCCGATGGGGCCGTGGCCCGGGTCCGACGCATCCTGCGGATGATCGGGTTCCACTTCGCCACCCTCGACATCCGGGAGCACTCCGACCGCCACCATGAGGCGCTCACGACCCTGTTCGCCGCCAACGACGTGGACTACGCCGCCCTGTCTGTCGACGAGCGGTCCGACCTGCTGGCCGCCGAGCTGGAGAGCCGCCGCCCGCTGGCCCCGCCCCGCACCCCCGACGACACCGGCGCCCTGGCCCTGTTCCGCAAGCTGCGACTCCTCATGGACCNGGAGGGCGANGAGGTCATCGAGAGCCACATCATCTCCATGACCCAGGGCGTCCAGGACGTCCTNGCCCCGGTGGTGCTGGCCCGCGAGGTGGGCCTGATCGACCCGNCCCACGACACGGCCCGCATCGGATTCGTCCCCCTGTTCGAGACCATCGGCGACCTGCGGTCCATCGGCCNTACGCTGCGGGCCCTCTTCGAGGTCGCCCCCTACCGGCGGATCGTGGAGCTCCGGGGCGGGACCCAGGAGGTCATGGTCGGCTACTCCGACTCCAACAAGGACGGNGGGATCACCACCTCGCANTGGGAGATCCACAAGGCGCTGCGGGCCATCCGCGACGTTTCGGCCGAGACNGGNGTCCCCATCCGGGTGTTCCACGGCCGGGGCGGCACCATTGGGCGGGGTGGCGGCCCNACCCACGCCTCCATCCTCAGCCAGCCCAACGGCGTGCTCGACGGCGAGGTCAAGTTCACCGAGCAGGGCGAGGTCATCGCCGACAAGTACGGCCACCCCGACATCGCCCGCCGGAACCTCGACCTGGCCTTTACCGCGGTGCTGGAGGCCTCGTTGGCCCACCGCGACCCCCGCCACGACGAGGCCACCTTGGACCGCTGGTACTCGATCATGGACGGCATGTCCNACAACGCCTACGCCGCCTACCGACGCTTCGTCGAGACGCCCGGCCTGGTCGAGTACTTCACCACGTCGACGCCGGTCGANGAGNTGGGCGAGATGAACATCGGGTCACGGCCGGCCCGACGTCGGGGNGCCACGGCGGGCATCGCCGNCCTGCGGGCCATCCCGTGGGTGTTCGGCTGGACCCAGTCCCGCCAGATCATCCCCGGCTGGTACGGAGCGGGCAGCGGNCTGGCCGAGGCGCGGGACGCCGGCCACGGCGACGAGCTTGCCCGCATGTACGACGAGTGGCACTTCTTCCGGACCTTCGTCTCCAACGTGGAGATGACGCTTACCAAGACCGACCTGGCNATCGCCCGCCACTACGTGGAGCGCCTCGTCGATCCCTCGCTCCACCACCTGTTCGAGGCCGTGGTCGAGGAGTACCACCGCACCGTCGACGAGGTGCGGGCCATCACCGGCGCCGAACTCCTGGCCGAGAAGCCGATGCTGCGTCGCACGTTGGCCGTGCGCGACGCCTACCTNGACCCCATCAACGTCCTCCAGGTCGAGATGCTGCACCGGTCCCGTGCCGGCGGGTCCGACGAGGANCTCCAGCGGGGGCTGCTGTTGACCATCAACGGCATCGCTGCCGGCATGCGCAACACCGGCTGACGCCACCGCCCGTCCGGCCCCTCTCAGGACGTCAGCGCTCCTCCTCCCCAAGCACCTCGGCGAGGGCTCGCAGCGAGTCCAACGAGTGGCCCTCCAAGAACCGGTCGACGTGCGGGAGCGCGGCAGCCATGCCCCGGGCCAGCGGCGCGTAGCCCGGCGCTGCCTTGAGCGGGTTCACCCACACCACGCGGTGGGCCACCCGGCCCAGGCGCGCCATCTGCTCGGCCATGACTTCGGGCTCGCCCCGGTCCCAGCCGTCGGACAGCACGACCACGGTGGCCCCCCGGGCCATGCCCCGCACCCCCCACTCGTCGTTGAAGGTCCGCAGCCCGTCGCCGAGGCGCGTGCCCCCCGACCAGTCGACCACCGCCTCGGCGGCCCGGACCAGCGCCGCGTCNGGATCNCGGGTGGCCAGCTGCCGGGTCAGGCGGGTCAGGCGGGTGCCCANGGCGAACGCCTCCACGTCACGACGACCCACCATCGCCGCGTGGAGGAAGCGGACGAGGGCCCGGGCGTAGGGCTCCATGGAGCCCGAGACGTCGAGCAGCAGGACCAGGCGTCGGGGCCGCTCCCCTGGCTCGGCGAAGGCCCGGCGCACCGGCTCTCCACCGGTCCGCAGGGCGGAGCGCACCGTCCGGCGCAGGTCCGGACGACTCCGACGGGCCGCCGGCCGCAGCCGTCGGTGCCGGCGGGTGGCCCCGAGGAGGCGGAGCCGGCCCATCAGGTCGTGGAGCTCGACCAATTCCTCGTCGGTGCACTCGGCGAAGTCCTTCGCCCCCAGCACCTCGGTCCGCGACCAGCGCACGCTCAGATGGTCGTCGGACCGCTCCTCGGAATCGGCCCCGTCGGAGGACGCGTCCTCACCGGCCGCATCCAGCACGAGGGTGACCGGGGCCTCCCGAGTCGGCACCCGCCCTCCGGCGGGTGCGCCGGTCCAGTGGTGGTCGAAAACCCGGTCGTACACCTCGACGTCCTCGGGGCGTCGGAGCAGGGTGGCCCGACCCGACCAGTAGACGCCGGAGCGGGTGTCGACCCCCACCTCGGCCACAGCCCTTCCGAACGACAACGTCGATCCAGGGGGCACGTCGAGCCCGGCCAGGCGCAGTTCCTCCACGAAGCGAACCAGGTGCCGGTCCATGGTCAGGGCGGGGGCACCTGTCATTGGGAGGGAGTCATCGAGAGGGGTCCATGGATCTGGGGACGGGGCCCGGCCGGTCAGGCCCCCCGGAGGAGGCCCACCACCTCGCCGAAACCGCGGGCCCGGAGCCGATCCTGGTCCTCGCGGTACTTCAGTAGGGCCCCGATGGTGACGCCCATGGCCTCGGCGTCCAGGTCGTCCACGCCGACCAGCACCAGGGCCTCGGCCCAATCCAGGGTCTCGGCCACGCCTGGTGGCTTGTACAAGCCCATGTCGCGCAACTCTGCGGCCACCCGGGCCACGTCGGCGGCCAGCGAGGCTGGCACGTGCGGGGCCCGGACCCGGAGGATCTCCACCTCACGGTCCACGTCAGGATGCTGGACCCAGTGGTAGAGGCAGCGTCGCTTCAGGGCGTCGTGGACGTCGCGGGTGCGGTTGGAGGTGATGACGACCACCGGGGGCACATCGGCCCGGAAGGTCCCCAACTCGGGAACGGTGACGGCGAAGTCGGAGAGGATCTCGAGCAGGAAGGCCTCGAACTCGTCGTCGGCCCGGTCGACCTCATCGATGAGCAGCACCGGCGGCACCCCGTCGGTGGTCGACAGGGAGCGCAGAAGCGGACGGCGGACCAGGAACCGTTCGTCGTAGAGCTCGTCCTCCAGAGCGGCCACGCCGTCGGCCGTCCCGTCACCGGTGGAGGAGAAGGCCCCGGCCGCCTCGGCGGCCCGCAGGTGCAGGAGCTGGCGAGAGTAGTCCCACTCGTAGACGGCCTGGGAGGCATCGAGGCCCTCGTAGCACTGCAGACGGATGAGCTCGCCGCCGGTCCAGGCCGCCAGCGCCCGCGCCACCTCGGTCTTGCCGACCCCAGCCTCTCCCTCCAGCAGCAGCGGGCGCCGGAGCCGCAGGGCCAGGAAGACGGCCGTGGCCAGACCCTCGTCGGCCAGGTAGTCCTGCGCAGCGAGCGCGGCGACGACGTCGTCGACTGTCTGCGGGGTAGTCACCCCTTCAGGCTAGGACCCACCGGGACGGCGTGACGATGGCGGGCCCGCCGGCGTCAGTCGGCGAACGGCCAGATGCCCGGGACCTCGGCGTCGGAGGCCGGGGCGGGTTGGATGGCGTAAGCCTCCTCGTCGGGACGCACCAGGCCATAGTCCTCGCGGGCCAGGCGCTCAATCTCCTCGTCGGTCTCCAGCGCGTCCATGCGGTCCTCGTAGGCCCGGTTGCCGGCCTCCACGGCCTCCACCTCGACGCGGAGCGCCGCGTTGCGGTCCCGCTGATCGAGCCAGCCCTGGAACGGCACCACCCCGAGGAGCAGGGCTGCGCCGGCCGACACTACGGCCACCACGACCACGGCCAGCCACCTTGGAAGGCGGCCCCGTGCGTTCGGGGAGCCGGGCATCGGACCGTTCAGGCGCCGGCGAGGGCCGATCGGCCGCGGAAAGCGGCGTCCTCGCCCAGCATCTCCTCGATACGGAGGAGCTGGTTGTACTTGGCCACCCGGTCACTACGGGCCGGTGCCCCGGTCTTGATCTGGCCGCAGTTGGTGGCCACCGCCAGATCAGCGATGGTGGTGTCCTCGGTCTCGCCCGAGCGGTGCGACATGACCGCCGTCCAGCCGCTGGCCGTGGCCAGTTCCACGGCCTCAAGCGTCTCGGTGAGGGTGCCGATCTGGTTGACCTTGACGAGGATCGAGTTGGCCACGCCGGCGTCGATGCCCCGCTGAAGGCGGCTCACGTTGGTGACGAAGAGGTCGTCGCCCACCAGCTGGACCCGGTCCCCGACCCGGGCGTGGAGCGAGGACCAGCCGTCCCAGTCCTCCTCGGCCATGCCGTCCTCGATCGACACGATCGGGTAGCGGTCGCACAGGTCGGCCAGCCAGCCGGCCATCTCGTCAGGCGAGAGCGTCCGGCCCTCGCCGACCAAGTGGTAGGCGCCGTCGCCGAAGAACTCGGTGGAGGCGGCGTCGAGCGAGAGGGCCACGTCGTCGCCGGGGGTGAGGCCGGCCCGCTCGATGGCCTCGATGAGCAGGGTCACCGCCTCCTCGTTGGAACCCAGGTCAGGCGCGAAGCCGCCCTCGTCTCCAATGGCCGTGGCCAGTCCCCGTTCCGACAGCACGCCCTTGAGGACGTGGTAGCACTCGACGCCCCAGCGCAGGGCCTCGGAGAACGAGGCGGCGCCGACCGGCATGAGCATGAACTCCTGCAGGTCGACGTTGTTGTCGGCGTGCTCGCCACCGTTGAGGACGTTGAGCATGGGCACGGGCAGGACGTGTGCGTTGGCCCCACCGACGTACCGGAACAGCGGTGCGTCGGCGTCGTCGGCCGCGGCGCGGGCCACGGCCAGAGACACCCCGAGGATGGCGTTGGCGCCCAGGCGACCCTTGTCGTCGGTGCCGTCGGCGTCGCACAGGGCCCGGTCGACGGACCGCTGGTCGTTCGCGTCCAGGCCGCGGACGGCAGCGGCCAGCTCGCCGTCCACGTTGGCCACCGCGGTCCCGACGCCCTTGCCGGCCCACCGGTCGCCCCCGTCGCGCAGCTCCACGGCCTCGAACATGCCGGTGGAGGCGCCGCTGGGCACCATGGCCCGACCCGAGGCCCCCGAGTCGAGGACGACTTCCACCTCCACGGTGGGGTTGCCCCGGCTGTCCAGGACCTGTCGGCCGGCCACAACGGAGATGCTGCTCATCCCGCCACGCTACCCAGCGAGGTCGAACGCCGAGGTCAGGTCAGGTGGGACCCGGGTCGTCGTGCCGGGCCTCGTGGGCCCGGACCTCGGCCGAATAGCGGGCCACCGCTCCCCGCAGCGCGTCCTCGGCATCGAGGCCGACGGACCGGGCCGAAGCGGCCAGGCCGAGGAGCAAGTCGCCTAACCCCCGGTCGTCGCCGGGGAGATCCAGTGGGGCGGCAGGCGGCAGGGGCGCCCCGTCAAGCCCACCGGCCCGCCGGGCCACCTTCTGGGCGACGGCCAGGGCTGGGAGGGTCGGCGGGATCCCGTCGAGGACTGAGTCCCTCCCCTTCTCGGCCTGCTTGATGGCGTCCCAGTTGGCCAGCACGTCCCCCGAGTCCGACACCGGCCGCAGGGCGTCCGTGTCTTCGCCCGGTTCCGGTGGGAAAACGTGGGGATGGCGGTGGCGAAGCTTGTCGTGGATGCCCCGGGCCACATCGGCCAGGTCGAAGCGGCCGTCGTCGGCGGCGATCCGGGCGTGGAAGACCACCTGGAAGAGCAGGTCGCCGAGCTCCTCCTCAAGCGCCCCGGAGCCCTCCCCGGAGGCCTCGTCGAAGGCGTCGAGGGCCTCGAGCACCTCATGAGCCTCCTCCAGCAGGTGGGGCCGCAGCGTCGTGTGGGTCTGCTCGGCGTCCCACGGACAGCGCAGGCGCAACTCGGCCACCAGGTCGGCGAAACGTTGCAGCTCGGCGGCGATCGGGGCGGCCAGGCGGGGCACCCACAGCGACGTCAGGTGGTCGGGCTCCAGCGTGGACGGCAGGTCGTCCCACGCCACCTCGACGATCCGCTCGTCGTCGGCGCCCAGGCCCTGCAACACCACCACCGGCTCGTCCGGCGGGTCGTCCACCGATGCCACCACGTCGGCCAGCACCGACGCCGAGTCGACCTGGGCGACGAGCAGCGGGCCCCGCTGGCCGGCCGCCTCGACGGCGAACCGGTGGGCGTCGACCACCCGGACGCCGGTGGCCAGCGGGTCCACGCCCAGCCGGACCCAGGCCAAGTCGAGAAACGACAGCGCCGGGACGAGGTCCACGTCGACCCTGTCGTCGGCCAGCAGTAACTCCACGGTGTGCTCGGCAACGGCCGGCGAGCCCGGCACGGCGTAGAGGACGCGGCCGTGGCGGACCGCCCCGTCCACCACCTCGTCGACGATGCCCGCGTAGACCGCGGCGAAGTCGTGGGACGACTCGTAGTGGTGGTCCAGTGTCGTGACCTGGCCGCTCCCGTGGCCATCGACCACCGAGGCCGCCGGGTGGCGGGCCGTGCGGAGGTAGCGGTGGTCGTGGTCGGCGACGGCGGTCAGGGTGGCCGTGGTGCACAGGCCCGGACCTGCGGGTCCGAGGCCGACCACGGTGACTCGCGGTCGGGTGCTGGCGGCGTCGGGCCGCCCGGCTGTCACGAGCCCAGGCGGGCCAGGGCGGGCGCCAGGGGACCGGCCGGCGGGGCGACCCGCCCCACCGCGGCGTCCCAGGTCCCGAAGCGGGCCTCGACCTCGACGTCGCGGGTCAGCCCGGCGACCTGCAACAGGGCGGCCGACAGGCGCCGTCCCAGGTCGTCGAAGACGGTGGGCTCGACGGGGCGCACCTCGTCGATCCGGATCACGTGGAAGCCGAACTGGCTGGGCACCGGACCAACCAGAGNCGCCCCGGNGGCCAGNGCACCNAGGACGGCNCGCTCGAAGGTGGGGACGAACTGACCCAGCGGNACGCAGCCCAGCGATCCGCCCGTCGACCCGGAGCCCGGGTCCTGGGAGACGGTGCGGGCCAGGTCGCCGAAGTCCTCGCCGGACTCCAGGAGGTGCAGCACGGCGTGGGCGTCGTCCTCGTAGGAGACGAGCACGTGGCTGGTGCACAGCTCGTGGCCGAGCANCTGCGCGTGGGCCTCGTAGGCGGCCCGGACGCCGGGACCGCCGGCCTCCACAAGGTCGAGTGTGGCCTGCCAGCCGATGAAGCGGGGCAGGGACGGGTCGCCGGCGTCCATCCCGGCAGCGATCAGGCGGTCGCGGGCCGAGGTGCGAGCGTCGGCGTCGGCCACCACGCCGTGTTCGGCCAGCAGGTCGACCAGGGCCTCGTAGCGGACGAAGCGGTCGACCACGCCAGCCGCGGTGGCCGCGTCCACGCTGTCGACGTCGACCGGACCGCCGGTGGCCTCGGCCACCAGCGCGACGACCTCGTCGCGGTCGAGGGTGGACTCCCCGACCCGCACGGCGGTCACCGACGACCCGCAGGCCGCGGCGACCAGGCCAATCGCTAGGCCGACGGCGAGGAGACGCGGCACCGAGGCAGCGGGGACGCGACGGGGACGGGCGTGCGGGGTCACAGGACGGGCAGGCTAGGCCGGGTCCGGCCCGGCCGGCACCAGGTCGTCGAGCATGTCACCGATGGCGGCCGCCAGGTCCACGCCGGCACCCGTCTTCACCGGCAGGAGCAGCTGGCGTTGCTCCTCCTTGTAGCGCGAGCCCTTGTAGAGCCGGGCCAGGCGGGTCTGCCGACTCAACGGCAGGACGACCGGCGCACACCGGGCGATCAGGTCCGGACCACCCAGACCCGGGCCCTTGGCCACCGCCACCTCGGTGATGCCCCGGGCCACGCAGGCCGACCGCAGGCGAGCCACCGACAGGAGGGCCTGCACGGGCTTCGGGGGCGGTCCGTAGCGGTCCTCCCATTCGGCCCGCACGGCCTCGACGGCATCTGGGTCGGATCGGGTACCAGCCTCGGCCAGCTTGCGGTAGGCCTCGAGGCGAAGGTCGCCGCGGGACACGTAGTCCTCGGGCAGGTGGGCATCCACCGGGAGCTCGACGCGGACCTCGACCACCTCCGGGGGCACGGTGCCGGCCAGCTCGGCGACGGCCTCGGTCACCATCTGGCAGTACAGGTCGTAGCCCACGGCCGCGATGTGCCCGCTCTGGCCGGTCCCCAGCAGATTGCCGGCGCCCCGGATCTCCAGGTCCCGCATGGCGATCCGGAAGCCGGACCCCAACTCGGTGTTCTCGCCGATGGTGCGGAGACGCTCGTGGGCCTGCTCGTTGAGCGACCGGTCGGGCGGCGTGAACAGGTACGCGTAGGCCCGCTGGCCGGCCCGCCCCACCCGGCCCCGCAGTTGGTGGAGCTGCCCGAGGCCCAGCAGGTCGGCCCGGTCGACCACCAGGGTGTTCACGGTCGGCATGTTGATTCCCGACTCGATGCT
>PBUO01000081.1 GCA_002727895.1 Acidimicrobiaceae bacterium | reverse complement strand
ACCTGCGGCCGGTCGGTATCGGATGTCCGTGAGGAAGATGTCTAGCGACACCACATCGTCGAGCGTCCCACCTGCTCTGATCACATAGGACTCGATGTGTCGCAGGCACTGGCGGCACTGCTCGAGCGGATCGTTGGGGCCGACCAACTCTCCTTCCTCCATGGCGATCTGACCAGATATGAACAACAGGTTGCCCTTGCGAATGCACTGTGAACCCACGCGTGGATCGGCCGGCTCACCGACATTGGGAATGGAAATATTCTCGCGAGTAGTCATCTCATCACCCCGTCAGTGCCCTTCCACCGGGCCGACGACGTGGTCGAGCACGTAGTTGGAAAACTCGTGGACGGTGCGTTCCTCCGTCGGCGAGTAGCGCGACACCTTGGCCAGTCGCCCACGAAGGCCTCGGTGGACGAGCTCGCAAACACCTTTGTCCTCGGCCAGAAACATGTCCATCGATGGGTAGTACTTGTCCTCTACCTCGGTTTCAAACTCGGGAAGGTCGATCGTGGACTGGGGAAAGCAGCACCACGAGACGATCCGTGTCCACTCGGGCCCGTCCGGAAAGTACTGGTGAAACGTGATCCGGTCGGGAGGAACGTTCAGGAGGAGATGCGGGTAGCCGATGATGAAGTGGGTGGTCTCGTTGTCCTCCGCTGAAAGGCCATCGACAAAGGGAAGCGTGTGATTCCGCGGAACGTAGAGACCGTTCTCGTTGTCGCTGCTGTTGATCGCGTACACCATCGGCTCGCCATCCGCCTGGAAGACGTTTCGACGCGCTCCGGGATAGAAGGTGTCGAGCGATCCCCGGTGCACCGTCGGCACGTGATATCCCTCCCGCGAGTTCTCCACCCAGATCTTCCAGTTCGCGTTGAACCGGTTCACCCACTTCTTCGTGACCTTCATCTCTTCGAGTCGATAACTGGCGAGGCGATCGACGAGTCCGCCGAGCGATTCGAGCAACGAGTCGGCGTCGTGGTCGAAGTTGACGAACACGAAACCACCCCATGTCTCAGCGCGAACAGCGGGAAGAGCGTGATCTGACTTGTCGAACCCCACCGCCTCCCTCATCGAAGGNGCCGAGAGCAACTCGCCCTCTAGCGAGTATGTCCATGCGTGATAGGGACAAACGATCTTCTTGCAGTTCCCTTGGCCGCTCATCAGTTCCGAACCGCGATGGCGACAGGAAGCTGACAGGGCCCGCACATGTCCTTCTTCATCGCGGAGAATCACCAGCGGTTCACCCACGATGTCCAACCGCACGTAGTCGCCGGGATCCGGGATCTCTTCCTCGCGGGTAGCCACTAGCCAGCGCTTCCGGAAGATCGTCTCGACCTCGCGGTCGTACCAGTCCTGGGAGAAGTAGACGTCGGACGGCAGCGGCTCGGCCTGCTCGATCGGTGCACGAGTAGCGACGTATCGGTCAGGCGAGAAGATCGAGTTGTCTCCAACCGGCATCTAGCGGACCCCCTTCTGGAGCGGTGACGGTACCACCGGGTNGGGAAACCAGAACTGACGGCGACGGGCTCAACCACGACATGGACGACTCCGATATAGNAAGCGCCCTGGGGCTTTCCTCTGGGAGCGGAGGGACCTGGACCCTCGACACCCTCCTTGCAAGGGAAGAGCTCTATCCATCTGAGCTGCGTTCCCCGGGGGCGGGCGGCAGCCCAGAAAATTCCTTGCCGGTTCAGATTTCCAGTTGTCCGGCTAGCGACTCGGCGGATTCGATGAACTCCTCGACCATGTCCATCACCACCCGACCGGCGGGCCGGGACTTGTTCATCGAACCAACTATCTGGCCGACCGGATAGGTCACCAACTTTTCGGCACCTGAGCCCGCATGGTGGGCGGCCCGGTTGATACGGGCCATTGCACCGTCGATCAGCATCGGCTGCAGCGGCATGCCCAGGGGGTCGGGCGTGTCGTCCCGATTCCACTCTTCGGTCCAGGCGCTGCGCAGGAGCCGGGCCGGCTTGCCCGTATAGGAACGCGAGCGGAGGGTGTCCCCCGAACCGGCTTCGAGCAGTTTGGCCTTGGCTACCGGAGGTGTCTCAGCTTCCTCGGTGGTTAGCCAGACCGACCCGCACCACACACCGGCCGCTCCCAGTGCCATCGCGGCGGCCATCTGCCGTCCTCGGCCGATGCCGCCGGCTCCCAGTACCGGGACCGGGTCCACAGCGTCGACGATCTCGGGCACCAGCACCATGGAGGCCACCTCACCGGTATGGCCGCCGGCTTCGAAGCCCTGGGCGATCACCAGGTCGACCCCTGCGTTGACGTGCCGTTCGGCATGGGCCCGCGCTCCGGCAAGGGCCGTAACCATGATGTCCGCCTCGTGGCACCGGTCGATCAGGTCACTAGGAGGAGAGCCGAGCGCATTAGCCACCAGTCGGGGGTTGAAGGCGAGGGCGATGTCGAGTTGTTGGGAGGCGCGGCTAGCCGAGAAAGGGG
This sequence comes from Acidimicrobiaceae bacterium, assembly GCA_002727895.1. GTDB lineage: Bacteria > Actinomycetota > Acidimicrobiia > Acidimicrobiales > MedAcidi-G1 > UBA9410. The sequence continues at coordinate 10,575 of PBUO01000081.1, read as the reverse complement.
CGTCCGCGTTCTTCGAAGTCCATCCAGCTTCCGACTGGCTGTCGGTGGCTTCGGGAACCTCGTAGCGTTCGAGCAGTCCGGCTACGAACTCCCGGTGCTCGTCGGGGATCATCGTCGATATGTCCGATGTCTGCATCCCGCCCTGGCCATCACCGGCGTACTTGCTGGGCACGACGAGATCTACGCCGTAGGGCCGATCTCCGATCTCGTCTTCGATCCAGGCCAGGTCGACTTCCAACTGTTCGTCGCTGAGGGCCACCGCGCCGAGAACACCCATGCCTCCAGCCTGNGACACGGCCACCACCACGTCCCTGCAGTGGCTGAAGGCCAGGATCGGGAACTCGATGCCGAACATCTCGGTTATTGGCGTACGCATCCTGGCCTGCCTCTGATCGAGGTACCTGATTTGTGTGTTTCGGGTGGGCGCGGAGGGACTTGAACCCCCGACCCCCTCCTTGTAAGGGAGGTGCTCTAGCCAGCTGAGCTACGCGCCCGGGACCGGTGACCCTATCGACGGCANCCCGGTGGACGGGACCCAGCTCAGAATCCCTGCCGGGCCTCCAGGAGGGCCTCAGTCAACGCCGGTCCGGCGCCGGCCACCGGGGTGCGGCGGGCCTCCGGGTCCAGGACGCACAGGTCGCGGCCCCGGGCGTCCACCACCTCGACTCCCGCCTCCGCGCAGACCAGCAGGGCGCCCAGGTAGTCNCACACGCCGTGNGCGTCCTCGGAACANTCCANGTAGCCGTCGAGGCGACCGTCGGCCACCGCGCACAGGTCGAGNGCCGCNGCGCCCAGNGCCCGGAACTGGCCCCANCCCAAGNATCGGGGCGGCAGCCCGGANAGGCCAACCAGCGCCTCGGACAACGGCGGGGCGTCGTCCCGNCGGATCGGNTCGGCGTCCCGGCGGGCCCCCCAGCCGCGGACCGCGTCGTNCCGGGTGCCGNCCACCAGGTCCACGACCACNGCCACCCACGGNCCCTCTTNGTCGACGGCGCACANGCTGGTGGCGTACCAGGGAAGNCCCCGGGAGGCGTTGGTCGANCCGTCGAGGGGGTCCACCACCACCGTCGGGGCNCCNTCNACNCTCGGCAGACGCAGCCCCGACTCCTCGCTCAGGACGCCGTAGCCNGCCNGGNCGAACACCCGGTGGACGGCCTCNTCGGCNACCACGTCGCTGGCGTACTGGTCGGCCCGGCCACCCGACGGACCCCAGTCCTCGAGCTCCGCGAAGTCGGCCAGCACGGCGTCGACTGCGTCGTGGAGGTCGCTCAGCACGCTCGCCGGGTCGAAGCCCGGCCCCTCGACGTGCAGGTCGGTGGTCGGCGGGGGCACCGGGCCAGTTTGCCAAACCGGCGTGGCCCCTCCCGACGGCCGGTCCTACGCTGTCCCGATGGCCGTCGTTGACATCGCAGGCTTTGTGGCCGACCTCAAGGACCACGCCGCCGACCACGGGTTCCACGTACACGATGAGCGCCATTTCGTCGAGACCTACTCGATGCACCAGGCCTTTGAGGTCGACCTCCACCCGGAGGCCCACTGCGGCGGCCCGCTGGACCTCCGCCTGTCGGTGGACGTCGAGGTCCGTACTCTCCTGGCCTTCGAGGACGAGGTCATGTCCATCCCGGAGGACGTCGAGCCCAGCGACGACCTGACCATCGAACTGGTCTTCAGTTGGGCGCTTCCCCCGCTGGAGGCCGGTCCCGACCTGCTGGTGTTGGCCACCGAGCTGGCCGGGCTGGGCGGCCCCGACCTGCCCACCCAGGTCTCGGCCGTCGACTCCTTCGAGGCGGTCACCGACGCACCGCAGCGCTCCCTTGGCGTGACGGCCCGGCTGGAGACTCCGCTGGCCGCGCTCCTCCGGGGAGGCGAGGCCAACTGGCTGTGTGACGCCCTCGAGCGGGCCCGGAGCATCAGCGAGTACCTCGTCGACCGGGCCCCCGTCTGGCTGGGCGAGGACCTGTAGCCGGGATCTCGCCCGCCGGCCTCCGGTTCCCCAGGTTCGAACAACAATTCCACAGGTTCGCCGGTTGGGCCCGATGACGGCCGGTCGAGGCGCCGATGGTGGACTCGATCCGATCCAGGGAGCCACCCCACCTTCGACCCGCCTGAGGCCGCCATGCCCTTCGACGTCTCCGAGACCGACCGCCTGCTGACCACCACCCGAGCCGTGCGGCGCCGCCTCGACCTAGAGCGTCCCGTCCCCGCCCAGGTGATCCTGGACTGCATCGACGTGGCCGAGCAGGCCCCCACTGGCGGCAACCAGTCCAGCCGCCGCTGGCTGGTCGTCCGCGACCCCGACACCAGGGCCGCCCTGGCCGACCTTTACCGCTCTGCAGGCGGGAACTGGATCAGCGAGGCCTACGCCCAGGTACAGGGCACCGGCCACCACAACGAGGGGGCCCTGCGCTCGGCCGACCACCTGGCCCGAAGCCTCCAGGACGTCCCGGCCCTTGTGCTGGTCACCATCTATGGCGAGCACGACGGCAGCGGCCGACCCGGCCTCTTCGACTCGGTCGTCCAGTCGGCGTGGAGCTTCTGCCTGGCCCTGAGGTCCCGCGGTCTGGCCAGCGCCTGGACGACGCTGCACCTGAACGAAGCCGACGCGGTGGCCGACCTGCTGGGCATCCCCGATGGGGTCAGCCAGGTCGCTCTCCTCCCGGTGGCCTGGTCAGTCGGCGACGACTTCTCTCCCGCCGACCGGCGGCCAGCTTCGGAGATCACCTGGTTCGACCGGTGGGGCCGCACCCTGCAGCGCCCCACCGATGCAGATCCCGTCCACGCCGACGGGGCCGGGGTGACCGTCGAGGTCGACGTCGACGCCCCGCCGTCGGCCGTCTGGCCGTTCGTCGCTGACATTCAGTTGCCGGCCCGGTTTAGCGATGAGTTCCAGGGCGCCGAGTGGACCTCCGACCAACGGGGTGTGGGCGCGACGTTTCTGGGTCGGAACCGGAACGACCGGATGGGCGACTGGGAGGTCACCTGCCACGTCGTCGAGTACGAGGAGGACCGGGTGTTCGCCTGGCACCCGGCGGATGTGGAGACGCCGGCCGCCCAGTGGCGATTCGAGCTCGTCCCGCTGGCCGGCGCCACCCGACTCCGGTTCGCCATGGTCCTCGGGCCTGGCCCGTCGGGGCTGACTGCGGCCATCGACGCCATGCCCGACAAGGAGTCGAAGATCATCGCCAACCGCCAGAACGGCCAGATGGCCAACATGCGCCGCTGCGTCGAGGGCATCAAGGCCCTCGTCGAAGGAGCCGACCTAGACCAGAAGGGGAATCCCGCATGACCAGCCTCGGCCTGTCCGTCCACGATGTCCTGACCACCACCCGGTCGGTCCGTAAGCGCCTCGACCTGGATCGGCCGGTCGACGACGAGTTGATCCGGGAGTGCCTTGAGTACGCCGTACAGGCCCCGACCGGCTCCAACCGTCAGGGCTGGCGGTTCGTGGTCGTCACCGACCCCGAGAAGAGGGCCGGCCTGGCCGAGCTCTACCGGAAGGGCTGGGAGCGCTACACGACGCTGGGAGTGAGTGCCAGCGCCCTGGCCGATGGGCAGGCACCGGAGCGGGCCGCCCAGCAGATGCGGGTTATGGACTCTGCGTCGTACTTGGCCGAGAACATGCACCGTGTCCCGGCCATGCTCATCCCGTGCATCCGGGGACGAGTCGACCGGGCGTCGATGGGCGCCGCTTCGATGATGGCGTCGATCGTCCCCAGCGCCTGGAGCTTCATGCTGGGCGCACGCGACCGGGGCCTCGGTACGTGCTGGACGACCATTCACCTCATGTTCGAGGAGGAGGCCGCAGATCTGCTGGACATCCCCCACGAGGACTGGAGCCAGGTGGCGCTCATCACGATCGGCCACACGCTCGGCACCGACTTCAAGCCGGCCGCCCGCGAGGGCGGTGCTGCGGCCGTCACCGCTTGGAACGGCTGGGACTGAGTCCGATCCCGCTCAGGCCGCTTCGGCGGCCTCGGCCAAGTGCTCCAGGGTCTGTTCCATGGTGGCCCGGTTGTGGCTAGCCCGGTCCGACACGCCGGGGGACAGCCAACCCACGACCTTCAACGGCCGGGTGCGCTCGTCGAGCCACGTCTCGGTCACCCGACAGCCGGCGTCGGTCGGCTCGATCTCATAGATCCAGTCGCAGCCTCCGAGTGCGCCGATCTTCAGGCGGAAGGCGAACCGGCGGGGTGGATCGGCGTCGACCACGGTCACGTTGGTTGTCCAGTTCCGGCGTCCCCGGTGGTTGCGCCCCCGGAAGGTGTCGCCCACCGCCGGCGTGCCGTCCGAGTCGGTGCCGGTCCAGCGCCCGCCGTCGTTCTCCGGCGACCAGTCCCCCATCCGGGCTAGGTCGCTGACCATCGCCCACACCCGGTCGGGCGGCGCCGCCACCTCCCGGCTCACACTCACCCTCTCGCGTGCTGCTCCCATGCCGGGAGCCTGCCATCCCGGTCCGGTCAGGGCGCCACCGGAACGACGTCCACGGAGCCGTCCTCGGCCACCACGACTAGGAGGTCGTCGGCGGTCGTCGCCACGGTGGCCGCCACCGCGTCGGGGTCGGAGGGCACGGCGCCAGGCGCGCCCAGGCGAAGTCGGTGTACGACCCGGACCCCGGGCAACTCCTCGAGGCGGCCCACTAGGTCCGACAGGTCGGCGCCGACCACGGTGACTGTCCGCAGCGCCGGGCGCGCCGACGGCGGGACAGCCCGCAGGCCGGCCCGCAGCACCCGCCCGTGGTAGGCGGCCACGCCGGCAGTGGCCCCAATGGCGGCCAGCGGGAAACGGAAGATAGCCACCTTCTCCACGTCGAGGCTCCCGTCGAGCAACCCGAACAGGACCAGGTAGACCATGGTCCCGACGCCGACCAGCACGCAGAGCGCAGTGGCGCCGAACACCGTGGACAGGTGGATGCGTCGGACGGCCGACGACTCCTCGGACACCGTCCCGGCATGGGCCTGGATCCGGCGCCATGCCCGGGCCCACACCGGCCCCCCGGCCAGCAGCAAGGTGAGGGCCACGGCCAGCACCTCGGCCACGTCACCATCCCAGTCATCCGGTGCCGGGAGGACGACATGCAGCAGTGCTCCGAGGAGCAGCCCGACGCCGAGAGTCGCCGCGGCGAGGCCCACGCCGGCCTCCAAGTAGTCATAGAGGCGGGACACCTCGTCGCGACCGCCGGACTGCCGGTCGACGGCGTGCGGCACCTCGCTGCGGTGGTAGGCCCACGCCGCCAGACCCACCAGGAGCAGCGCCCCGAAGACCGTGGCCACATCGAAGTGGGCGACGGCCCCGGCATCCCGGGCCGAGTCCACGAGTACCCATGACAGCGCCGTGTGGAACAGACCGCTGGCCGCCACCACGGTGGCCGCCAGGCCACCAAGGACCCCGACCACCAGCACGTACCCGTCCCGTTCCGGACTCCGGGAAGTCCGGCGGGCGTTCCACCACCAGTAGCGGAGCCAGGCACCGGCGAAGCCGACCAACGGAGCCAGGACGCCAGTGACGTCATCCGCTGTGTCCGACCATTCCCCGGTGCCGTGGCCACCGAGACCGAGGAACGGCTCCGGGGTGGTCCCGTCGTAGGCCCAGTCGAGCAGGTGCTCCAGCACCACGGCCAGGCTGATGGCCACGCCCACCAGGGCGGCCGCCGAGCCAACCAGGTCGAAGATCTCCGGCCGACGGCCTGGGAGCCGGTGGTGGACCACGGCCACCACCGTCCAGACGATCGCCCCGGCGGCCATCCACGCATCGAACCGCCAGCCGTCGACCGCCCAGCCCACGACCTGAACCACACCAGCCACCACGAAGCCGGCAGCGCCGAGATCCACCGCACCCAGGTAGAAGCCCCATCCCCCGGCGTCGGCCTCCGAGGGCGCGGCCCGGAACCGCCGCCGCAGCCACGCTAAGAGGCCGACCAGCGCCCCGCCGGCCACCACCACCAGGCTCAACCAGAGGGCCATCTCCTCCGAATCGCCCGTCTCGTGGCCCCGGAGACCGTCGAACGCCCTGGCCAGCAGGCCCGTCGCACCCAGTGCGGTGCCCAGCACCAGCCCGGCGAGGAACCCGTACTCGATGAGCCGACGCACCATCGCCCCGACGTCCACCCGCCCCGCGGCCCGCCGGCGGTACAGCACGATGACCACCACCACGGCCACCAGCAGGATCAGGCTCACGGCACCTCCGAGATCGGGGACCCAGCCTCCCACGGACGGGTGGCCTGCCGGCAGCACCGTCCGGTCTCGTGGGCCGGGTGAGAATCGAACTCACGACCGAGCGATTATGAGTCGCCTGCTCTAACCACTGAGCTACCGGCCCGCGGCCAGTCTGGCAGCGTATGTCCGCCCGAGGGCCGTGGCCGCGCGGGCCGGGGTACCGTATCGGCGTTCCGCCGACGGCCGACCGGGTACGACCGTGACCGACGACTCCCCACTCCTCGAACTGGTCGGCGACGAGGTCCCGGCCGTCTCCGACGACACCGATCCGTCGATCCGCCTCAGCCTCGTCATCCCCACCTACGACGAGGCGGCCAACGTCGGGAGGCTGGTCCGCCGCCTCCACCAGGTACTCGCGGCCACCGGAGTCGGCTTCGAATTGATCATTGTCGACGACGACAGCCCCGACTGCACCTGGAAGGTGGCCGCCGGCCTTGTGCAGGACGTCCCGAGCCTCCGGGTCATCCGACGGACCGGAGCCTCCGGCCTAGCCACCGCTGTCATCTGCGGCTGGTCGCACGCCCGGGGCGACGTCCTCGGCGTCATCGACGGCGATGGTCAGCACCCGCCCGAGGTGGTCACCGACCTACTGGCGGCCATGGACGGCCAAACCGAGGTGGCCGTGGCCAGCCGACACGTCGACGGAGGTGGCGTGTCGGACTGGTCAGCCATCCGACGCCTGCTGTCGCGCGGCGCCCAGGCCCTCGGCCTCCTGCTCCTCCCCGGCACCGTCGGACGGGTCACCGACCCGATGAGCGGCTACTTCTTGGTCCGACGCGACGTGGTGGCCGGCGTCGACCTCGACCCGGTCGGCTACAAGATCCTCCTCGAGGTCCTGGCCCGGGGCGAGGTCCGCCGGGTCGCCGAACGCCCCTACGTCTTCCTGGAGCGGTCCGAGGGCGAGTCCAAGGTGTCGGCCGGCCACTACGTCGGCTACCTGCGCCACCTGATGCGGCTCCGCCTCCACCCGCTGCGCAGCCGGGCACTCGTCCGCTACCTGCTGGTCACCGCACTGGCACTCGTCGCCGATGCCCTGGCCTTCCTCTGGATCTTCGATCGCCACGGCTGGAACCTGACCCGTTCGGCGGCCATCGCCGGCGAGGTGGGGATCCTGCTCACCGTGGCACTCCACGACCTGTGGACGTTCGCCGGTCGGGCCACACGGGGCGCCGTGGACAGGATCCGACGGGTGCTCGGCGCCCAGATTGCTCTCGGGCTCCTGCTGGCCGTCCGCCTCACCGTCCTCAATGCCCTGGTCAACTGGTTTGACCTCGGCCCACTGGCCGCCTTCCTGATCGCGATGGCCGCCATCACCCCGGCCAGCCATCTCCTCGGCTCCCGCCTCACTTGGCGGGGTGTGACGTCCTGACCTCCTGACCCCGAGTCTGGGGCCGCTCAACCGATCGATACCCTCCGGCCGATGGAAGCGGGCCTCGACCTCGCCCGACGCGGTGGCCTCGCTTGCCACGACCTCGTCGGCTGGATGATGTGGGACAGCCGAGCCGTCGCCGGATTTGAGGCACTCGGCGTTCCGGAAGGCAGGGGGTGGATCGTGGCTTGGCGACTGGCATCCCTGGGGGACGTGTCGCCAAGCGCAGCGGCTGCGGTCGCCTATTCGATCCACCCTGCGTTGATCGCTGCGGTGATGGCTGCCCATCGGGACGTCACTACCCCAGAGGAGATCCTTGCGGTCCGGGATTCAGCCGTTGAGCCCGGGTTGTCTGAGATAGCGCCGCCAGTTGCCNATGGGATCGGGCAATTCGCCTCTGCGCTCTGGAGGGGCGTGGATGCTGTGCATCATGGGGCCCGACCGATGTTCGCCGCGCACCGCGCAAGGCCCCGTCCGCCCGAGACGGACTCCTGCCTGTCTGCCTGGCTGGCGGCGAACTGTCTCCGTGAGCTTCGCGCCGACAACCACTGGGCACTGTGCGCCGCGGCNGACTTGGATGACGTCGAGGTGGGGCTCCTCCATTCGGCGATGGTCGACCTCGAGGAATACGGCGACGAGGAATGGATTGCCAGGAGTCGGGGTAACGACGACAGCGCCATCCGGGCCGGCTGGGAGCGCCTCGAGGCGAAGGGCTACGCCTTGGGCGGGGGCCTGACCGACGAGGGACGGCGCTTCCGCTTCGACCTCGAGGCCCGCACCGATGCCCTCACTGCACCGGCTTGGGAGGCAGTGGGCGAGGAGGGCGCGGCCGGGTTCTGCGACCTGGTTGAGGCGCACCATGACGCTTTCCTCGCGAGGATCGACGAGACCGCGGGCCCGCGGTGGATGCCAGCGGTGCGGACCAAGGCGGGCCAGACACCGGTNAAGGCACCCTCCAATTGATGGTGGCCCGTGGGGGGGGACAGTTTGACTACGCGGATCGATCACTTCATGTATGCCGTGGCATCGCTAGACGAAGGTATTGAATGGGCCGCGGACACGTTCGGGGTGCCAGCCGCATACGGAGGAGAGCATGTAGGTCTCGGAACACGCAACGCACTTCTGTCACTCGGTTCCNCCTACCTCGAGATCATCGCTCCCGACCCGGCACAGTCTCTGGAAGGCAACGCTGGCGCACAGTTCGCCGACTTGACGAGTGGCGGCATGGTCACATGGGCAGCCGAAGGCGATCTAAGCGCCATTGCCCGGACCTTGGAAATGACTGGCATGTCGACTGAGGGTCCCCACCGCACCCGGCGCAAGACGCAGTCGGGTGATCTCCTCGTCTGGGATCTCTTGTTCCCCATCGGAAGTTTGCACAGCGGGCGCATGCCGTTCTTCATCGATTGGCTCGAGTGCACCAATCCGAAGGACACCAATCCAGTCGGAGGTGAGTTCAGGGCTTTGGCCATCACTACGCCCGATGCCGATGACCTTGCGGGCGTCCTGCGCTCCGTTGATCTCGACATCGCGGTGTCTGCGGGGCCACCCGCACTGTCGGTCGCAATTGATTCGCCTCGAGGTGAGGTGCTGCTTGCGAGCACGGATGAGACCTCGGACATGCAGTTCGGCCGCATCCGCTGAGGTTCCTGCGGCCGGCCCAAGGCGACCCGTGAGATTCTCAGGGGCGAATTGGCAGTGCGTCTGTGTGTTTGCCACATGGACGCAGGACCGCGGGACCGGGATCAGCCCCAGAGGGGGCACTGGCGACCTCCGGTGCTGTGGCGGAAGGAGCCAGGAAGGGACTGCGGACTGGTCCTCGAAGATCGCTCCGGCGACTTGCGGCTCGATCCCATAGGCGTCATGCAGTCGCTTTTTCTATATCGCTGATACTCAGCTCTATGCCGAAGCCGGGCGCATTGCTTGGTTGAACGAATCCATTCGAGGGAAGGTTCATACCTGGGGTGGCCCGGTAGGAGTTCATCAGCGACGAGTCACGAACACAGCCGATGTACATCTCTGCCCAGAGGTTTCCCGCTAGGGCAGCCGACAGGTGTTGCCCGTAGCTGTCGTTTGCTCCGCAGTGAATAGCGAGGCCATATCCCGCTGTGGCAGCAGCATCGGCTATCCGTCGACACGGAGTGACTCCGCCGACCCAAAGTGGGTCGGGCTGCAGAACATCTACCCAGCCGTCCTCGATCGCTCGCAGAAACGGAATGTCTGTGTACCAACGTTCACCGGCTGCGAGCCGATGATCGGGCAGGGCTGAACGAACTTCCGAGTAGCCGTCCCAGTTCTCGGGATAGATCATGTCTTCTATCCATTCAATATTGAAGGCCCGAACTGCTTCCCCGATCCTGATGGCGTGTTCAACAGATTGGACCGCCCAGCAATCGAGCATCAGGTGAGCCGCGGAGCCCACCAGTTCGCGACCGTTTCCAATCAGGTCGACGAGTTGGTCAATTGCGGTAGCGGTGTCTGGTCCCCACGGGCAGGGCAACTTGAAAGCTTCGAAGCCGAGTTCGCCGAACCATTCAAGGTCAGACCCAGTCGCATAACAGCGGACCGGTTCAGGGTCCTTCGCCCCAAGAAGTTCGTAGACGGGCTTCTCAGCGAGTTTTCCTGCTAAATCCCATAGTGCTAAGTCGACGGCGCTAATCGCATAACTGGCTAGGCCCGACGCTCCGAAGTGTGAACCGCAAGCGACCGTCATGATTTCCCAGAGTCGGTCGCGGTCTTGGATCGATTCACCGGAGAGCATCGGTCCGAGGTAGTCGTTGATGAGTGGAACCGTGACGCCTGACAATGAACTCATGCCCAATCCCCATGTGCCTGAGCTTGTGGTGACGACGCACATCACTTCGCCCCACGGCGGACGGAACCGGGAAGCTTGACCCTGATATCGGCTGTCCGTACCAAGCGGGTTCATATGGTCGATCTGGCCTTGCCAATCCGCTACGCCTTCGACCGACCTCCCCAGTACCCCCGGGTTGG
>PBUO01000080.1 GCA_002727895.1 Acidimicrobiaceae bacterium | reverse complement strand
AGGTGTTTACGTCCCACGGCTTCTCCTCGGGGGGCGCCTCGGTGGGCATCACGATGACGGGTATCTCGGCGGTGGGAAGCTCCAGGACCTGGGTGTTCATCGGTTCGGTTCTCGCTCTCTCGACTCGTGGACGCGGCCCGAGTCGGTGGCCGCTCCGCCCGGGCGATCGCCCCGGACGGGACATTTCTCCCACATCGCGCCGAAAGCCTCGGTAAAGGGATCCGGCCTGCCGAGGAGAATCATCGAAGACCCCCCCGGAATCCTTGGAACGAAGCGGTTCCAATACGTGTTCACCCGATGTTCACGCGGTGTTCAGGAGGACGAAAGATCCGCTCCTTAGGTTTCCTGGAGACCCCGACGACCGTGAGACGCGGAGCCCTTCGATGAACGATCCACTCGCCGGAACGCCGTCGCTCGGACAGCGCGGACCGAGTCGGCGTGAGGTGCCCACCCTGGTGCGGGCGCTGCTCGTGCTTGCCCTCCTCTACCTGTTCCTCACCGGCGTCGAACTGCTCAGCGGCGGCTTCAAGACGATGGGCAAGGGTTTCGTCGACGGCCTCTTCGAGGGAGTTTCCAACCCGGTGAGCGGCCTGTTCGTCGGCCTGCTGGCCACCGTGCTCGTCCAGTCGTCGTCGGTATCGACCTCGGTCATTGTCGGGCTAGTGGCCTCCGGCGTGGTCAGTTCCGGTGACGCGGTGCCGATGATCATGGGGGCAAACCTCGGTACCACGGTCACCAACACACTGGCCTCGCTCGGCCACGTCCGGCGCGACCTCGAGTTCCGTCGGGCCTTCGCGGCGGCCACCGTGCACGACTTCTTCAACATCTTGGCCGTCGCCCTTTTCCTGCCCATCGAGTTGGCCACCGGCTACCTGTCGACGACGGCCACCTGGATTACCGACAGGGTCCTCGGGAGCTCTGGTGCCTCGTTCAAGAGCCCGTTGAAGGCCGCGGTGAAGAAGCCAGCCGGCATCGTCAAGGACCTTCTGTCGGACCTCGGTGCCAGCGGGAACTGGAAGGGCGGGTTGATGATCGTCATCGGCCTCTCCTTCATTTTCTTCGCGCTGGCCTACATCACCCGAAACATGCGCCTGTTGGTCGCAGAACGGGTCGAGGCGGCGATCAACCGGGCTCTCAGTGCCGGCTCGGGGATCGTGGCCATCCTGCTCGGCACCATCATCACCATCTCGGTGCAGTCGTCGTCTATCACCACCTCGGTTCTGGTCCCTCTGGCCGCCTCCGGGGTGCTGACCCTCCAGAACATCTACCCAGTGACTCTGGGAGCCAACGTAGGCACCACGGTCACCGCCCTGCTGGCCTCGCTGGCCACCGGCAATCCGGCTGCTGTCACCGTGGCCATCGTGCACACGCTGTTCAACGTGAGCGGCATCCTCGTCTTCTATCCGCTGCAGGTCCTGCGAGAGTTGCCTATTCGCCTGGCCACCGGCCTGGCCGACCTGGCCGCCGACCGGCGCACCATGGCCGTCGGGTACGCCTTCAGCATGTTTGTAGTCGTGCCACTCGTCGTCGTTCTCCTACTGCGATAACGGGCAGGCCTTCGGTCGCGCTCCTTCGGTCCCCATTCCGCCACTACCGTTCCCTACATCCCGACAGGAGAAATCCCATGGTCATGAGCTTCTTCCGCCGCAGTGACGACAGCGGCATCGACCACATCGAGGCGCAGGTTCAGCGCATGGTCACCGACGCTCGCCACACCTTCGACTTGGCCATGAGCGCCATCACCGGCGGGTCGGTGGCCTCGGTGGCCGATGAGGTCCGCCGCACCGACCGGCAAATCAATGTCACCGAGATGGAGATCCGTCGCGAGTTGGTGGTCCACTTTTCGGTCCACGCCGGTGGTGACGCCACCGAGATGCTCGTCTTCATGAACATGATCAAGGACCTCGAACGGATCGGTGACTACAACAAGAACGTCTTCGACCTGGCTGAGGAGGGCGTGTCATTCGCCGAGGCCGACGACCTTGAAAGAATCCTTGGGTTCCGCGACGAGATCTCGTCCCGCATCGCACTCATGGGCGAGATCCTGACTGTCCGCGACGAGGAGCGGGCCCGGGCCTACATCGCTCGCGGTGACGAACTCCGTCGCGAGTTCGACGCTCTGGTCAACGGCCTGGTCCACTCCACCGAACCTGGCCTGCATGCCGTGCCGCGGGCTCTGTTATACCGATTCCTGAAGCGCATTATCGCTCACAGCCTCAACGTGGTCACAGCGGTGGTTATGCCGGTGGACCGCCTCGACTACTACGACGAGGACGACGACACAAGGGCCTGACCGCTATGGGGCGGTCAGGGCGGGTCGGGCACTGCGGGCCCCTAGGGTCGGCCCGTGCGCGTGCTGGTCACCAACGACGACGGAATCTCCTCGCCCGGGCTTCACGCCCTCGCTGCTTCGGTGGCCGACGCCGGCCTTCTGCCGGTGGTGGCCGCCCCCTCGGCTGACTGGAGTGGTGCTTCGGCATGCCTCGGACCCCTTGACGACCCCGACCGGGTGCCGGTGTCGCGGATCGACGTCCCCGGTCTCGACGGCGAGGCAGCCACGGGATTCTCGGTGGGGGCCCCGCCGGCACTGATTTCCATGTTGGCCGATCTGGGGGGCTTTGGGCCGCCCCCGGAGATGGTGGTGGCAGGTATCAACCGGGGGCCCAATACGGGACGTTCCACCCTGTTCTCGGGCACTATCGGAGCGGTGCTAGCTGGAACGCACTTCGGGTGGTCGGGCATGGCAGTCAGCGCGGATGTGGCGGTCACCGGCGGGACGGGTGCTGTCGGAGCTCCGGGCTTCGTCCACTGGGAGACCGCGGCGACGGTGGCCCAAACCGTCCTGCCATGGCTAGTCGCCGCCCGGGCCGGAACGGTGCTTAATGTGAACGCACCCGATGTTCCGTTGACCGACCTCCGTGGCGTCCGGACGGCGTCGTTGGCCCCAATCGGCGGCGTGCGTACGGTCATCACGGGCCGGGATGACACGGGTCTGGACCTTGACCTCGTCGACAACCACGAACCGATGCCGGAGGACTCCGATACGGCTCTCGTGCGGGCCGGCTGGGCGACGGTCACCGCGCTGGCGGCCACCGGTGACTCTGGCCTGGTGCTCCCCGTCGATGAGTGGGGTCGGGCCCTCGGGCGGGAAGACTGACCGCCGTGGGGATTGTCCGGGGTCGACGACGTGGGTCGAGGCGACCCGCCGGCCATGGCGTTGCGGCTCGCATGTCGGCTCCGCAGCAGATTGCATCCCACGGTCCGACGAGTGCCGAGGCGCTCGACCTGCTGCCGACCGGCATCGTGCTGGCCGACGTCTCTGGTCGGATGGTCCGCCGCAACGCAGCCGCTGATGCCCTCGTCGACTCTTGGGAGGACGGGGTCCTGGGACGCCGGATCGCCGAACGTCTGGCTGACGCAGTCCGTCCGGGTGCCGGGCCGACTCGCGAACAGGTTCGGGTCCCGGGTCACGAGCCTCGGGTCTTTGAGGTTTCCGTCCGACCCGTGGCGGCCGTGACCGCGGCCACCGGAGGGTCATCGGGAGCGGTGGCGCTCTTCGAGGATGTCACCGAACGGCTCCGGGTCGAGGTAGTTCGCCGAGATTTCGTGGCTAACGTCAGTCACGAACTCAAGACCCCGATGGGGGCCATCAGCCTCCTAGCAGAGGCCCTCGAAGGCGAACGGGACCCCGAGGTGGTTGAACGGCTCAGCGGACGGATCGGGACCGAGGCCCGGCGGGTGTCCGACCTAGTGGAGGACCTGTTGGACCTCCGGGCCATTGAGGAGGACTCTGGTGCCAGTTCATCGGTTGACCTGGTCACTTTGGCTTCTGAGGTGGTCGACCGGGTCGAGCCGATGGCCCAGCGCCTCGGCGTAGCTGTCGAGGCCGACTTGCCCACATCCGACCTGAGGGTTGACGGCGTCCGCACCCAACTGGTGAGCCTGGTCCGGAACCTGGTCGAGAACGGGGTCAAGTACTCGGACGAGGGTGGGTTGGTGCAGGTGCACGTGTCGGAAGCCAATGGCCGTGCATTGGTCCGTGTGTCCGACGACGGGGTGGGCATCCCGGCCGGCGACCATGACCGGGTGTTCGAACGCTTCTATCGCGTAGACCGGGCACGGAATCGCGACACCGGCGGGTCGGGCCTAGGCCTCTCCATCGTCCGCAACGTCGTCCAGGGGCACGGCGGCACGGTGGACCTGGAGTCCCGGGAGGGAGGGGGCACCACGGTGACGGTGCGACTCCCATTCGGGGCCGGAACGCCGGCGGTTGGAATCGGGGAGTTTGCCCCGTGACCGCGGTTCGGGTCCTCGTCGTCGAGGACGAGGTGTCGTTTGCCGACGCGCTTCAAGTGGGCCTGGCTCGCGAGGGCTTCGAGGTCGAGGTGGCGGTCGACGGGACGACGGCCCTAGAGGCCTTTGATCGGGGTGGCCACGACCTAGTTCTCCTCGACGTAATGCTGCCGCGACTATCGGGGATCGATGTGTGCCGGGAGATCCGGACCCGGTCGTCGGTTCCGGTCATCATGGTCACGGCCCGGAGCGAGGAACTCGACACGGTGGTCGGCCTCGAGGTCGGTGCCGACGACTACGTCACAAAGCCCTATCGGCTGCGCGAACTTGTGGCCCGGATGCGGGCCGTCCTGCGACGGGCTGACGGCGCGTCTGCTGCGGTACCGGAGAGTGACGGGGTAGCCGAGAGGCATGCCGTCGAGGTCGGCGACGTGGTGGTGGACCGCGGTAGGCACGAGGTCACCGTGCGGGGCGAGGTGGTGGCCATGCCGTTGCGCGAGTTCGAACTCCTGGCCCTACTGATGGAGAATGCCGGCCAGGTCCTGACCCGCGACGTCCTCATCGATCGGATCTGGGGGAATGACTACGTGGGCGACTCCAAGACGCTGGACGTTCACGTGAAGCGGATCCGGGCCAAGGTGGAGGCCGATCCGCGGAACCCGACGCTGGTGGTTACCGTCCGGGGCGTCGGCTACCGGGTCAAAGTCCCGTGAAGGCGCCGGCCCACCCGAGGCGGGTTGCCCGATGAGTTCGGGAGAGGGTCCCCGGATCCTGCCGCGGCCACCTGACACGCCTTTCCTTCGCTTTGGCCGTACACACGGTCTGGGCGCCATGTCAGACGCCATGCTGGCGGTCGCTCTCGCCGGGTCGATCTTCTTCTCGATCGACCCCGACGCGGCCCGATGGCGGGTCGCCCTCTATCTGATCCTGACCATCGCGCCGTTCGCCGTGGTCACCCCTTTGCTCGGCCCGCTGGTCGACCGGATCCGCGGTGGGCGCCGGGGGATGATTGTCACCACGATCGTGGCCCGACTGCTCATCGCTTGGCAGATGATCGAGCACCTCGACGGCTTGCTTCTGTTCCCCCTGGCCTTCGGGCTGCTGGTCATGCAGAAGACCTATTCGATCGCCAAGAGCGCCGTGGTCCCGTCGCTGGTCCGGAACGAGCTGGAGCTGGTCGAGGCCAACGCCAAGTTGGCCATGGTGAGCGCCCTGTTCTCCATGATGGGAGCGGGGATCGGTGGGATCGCCCTGATGGTCAGCACGTCGTCGCCGGCTGTGGTGGCGGTGGTCGGCTACGGCCTGGCCCTGGTGGCCGCCGTGCAGGTGCCCAAGGTGCTGGTGGCGCCGACGCCGGCCACGGCCGGAGAACGTGCCGAACTGCGCCAACGAGGGATCCTCACCGCCTCGTTTGCCGTGGGGCTGCTGCGGGCCGTGGTCGGGTTCACGTCGTTCCTACTGGCCTTCGAGTTCCGGGGCAGTGGGGAGGGTGTGTCGATCGACGTGTCCGGCCGGGCCGCCGGAGCGGGCACCGGGGTGGTCCGCGAGGCCTCCGAGCTGGCCGGGGCCGCCGCGCCAGCGTGGCACTTCGGCCTGGTGCTGGGTGCGGTGGGGGTCGGGGCCTTCATGGCCGCCCAGTTCTCGCCGCGGCTGCGGCGGTGGCGCCAGGAGGAGCGGATCATCCGCGGCGTGCTCTTCGTGGGCGCGGCGCTGAGCTGCGGGGCGGTGTGGCTGGGGGGCCTGCCCGGTGCGGTTGTGATCGGTGCTGTAGTGGCCACGTGCAGCGGGACGGCCAAGTTGGCCTTCGACTCGCTGGTCCAGCGGGACGCCCCGGGTGCCAACCACGGGCGGTCGTTCGCCCGCTTCGAGGGGCGGTTCCAGCTGGCGTGGGCGGTGGGTGGCTTCCTGGCCGTATTCCTGCCCCTGTCGGTGGAGGTGGGCTACGTGGTGATCGCCGGCAGCTTCACGGTGGCCCTGACGTGGTTTGGGCTGGCCTCGCCGCCAGCGCCTCGGATCATCCCGCCGACCGAGCCCCAGCGTCCCGACGGGCAGCTCGGCTTCTGGCGTCGGGAGGACCTGGAGGACTGAGCCTCTGGGGGTCGGGGCCGGGTTCAGTCCTCGAGGTCGAGGCGGGCCAGCCACAGGCCGGGGGCGTCGACCTCGGCCGGGGTGGGGAGTGCCTCGGGGCCCGTCCACAGTCGGGCCAGGCCGTCGCCCCCCTCGCGCTCGACCACGCCAGTCACGAAGGCGGCGCCGCGGTCCACCTGGGTCGGGGTGAGGTCGATGCCGAGGACTTTCTCCACGAACCGGTCGGCTTCCGAGGTGGTCACTCGGCGCCGGCGCAGGGCCTCGGTGACCTGCCGGTACGAGCCGATGAGCCCGGATCCGACCTCGTCCATGACGTGGTCGACCACGCCGACGACGACAGCCACCAGGGCCTCCAGCCGGGGGAGCAGCGCCTCCTGCTCAGGGGAGCGCACTGCGTCGAGGACGGCGTCGGGTTCTAGGGCTTGTTGCAGGCCGGCCAGCGCCTCGGCGGCCGATTCCGGGTCGCCCAGGGCTTCCGGGTCCAGACCAGCGTCGTCGAACAGGTCGCCCAGGTCGGCTGGGTCGTTGCGGAAGGCGCCGGCGTGGCGGGCCAGCAGTTCGCCCATGGCGTCACGGAGGTGTGCGACGCCGAGCACGGCATGGTGGGCGACCTCGTGGAGGCA
Organism: Acidimicrobiaceae bacterium; assembly: GCA_002727895.1. GTDB lineage: Bacteria > Actinomycetota > Acidimicrobiia > Acidimicrobiales > MedAcidi-G1 > UBA9410. The sequence continues at coordinate 13,448 of PBUO01000080.1, read as the reverse complement.
GATCCACAGCCGGAGGTCCTCGGTGGGAAGGCTCCAGTCGGCGCTGAAGGCGTCCACGTTGGGGGCGACCACCAGGAGGGTGTCGGCGTCCGGACCGTCGACGGGGCGGGGGATGGGGAGGTCGTAGGAGCCGAGGCTGCGCTGGGCGAGCCGCCCCACCATGGTGCCGGTGGTGACGGCGGCCAGCATGGGGGCCATCGAGGCCAGGAGCCCGGACATCCACGAGAGGGACGGGTCGTCCGGGAGGCCATCGGTAGGCAGGCGGGCCATCTGTGACAGGTAGGGCCGGTAGGCGTCGACCGACTTCGACGCCCACACGGTGCGGGTGACCGGCTGGACCTCGAGGCGCCCGGTGCGGGCCACGGTCAGGCCGGTGCGGTCGGCCACCTGGAGCTCGGCGACCCGGACGAGGGCCTCGTACTCCATGCGCACGACCGGGTCGACGTTGGGTTCGCTAACCCCTTCGGAGGCCGTGGCCATGGCGATCTGACGGGCCGGGTCGCCTTGGCCGCCTGAGGCGCCGAAGCCGGGGAGGCCCATCCCCGGGGTGCCAGGCAGGCCCGGGAGGCCGGCGCCGCCGAAGAGCTTTCCCAGGGCGCCCATCATCTGTTGGAACGGGTCATCGTCCCCGGGCGAGCCGCCCTCAGCACCAGGTTCCCTTGGATCGTCGGGGCTCACGAGGGCACTCTATGGGCATGTCTGTCGCCCGTTCCCTGCGCCCCGGGTCCCCCCATCCGGGGAGAGCATGCCCGTGAGCCGGGTCGTCGTCACCGGCTCGGCCGGTGCGGTGGGGCGGCGGACGTGCGCCCGTCTGGCCGAGCTGGGCCACGAGGTGGTCGGTCTGGACCGGCGGCCCGGCGTGATCCCGGCCCCCGGGGTGGTCCTGCGGGTGGTCGATCTGGCGGTGGCCGACCTGCGGGCCGAGCTGGAAGGGGCCGACGTGGTGGTGCACATGGCCGCCGGAGTCACGGCGGGCGACGTGGGCACCGATACCGGCCACGACCGCCTGGCCGTGGTCGAGCGCCTGCTGTCGGCGGCCGACTCGGTGGGAGTTCGGCACCTGGTGATCCGCTCGTCGGCAATGGTGTATGGGGCGTGGCCCGACAACCCGGTACCGCTCACCGAGGACGCCCCGGTCCGCCCGTGCCCCGACTTCTTGTTCGCCGTGCACCGCGCCCGCATGGAGGAGATGGCCGCGGCCTGGGTATCTGGGGATGGGGCGTCTGGAAACGGGGTGGCTGGGGATGGGGATGCGGGGGATCCCGCCCGTGTGCTGACCGTGCTGCGACCCGCGGTGACCGTGGCCGAGGAGCGGCCCGGCGGCCTGGCCAGCGTGGTGGGGGCCGCGGCGTCCGTCAGGAGCGACGAGGGCGAGCCGCTGGGCCAGTTCCTCCACTCGGACGACCTGGCCGATGCCGTGGCCTGCGCGGTGCAGGCCCGCTACCACGGACCGCTCAACGTGGCCCCCGACGGATGGATCGGGGTGGACGTCATGGCCGAGCTGGGTGGCCCCGGTCCGCGGCTGCGGCTGCCGGGCCGCCTGGCCCCGGTGGTGGGTCGGCTCCTGTGGTCGACCGGGCTGTCGCCCGCCCCGCCCGGCGTGTATCCCTATTCGGTGCACCCCTGGGTGGTGGCCAACGACCGCCTGCGCGACCTGGGGTGGGAGCCCACCCACACCAACGAGGAGGCCTACGTGGCCGGACACGAGCCGGGCGTGCTCGACACCATGGACGCCCGGACCCGCCAGCAGCTGTCTTTGGCCGCGTCCGGCCTGGTCCTCGTCGGGCTGCTGTGGCTCGTCGTCCGGTTGGCCCGGCGGTCGACCCGTCGGGGGTGACGACCCGCCATACGATGCGCCCGATGGATGTGGACCCTTACGCCGACACCTGGCTGGGGCTGACCGAGGAACCGCTGCCGGTCGACGAGGTCACCCGCTGGGCGGGTCGTCCCGACTGCGGGGCGGTGGTGGTGTTCAGCGGTAACGCCCGTAACCACGCCGCCGGTCGACCGGGAGTCACCGCGNTGGACTACGAGGCCTACGAGACCCAGGTGGTGCCCCGGCTGGGTCGACTGGCCGACGAGGCCCGGCGACGGTGGCCCGAGGTGGCCCGGGTGGCGCTCGTCCACCGGACCGGGCCGCTGGCCATCGGTGAGGCGGCCGTGGTGGTGGCCGTGTCGTCGCCGCACCGCGACGAGGCGTTCGAGGCGGCCCGGTGGTGCATCGACACCCTGAAGGCCACNGTNCCGATCTGGAAGCGCGAGGCNTGGGACGGCGGCGAGAGTTGGGGTGTCGANGCCCAGCACGTCNTGGACGTGTCAAGTCCGGNCGAGGCCACGACATGAACCCGTCGATGCTGTTCCTNGTGGGGGCGGCCGTCCTCGCCGTGGTGCTNTCGGCGGTGNTGTGGCTGNTCAGCCGCCCCCGGCGACCGGTCGAGGACCCNAACCNGCTGCGCCACAACCTCNGGGTTCTGCGNCANGGNCTCCCGGGGACGCCGCGACCGGTNTACCGGGAGGAGCGGATCCGCGTGNTGGGCCGCGAGGAACCGGGCGNCGGAACTCCGGCCGACGGAACCCCGGGCGACGGGGCCCGGGACCGGCGGGCCTGACGTGGCACGCGACCTGGCCATCGACCTGGGGACGGCGAACACGTTGGTCTACGCCCGCGGCGAAGGGGTGGTGCTGGCCGAACCGTCGGTGCTGGCCATCAACGAGCGGTCCGGGGAAGTGCTGGCCATGGGCGACGAGGCGTGGCACATGATCGGTCGGACCCCGGAGCACGTGGTGGCTAAGCGCCCGCTCCGCAAGGGGGCAATCACCGACTTCGAGGTGACCCAGCGCATGGTGCGCCTGCTGCTGGAGCGGGTCGGNGTGAGCCGGTTCAACCGGCCCAAGGTGCTGGTGTGCGTCCCGTCGGCCATCACGCCGGTAGAGCGCCGGGCCGTCACCGAGGCGGCCAAGCGGGCTGGCGCGTCCGATGCCCAGCTGATCGAGCAGCCGGTGGCCGCGGCCATCGGCGCCCACCTGCCCATCTCCGAGCCGGTGGGGAACATGGTGGTTGACATCGGCGGGGGGACGTCGGAGACGGCGCTCATCTCGCTGGGTGGGGTGGTGGCCCTCGAGGCGGTGCGGGTCGGGTCGTTCGACATTGACGCCGCCATCCAGTCCTACGTGCGCCGTGAGTACGGCCTGGCCATCGGGGAACGCACCGCCGAGGAGATCAAGTGGACCATAGGGTCCGCTGCGCCGACGCCCGACGAGGGCCGGGCCGAGGTGCGGGGCCGGGAACTGATGAGCGGCNTGCCCAAGACNGTGGTCCTAACCCCGACGGAGATCCGGTCGGCCATCGAGGAGCCGGTGTCGGCCATCGTGGAGTCTGTGTTGGAGTGCCTCGCTCAGGCGCCGCCCGAGCTGGCCCAGGATCTCCTGACCCACGGGATCTGCCTGGTTGGTGGGGGCAGCCTGCTCCGGGGGCTCGACCTCCGGTTGACCGAGGAGACCGGCGTTCCAGTGGTCCACGTGCCGACGCCTATGGAGTGCGTGGTGATGGGCGCCGGCCACTGCATCGAGTCGTTCCAGACGATGCGGATGATGTTCATGGACGGGCGCGTCTAGGAGGACGCGGCCTGGCGTGCCTAGCCGGCCTGTCCTTCCACGCCGAGGAGGTCCTCGGCGGCCTGACGGACCTGCCAGTCACGGTCCTCGAGNGCGGCGGTGAGGGCAGCCTCCACGTCGGCGCCCTCNAACGCGGCGAGGGCCAGGACGGCCCGCCGACGGATGGTGGCCCTTTCGGCCAGCCCGCCCAGCACGGCGGCCCGACCGTCGTCGTGGCCNAGCGCCCCGAGGGCGGCCACCGCCGACTCCCGGCACAGCGGGTCGTCGTGGCCGGAGGCCACCGCGACCACCGGGCCGACGAGGACCTCGGCCAGCCCCGGATGCTCGCCGGCCGCCCAACAGGCCACCTCGACCACCGAGGCGTCGCCGTCGGCCAGCAGGTCGGGGAGCGAGGCNCCGGCCACCACCNCCACGCCGGGACGGGCCAGGGCTCCGGGGCTGCCCACGACCTCCAGAGCGCGGCGTCGGACCGCCGGGTCGGGGTCGGCCAGGGCGTGGGCAAGCTCGTCGTCGTCCAGTGCGCCGATCCGCTCCAGGGCGCCGACGGCGGCGGCCCGCACGACGGCCTCGGGGTCGGCCAGGAAGGTGCGAGCGGCGGCTTCGTCGTCGTGGTGTCCGGCCAGCACGGCCCGNCGGCGCCGCTCGGCGGCCTCGGGTCCGGGNGCCTCGNCGTGGTGGACGTGCCGCCCNGGTGATGGNCCGTCCCGGAGTCCGTNCGACGNCTGTTCGGCCACGCTGGTCAGCCGATCGCCTGCTCGANGAGGAACCCCGACAGGAAGATCGTCACGCCGACCACNGTGGCCAGNGCGATGCCGCCACCGACCACGAACACGGCNAGCAGCACCGCGGCACGGACCCGGTGCCACCAGCGGATGCGGGCCCGCCGGCCGGTGACGACGCGGCGGGGCGGGTGGAACCAGACGCCGAGTCGCGCCGCCGTGTTCCACGGCTGGTCGACGGCATACTCGAGGTCGCCGGTCGGCGGCGACGAGGTCCAGCGCGGGCGGCNGGTCACCGGGTTCTCCCGACCGTCGATCCGGCGCCGCCCGTGGCAGGCTGACGGGTCCCTCGGGGGCCATCCCACGGACCGGCCCCCTCCGGGATCCCAGCCCCTTCCAAGAACAGGAGCGAGACCATCACCCAGGACGACGCCCAGCACATGGGGGAGAACCTACCCGTGGGCGCCACGGGCGCTCCGGCGCCCGACGAGTCGGCCCCAGCGGTGGCTGGCTCCCGGGCGGTCCGGATCCTGACCGGACTTCTGGTCCTGCTGGCCGTCGCCGCAGCGTTGACCGCCACCTTCGTGCGGGTCCCCTACTTCGTGTTCCGCCCTGGCTCGGTCCAGTCGCTGAGCGACCGGGTCAACGTGGTGGTCGGCGACTCCTTCGACCCGACCGGTGAGGTGTACTTCGCCACGGTCCGTCAGGACGCCAAGGTGAACGGCTGGGAGTGGCTGGAGGCCCGGTTGCGGCCGTCGCTGGCCCTCGTCGACGAGGATCTGGTACTGGGCGGGAGGACCCGCGACGAGAACTTCAACTTCAACATCCAGTTGATGCGGGTCTCGAAGTCCACCGCGGTGGCCGCGGCCCTCCGGTACCTGGGTATCGACCCGATCCGGGCCACCGGGGTGGGGATGTCCGATGTGATGGGGCCGTCCGAGGGGTTCCTGACCACCGACGACGTGATCCTGTCGATGGACGGCGTACCGGTGTTCGAGGCCATCGACCTCGTGGAGGTTGTGCGGACGCGTGTCCCGGGCGACGTGCTGGAACTGGTCGTGGAGCCGGTGGGGGGCGGCGAGGCACGGACCGTGCTGTTGACCCTGGGGGCCCGCGAGGACGATCCGACGGTCGGGTTCATGGGCATCTCCCCGCAGACCCGGTGGGAGGACGTGCCCGACCTGCCCATCGACGTGCTGGTNAACACCGGCCGNGTGGGCGGCAACTCGGCCGGGCTNGCACTGACGCTGTCGATCCTGGACCTGGTCACGCCGGGCGAGCTGACCGGCGGCCTGCGGGTGGCCACCACCGGCACCATCGACCCGGCCGGGGTGGTCGGGCCGGTGGGCGGCGTGGCCCAGAAGGCGGTGGCGGCCCGCGAGGGCGGGATCGACCTGTTCTTGGTGCCGGAGGCCGAGGTGGAGGTGGCCGGTCGCCACGCCGGCGACATGGTCGTCGAAGGGGTGGCCACCCTGCAGGACGCCCTCGACGCCCTTGAGCGCTATGGCGGCCAGACTCGGAACCTGCGTCTTCCCGGTTCCTGATCCGCCGGCCGCCTGACGGCGTCGGAACCACGGGACCGTAGGCTTCTACCATGCGCCCTGAAGACGCTCCGCCGCCCGGCCCCCGACCGTTCCCGGCCCGTCGACGCCGGTCGCGGGGNTCCATGAAGATCCGGATGCTGGTCGGCGGCATCGGTCTGGCCTTCGTGGTCATGATGGTGTCGCTGCGCGGTGCGGCGGGCTTCTGGACCGACTACCTGTGGTTCGACGCCCTCGGCCACGAGGACGTCTTCGTGTCGGTGTTCGGCGCCCAGGTGGTGCTCGTGGCNCTGTTCACCGTCGTCTTCTTCGGGATCCTGTTCTCCAACCTGTTGGTCGCCGACCGCCTGGCCCCGGCCATCCGCCCGCCCGGGCCGGAGGAGGACCTGCTGCGCGGCTACCACCTGGTGGTGGGCCACCGCCGGTGGCTGGTCCGCCTCGTNCTGTCGGGCCTGTTCGCGCTGGTCGCCGGCTTCGGAGTGCGGGGCCGGTGGGAGGAGTGGCTGCTGTTCACCAACCCGGTGGATTTCGGCCTGGTCGACGCCCAGTTCGGGCGCGACGTGGGTTTCTACGTGTTCCGGCTGCCGTTCATGGGCTTCGTGGTCGGCTGGCTGTTCGGCACCCTGGTCCTGACCCTGGTCGTCACCGCCCTGTTCCACTACGTCAACGGCGGCATCCGCCTGCAGGCGACCGGTGAGCGGGTCCAGCCGGCAGTCAAGGCCCACCTGTCGGTGTTGCTCGGCCTGATCGCCCTGGTGCGGGCCGGCGACTACTGGCTGGCCCGGTTCGAGCTGACCACGTCAGGTCGGGGGGCGGTGGCCGGCGCCACCTACACCGACGTGAAGGCGCAGCTGCCGGCCATCAACCTGCTGATCCTCATCTCGCTTCTGGCCGTGGTGCTCCTGATCGTGAACATCCGGCGGCGGGGCTGGGTGCTGCCCACGCTGGCCGTCGGCCTGTGGGCGTTCGTGGCGCTCGTGATGGGCAACGTGTACCCGGCGGTCATCCAGAGTCTGCGGGTCGAGCCGGCCGAGTCGGAAAAGGAGGCGCCGTACATCGCCCGCAACATCGAGGCGACCCGTGCGGCGTACGGCCTGGACGCCATCACCGAGGTGCAGCTGACCGACTTCGACAACCGGGTGACGGCCGCCGACGTGCGGGCCAACGGCTCGACCGTGCGAAACATCCGGACGCTGGACCCCCTGGTCGTGCAGGGCACGTTCGACCGCCTGCAGGGCGAGCGCGAGTTCTACGCCTTCGCGGCGGAGATGGACACCGACCGGTACGTAATCGACGGCGAGACCACCCAGGTGCTGCTGGGCACCCGCGAGCTGGAGTTGAACGAGACTCGGTCGTGGGAGAACCAGCACGTGGCCTTCACCCACGGCTACGGCGTGGCCATGGCCCCGGTGAGCCGGGTGAAGGGCTCCGGCGACCCGGACTTCCTGGTCGGGGACCTGCCGGTGTCAATCGACCCGTCGGTCGAGATCACCCTGGACCGGCCGCAGCTGTACGTGGGCGAGGGCCTGGGCGGCTACGCGGTGCTGGGCGCCAGTCGCGACGAGGTGGACTATACCGACGAGAATCAGGAGACTCAGGCCGTCAGGTACGAGGACATCGGCGGTGACGGCGGCGTCGGCATGGGGTCGTTCACGCGGCGCCTGGCGTTCGCCCTGCGGTTCGGCCAGTTGGAGCCGCTGATCTCGAACTTCGTGACCGGCGACTCGAAGGTGTTCTACGTACGGGACGTCCGGGAACGGGTGGAGAAGTTGGCGCCCTTCCTACACTTCGACGCCGACCCGTACCCGGTGCTGATCGACGGCCGGATCGTCTACGTGGTTGACGGCTACACGACCACCGATCGGTACCCGTACGCGCAGCCGGCGCCGGTGGCCGAGTTACCCCGGGCCAGCGGCCTGCGCCACGACCTGAACTACGTACGGAACTCCGTGAAGGCCGTGGTCGACGCCTTCACCGGCGAGGTCACCTTCTACGTGGTGGACGAGTCGGACCCGATGATCGCCGCCTTCTCGGAGGCCTTCGAGGGGCTGTTCACGCCGCGGTCGGAGATGCCGGAGTCACTTGTCGGACACCTGCGGTATGCCGAGGACCTGTTCCGGGTCCAGACCGAGCTGTGGGGCCGGTACCACGTCGAGGACACCGAGAACTTCTACCAGCGGGCGGCCGAGTGGGCCGTCTCGCAGGACCCGGGCCGGACCGGCGAGGGGGCGGCCAACCTGGCCGTGCTGGACGCCCAGGGCTTCAAGATCGGGTCCCGCCACATGCGCATGGCGCCCTACCGGACGATGGTGGCCTTGCCCGATTCCGAGGGCAACCAGTCCGAGTTCGTGATCATGCGGGCGTTCGTGCCGTTGGACGAGGACGACGCCCGCAAGGAACTGGCCGCGTACATGGTGGGCCGCAGCGACGGCGACCGCTACGGCGAGCTGGTGGTATACCGGCCGCCTACGTCGAACTTCGATGGTCCGGCCCTGGCCGAAGAGCGGATCCGCAACGACGAGGAGGTGGCCAGCCTCCAGACGCTGCTGAGCCAGCGGGGGTCGTCGGTGCTGTTCGGCGAGCTGCTGCTGGTGCCCATCGAGGACTCGATCCTCTACGTGCGACCGCTGTACGTGCAGGCCGAGGGCGACAGCACGGTGCCCGAGCTGGAACGGGTGATCGTGGCTGTCGGCGAGCAGGTGGTGATGGCCAACTCGCTGCAGGAGGCCCTGGAGGAGCTGACCGGGACGCGTCTCGACGACCTGTTCCACGGGATCTCGACGGGCGTGGCTGGTGCTGATTCCACCTCCGAAGGCTCGACGGGAACCTCCGACGGTGACTCGACGGCCGCCGACGAGAGCGACGGTGCGACCGGCGGCTCGGAGTCGGCGCCGTTGCCGGACGACCTGGCCGGGATGCTGGCCGAACTGGCCCGCCTGCAGGAGGCCTCGGCGGCCGCGCTGTCCGAGGATCCGGCGAACTGGGTGGAGTTCGGACGCCTCCAGGCCCGCATGCAGGACCTGGTCGACGCCCTGGCTCGAGCGGCTGGTTGATCCGACGGGCCGGCTGGACCGGCCTACGGGTGGGTTCGCTCCGTGGGAGCTACTCGGCGGGTTGCCAGCCGCTGGTGCGGTGGGGGGCCGGCCGGCCGGTGGTCGTGCCGCGGGCCCGGGCCGGAGAGTCGGCGCTGAGGTCGGCGAACGTCTCGTCGCCGGCCAGGGACGGGGTGATCGGTTCGTCGGACTCTCCGGCCAGTCGGGCATTCAGTTCCACGGTGACCCGGGAGACCTCGGCCGACAGGCGGGCCAGGCCGAGGCGGAGGTCCATGACGTCGTCGCCGTCGGGATCGGCCGCCGCGGTGCCGAGGGCGTCGAAGCGGTGCTCGAGGATGGCCACCCGTTCGGTGAGGTCGCGGAGGCCGTTGACGAGGTCGAGCAGGGTCTGGTCGGCGGACGGCCCGTTGGCGATGGTCTGCGCGACGGGGGTGCCGAGTCCCCTCGTGGACAGGCCCCGGGAGGAGCGTCGGCTGCCGCGGCGAAGGGCCATGGGACGATGGTAGCGACGGGGGGCAGCGGCCCCGGGGCGCTCGCTCCCCTGCCCGCCGTGACCCGGCGCCTGCTCCCGCTGCTCCTGACAGGCGTGCTCGCGGCGGCGGCCGGGTGCGCGGGCCATGACGGCCGGGAGATGGTGGCCAATGGGATCGGCGTGACCCCCGAATCGACGACCACCACAGCGCCGCCGACCACCAGCTCGCTCCCGCAGGGGACGATCCCCGAGGGGACAGGCTCCGAGGAGGGCACAGCCGGCGGGGACGGTTCGGGTTCCGGGCCGGGGCCGGCAGTGGGGTCGGTGTACGTGGATACCGCGTCGGGCACGGTCGGGGGGACGGGCTCCTACGACCTGCACCATCCGCAGTTGGACGGCCTGGCCATCGGGCACCCGGTGAACGAGGCGCTCCGGCGCCCGACCGAGGCGGTGCGGGCCGAGTTCGTGGCGGCCCTGTCGGAGCGGACCGGCGAGGAAGGCGGTGCCTCCGGTGGCGCCGAGGCCGGCCCTGGCGACTCGCTGCGGGGCGGCGGGACGGTGTACCTGCTGGACGACCGCCTGGTCAGCGTGGTGTACGAGATGCGGATCGACTGGGCGGGGGCGGCCGACGTGGACGAGCGGGTCGACTCGGTGCTGGTCGACCTGGCCACGGGGGCCGAACTGGGCCTGCGAGACCTGTTCGTGCCGGAGAGCCCGTGGTTGGAGACGATCGGGTTCTTCGTCCGGCGCGACCTGGACGTCCGCCTCGGCGAGGGGGTGCTGTGGCCGGACGGTCGGGGTCTGGACCCGGAGGCGTCGAACTTTGCGGTGTTCGGGGTGACGGCCACCGACCTGGTGGTGCGATTCCCGATGCACGCCGTGGCTCCCGGGGTGGCCGGCACGCCGGAGGCCGTGGTGCCGTGGGCGTCGCTGGCCGGCCTGGTCGACCCGCGGGGACCTGCCGGGCACCTCGCTTCCTGAGGAAGGTCCTCTCAGGGGCGGGCGGGCTCCGAACGGGACGGACCGTCAGGTCCAGATGCTGGAGCCGGTGAGCTCCTCGACGGGGAGCCGGATGTCGAACCGGTCGCGGATCCGAGCGTCGACCTCGGGCGAAACGTGGGCCGGGAAGTGGCTGGACAGAACCTCGCGCACCCGGGTCCGGGCCCGTTGGTCGACCGACGTGGCGCCGGCGTCGAACCAGTCGTCAGGGCTGAGCCGGTCGCCGACCTCCGGGTAGATGTACTCCGACTGCATGATCGACAGCGTCTGGTCCTGGCCAAGGAAGTGGCCGTCGCCGCCGATGACCGACCTGATGGTCTCGACCGACAGCTTGTCGGGGGTGATCTCGATGCCCCGGACGGTCCGGTTGATGGCACCCAGCATGTCGTTGTCGATGACCAGGGCCTCATACGAGCAGGCCAGCAGGCTGGCCAGCATCCCGGCCGACTCGTAGACGAGGTTGGCGCCGGCGTGCCCGGCCAGGGTCACGGTCAGGCCCTTCTCGTGGCCGGCCTGGTTGTCGGGAACCTTGGAGTCGGCCATGCCGGCAGCCACGCCCGAGGGCAGCCCCAGCCAGTTGGCCACCTGGGCGGCAGCGGCGTTGAGCACGGCCTCCTCACCGGAGCCGCCGGACATGGCGCCGGTGCGGAGGTCGGAGACGAACGGCCACAGGCCCATGACGCACGGGTGCCCGGGGTTCAACAGGTTGACGCAGGTCAGGGCCGAGAGGCACTCGGCGAGGGCCTGGGCCAGCGAACCGGCCAACGCGGCGGGGGACGTGGCGCCGGCCTGTCCGGCCGACAGCAGGTTGATGGGCATGCCGGTGTGGACCTGGGCGACCATGGAGCGCACGGCGTCCTCGGCGTAGCGCAGCGGCGGTACGACGAACGTGTTGTTGGCCACGCAGAAGGGGCGCTCGGCGAACGAGCCGGGCCGACCGCCAAGCATCTCGTCGTAGAGGTCGACGACCTCGTAAACGTGCTCGGGCTGGAAGAACGACGTGCCGATGGGCTTGGAGGTGCCCATGGCGATGGCGTAGGCGGTGTTCACGTCGAGGTGGCGCGCCTCGACCATGTCGCGGGCCACCAGCGTGCGGACGTGGAAGTGGACGTGCTCGAGGGTGTCGACGAGGCGGGCCACGTCGTAGATGTCCTGGAGGACCGACGGGCGGTGCTTCCGGGTCTCGTCGTCGTAGACGGACACGGCGGCCCCTGCGGTGCCGAAGTGGACCCGGTCGCCACCGACCACGATGGAGCGGTCGTCGTCGAAGCCGTGCCAGGCGAACTCCTTGCACGCCATGCCGATCATCTCCTCGACCAACGTGCGGGGGAAGTGGAGGCGGTCGTCGTCGTCGACCCAGCCGCCGGCCGGGACGACCACCTCGATGAACTCCTCGATGGGCTGGCCCATGCCGAACTCCTCGAGGAGGGTCAGCGCGGTGTCGTAGACGGTGCGGCACTCCGAGTCGGTGAGCGGCTGGTAGCGGCCGCCGGCCAAGCCCGGGCGGACCGCCTTCTCGTGGTCGGCGGGTCCGGCGGCCCGGGCGGCGACCCGGGCGGCCCGTCCGCCAGCCCGTCCGGTGCGCCTGCCCGGCGCGCTCATGCCCGCAGCCTCTCGTTGTCCGGGTCGTGGGCGGCGCCGGCCAGCACGGTGGCGGTGTGGCGTTCGCCGAACAAGGTGACCTCGAAGGTGGAGCCGGGGGCCTCGAAGTGCGGGTCGACGTAGGCGAAGGCCAGCGACCTGCCGACGGTGTGGCCCCAGGTGCCGCCGGTGGTGATGCCCATGCATTCGGTACCGCCGGGGGCGTAGCAGGGTTCGTTGCCGCGGCAGTCCGAGTCGGTGGCTTCGACCTCGCAGTAGACGAGCACCATGTCGAGGGCCTGGCCGCCGACCTCCTGGTCGCGCCGGGCCAGGATGGCGTCGCGGCCGAGGAAGTCTCGGCCCGAGTCGAGGTCGACGAACCGTCCGAGGCGGGCCTCGATCGGGGTGATCTCGGTGGTGAGCTCGCCGCCCCATGCCTTGTAGGCCTTCTCGAGGCGCATGGCGTTCATGGCCGACGAGCCGAAGTGGACCATGCCGTGGGGTTCCCCGGCGACCACCAGGGCGTTGTACAGCTCGGGCATGCGGTCGATGGGGTGGTGGAGTTCCCAGCCCAACTCGCCGACGTAGCTGACCCGCAGGGCGGTGCACGGCACGCCGGCCACGGTGACCTCCTGTGCGGTGAGCCAGGGGAAGGCGTCGTTGGAGAGGTCGGCGTCGGTGCAGACGGCGAGAGTGTCGCGGGCCCGGGGGCCGGTGACGCCGAGGATGGCCACCTCGTCGGTGTAGTCGACGACAGTGACGTCCTCGCCGGGTTCGACGTGTTGGACCAGCCAGTCGTGGTCGTGGTCGGTGCCGGCGATGGCCGAGTTGAGCCAGAAGCGGCCGTTGCCGAGGCGGGTGATCGTCATCTCGCACTCGATGCCGCCGAGTTCGGTCAGCATGTGGACGAGGCGGGTGCCGTCGCGGGCCGGGAGCCGGTTGGCCGACAGCCGGCCGAGGAGGGCCTCGGCGTCGACGCCGGTGACCTCGAACTTGGCGAAGGCGGTCAGGTCCGCGATGCCGACCCGCTCGCGGACGCCGGCGCATTCGGCGGCCACGATGTCGTGGGCATTAGAGCGGCGCCACGAGTACGCCTCGGGCTCGCCGTAATAGCGGGGACGTTCCCAGCCCCAGACGTCCTGCCACTGGGCGCCGAGGGCGTCGAGCGCAGACGCATGCTCCTCGTGTCCACGACGGGCCCGACGTCTTTTGTGGTTGCGGAACAAAACGCGCCAGACGGCGACGAGGCGAGCGAGCGGCCCGCGCGCGAGAAGCACCGCGTAAAAATTGGACACCGCCACTCGTGCTCGTGCGGCGCGCTGACGGACGGCGAGCTCTGCCACCACGCCCTGTTCATTTTGTTGAAGGTGCTGCGCGTGCCGAAGGACAACCCGCTGGCGTTCCAGACTTCTTTGCTCGAATCTGAGCTCGAGGCTGTTTTGAGGTTCCGCGCTTTGGCTGATGCACA
>PBUO01000079.1 GCA_002727895.1 Acidimicrobiaceae bacterium | reverse complement strand
GTTTTGGCTGGCCGAGGAATACCACCAAGACTTCTACAAAAAGAATCCGACCCGCTACCGCAGTTATCGAGCGGGTTGCGGTCGGGATCACCGCCTGCAGCAGTTGTGGGGCAACGAAGCGGGCCGGTAGCTACTCGATCATCACGCCGTCGCGGACTACCACCAGGTTGCAACGAAAGGCCGTCTGGTCGGGGCGCAGGCTTCGCCCCATTGCCGCCACCTCGATGGGGGCCCGACCCGTGTGGTACTCGGCCGGGTCGAAGCCCATGATGGCCATGTTCCCCACGTCGCTGCCCGGCGGCATCCCTTCGGGGATGACCGCGGCCCGTCCCACCTCGCCACGGGCCGCCAGGGCGTCCAGCACCGGGGTGTGGGCGACCTCCATCGGGGTACGGCCGTCCAGCTCGGGGACCGGCAGGTCGGCGCAGCCGTCGGGGACGCAGATCACGTGCTTGCGGCGGGTCGTCATGGTCTGGGCATCCTCGCAGCAGTCAGCCTCGTCGGCAGGACCGGACGTGGTCCTGCAGGGTGACCAGATCGTTGGGCAGGCCGACGAGCCGCTCGGGCAGCTCGTGGAGGTCGGCCAGGCGTTCGGGCAGGGCGGGACGGGCACCGGTGGCCGCCTCGACGGCGTCGGGGAACTTGGCCGGGTGGGCGGTGGCCAGCGCCACCATGGGGACCGTCGGATCGCGACGGCACGCCCGGGCGGCCAGCAGGCCGACCGCAGTGTGCGGGTCGAGCACGATCCCCGACCGGTCGGCCTCGTCGCCGATGCAGGCCCGGACCTCGTCGTCGCCGAAGCGGGCCCCGGCCCATCCATCGGCCAAGCCAGTGTGCTGTGCGGGGTCGAGGCGGAACCGTCCGGTGGCCCGGAAGTCGTCCATCTGGGCGCCGACCGCCGCACCATCCCGTCCGCCCATCTCGAAGAGCAGCCGCTCGAGGTTGGAGGACACCTGGATGTCCATGCTGGGCGAGGTCGTGGGAACCACCTCGGCGATGTCCATGGCGCCGTCGACGAAGAACCGGGTGAGTACGTCGTTGGTGTTGCTGCCCACCACCAGCTGCGGCACGGCCAGGCCCGACAGCCGGGCCACGTGGCCGGCGAAGACGTTGCCGAAGTTGCCCGTGGGCACAGAGAAGGCGACCTCGGAGCGCCGACCCCCCAGGCGCTCGGCGGTCACCACGTAGTAGACGACCTGGGCCATGACCCGGGCCCAGTTGATGGAATTCACGGCCGACAGTCGCACCTCGTCGCGGAAGGCCACGTCGGCGAACATGGCCTTCACCAGGTCCTGGCAGTCGTCGAACGTGCCCTCGACGGCCACGTTGTGGACGTTGGCCGACGGCACGGTGGTCATCTGGCGCCGCTGCACGTCGGACACCCGCCCGGCCGGATGGAGGATCACGATGTCGACCGCCTCGCGGTCCCGGCAGGCCTCGATGGCCGCCGAGCCGGTGTCGCCCGAGGTGGCGCCCACGATGGTCACCCGCTCACCGCGCCGTGACAACTCGTGGTCGAAAAGGCGGCCCACCAACTGGAGGGCCACGTCCTTGAAGGCCAGCGTGGGTCCGTGGAACAACTCGAGGAGGTGGATGCCGTCGGACAGTTCGACCAGCGGGGTGACGTCGGGGTGGTCGAAGCCGGCGTAGGCGTCGGCCACCATGGACGCGAAGGCGTCGCTGTCGACGGCGTCCCCCACGAAGGGCGCCATGACATCGACCGCCGTCTCGACGTAGTCGCCGCGCCCGCCGGGGCCCAGCGTGGGCCACGCCTCGGGGACGTAGAGGCCGCCGTCGTCGGCCAGTCCGGCCAGCAGCGTGTCGGCGAAGTCGAGGACGGGGGCGGCCCCCCGGGTGCTCACGTACCGCATCGCGTCGTCGCGTCTGGTTCCCCGAGGGCGGCGGTCAGTCGCCGATGACCCGCAGGACGCTGCCCACGGCCCGGACGGCCTCCAGAGAGCGGAGGTCGTGCAGCGTGGCCCGGACGTCGCGCTCGCGGGCGCCGTGGGTGATGAAAACCAGCCGGGCCTCGCTGCCCAGGCCCTCCTGCTCCATGGAGCGGATGGACACCTCGTGCTCCCCGAACACCGCAGCCACCGAGGCCAGGACGCCCGGGCGGTCGTCGACCTCGACATTCAGGTAGTAGGCCGACACCGCGTCGTCGATGGGGGCGATGCGGGCCCGCTCGAGCGTGCCGAGTGTGGCAGCGTGGCCCCGGGTCAGGTTGCCCGCCGCGTCGACCAGGTCGCCGAGGACCGCCGAGGCGGTAGGACGGCCACCAGCGCCACGGCCGTAGAGCATGAGGTCACCGGCCGCAGCGCCCTCGACGAATACGGCGTTGAAGCTGCCGTTCACCGAGGCCAGCGGGTGGTCGAGGGGCACCAGCGTGGGGTGCACCCGCACGCCGACCTGGGGCTCCCCGTTGTCGGCCGCGGTCTGCTCGGCCACGGCCAACAGCTTGATGCAGTGCTTCAGGTCGGCGGCGAACTCGATATCGGCCACCGTGATGTCCGAGATGCCCTCGTGGTACACGTCGCCGGCTACCACCCGGGCCCCGAAGGCCACCGTGGCCATGATGGCCGCTTTGGCCCCGGCGTCGTAGCCCTCCACGTCGGCCGTGGGGTCGCGCTCGGCGTAGCCGAGGCTCTGCGCCTCGGCCAGGGCGTCTCCGTAGGAGGCGCCGCCGTCGGCCATCCGGGTCAGGATGAAGTTCGTCGTGCCGTTGACGATGCCCATGACGCGGGTGATGGGCTCGGCGGCCAACGACTCGCGCAGCGGCCGCATGATGGGGATGGCCCCGGCCACCGCCGCCTCGAACAGCAGGTCGACGCCGTTGGCCTCGGCCAGGGCGAAGAGCTCGGCGCCGTGGTTGGCCAGCAACTCCTTGTTGGCCGTCACAACTGGCTTGCCGGCAGCCAGGGCGGTGGCCACCAACTCGCGGGCCGGCTCGATTCCGCCCATGACCTCGACTACCACGTCCACGTCCGGGTCGGACACCACGGAGGCCGCGTCGGCGGTGAAGGCGTCTTGGGCCACCGGGACATCGCGGTCGATGGCTGTGTTGCGCACGGCGATACGGGTGACCTCGAGGTCAAGGCCGCGACGGCGGGCCACCTCGGACCGGCGCTCGGCCACCAGGGCGGCCAGGGCTGCGCCCACGTGGCCGCAGCCCAGCAGGCCGACGCGCACGGACACCGGGTCGGGGGACGCGTCGGAGGCGTTCATGGCGATGACGGTACTGCCCGGACCCAGCCAGTCAGTCGCCCAATTCGGCGACGTCGCCCCCGGCGAAGGTGTCGCGCAGCACCAGGTCGTCGTAAGTCTCGCGCCGGACCACGAGACGAGCTTCGCCGTCGGCCACGAACACCACGGCGGGGCGCAGGACGTGGTTGTAGTTAGAGCCCATGGAGACCCCGTAGGCGCCGGTGACCGGGGTGGCCAGTACGTCGCCGACGGCGAGGTCGTCGGGCACCCATCCCTCCCGGACCAGCAGGTCGCCGGACTCGCAGTGCTTGCCCACCACCCGGACGGCCCGTGGCCGCTCGGCATCGGCGGACCGGGGCAGCAACGTCTCGTAGCCCGAGCCGTAGAGGACCGGGCGGGGGTTGTCGCTCATCCCGCCGTCGACGGCCACGTAGGTACGGATGCCGGGCAGGTCCTTGACGGTGCCCACCCTGTAGAGGGTCACCGCGGCGGCGGCCACGATGGACCGGCCGGGCTCGGCCGACACCCGGGCGGTGACGCCGGCCGCCTCGCACACGGCCCGGATCCCGGCCGCCCACTCGGTGATGGTGGGTGCCGACTCGCCCTCCACGTAAGGCACGCCGAGGCCGCCGCCCACCGAGAGCTCGGGCAGGCCGAATGGCGCGGCGAAGCCGGCCAGGACCTCGACGGCCCGGGCGAAAGCGCCCACCTCGAACACCTGGCTGCCGATGTGGGCGTGCAGGCCGACCAGATCCACCGACGTCGACGCCGCGGCCCGTTCGACCGCCGCGACAGCTAGCCCGGTCGACACGGTGAAGCCGAACTTGGAGTCATCCTGGCCGGTAGCCACGAACTCGTGGGTATGGGCCTCCACGCCGGGGGTGATGCGCAGCAGCACCCGGGGTCGAGCTCCGGTGGCGGCAAACAGCGCGTCGAGGCGGTCCAGCTCGTCGAACGAGTCGACGACGATCCGGCCCACGCCCTCGTCGACGGCCATGGCCAGCTCGAGGTCACTCTTGTTGTTGCCGTGCAACACCAGCCGGTCGCCCGGCACCCCGGCCCGTCGGGCCACCGCCAGTTCGCCGCCGGTGGCCACGTCGAGATGCATCCCCTCCTCGTGGGCCAGGCGGGCCATGGCGCCGCACAGGAAGGCCTTGCTGGCGTAGGCCACGCCGTCGCCGAATGCAGCCACCGCCTCGCGGCAACGGGCCCGCAGGTGGGCCTCGTCGTAGACAAACAGGGGCGTGCCGTACTCGTCGGCCAGGTCGACCAGGTCACACCCGCCGACCGACAGGCGGCCGTCGCCACCGATGGACGCGGTGTCGGGGAGCAGCCCGACGGGGAGAGGTCCGGCCATGGTCAGGCTCGTTCCCCGACGGGGTCCCCGTCGTCGTCGCGCCACATCTCGGTGGGAGCGCCCACGCCGAGCAGGTCGAGGGCGACGGCGAGGCCGACCCGGACCGACTCGACCAGCCACAGGCGGGCCACCGAAAGCTCCAGATCGACGCCGTCGCCCAGCACCCGGCAGTCGTGGTAGAAGCCGTGGAACGACGCGGCCAGGTCCCGCACCCAGGTGGTGACCTGGTGCGGAGCCCGCTCCCGGCAGGCCCGGGCCACGGTGTCGGGCAGCTCGTGCAGGGCCCGAAGGACCTCCAACTCCCGGGGGTGCGAGAGCAGCGACAGGTCGGCGTCGGCCACGAGGCCCCGGTCCATGCCAGCCTCGCCGGCCCGCCGGACCACCTGGTGGATGCGGGCGTGCGCGTACTGCACGTAGAAAACCGGGTTCTCGTTGACCTGGCTGGCCACCAGGTCCATGTCGAAGGTCTGGGGGGAGTCGACCGAGAGCAGCAGGTAGGTAAAGCGGGCCGCGTCGGCACCCACCTCGTCGACCACCTCGGCTAACTCGACCATCTCGCCAGTGCGCTTGGACAGCCGCACGTCCTTCCCGTCGCGCTGCAGGGCCACCAACTGGGTGATGGCGATCTGGAGCTCGTCGGGGTCGTGGCCGAGCAGGGCCATGGCGGCGTGCATGCGGGCCACGTAGCCGTGGTGGTCGGCGCCGAACACGTTCACCAGGCGATCGGCCCGGGTGAACTTGTCGCGGTGGTAGGCCACGTCTGGCATGAGGTAGGTGGGCTCGCCATCGCCCTTGACCAGCACCCGGTCCTTGTCGTCGCCGTGGTCGGTGCTACGCAGCCAGACCGCCCCGTCCTCGTCGTAGACGGCGCCCGCGGCTCGGAGGTCGGCCAGGGTGGTGTCGATGGCCCCGGTATCGATCATGGAGCGCTCGCTGAACCACGAGTCGAAGTAGATGGAGAGGTCTTCGAGCACGGTCCGGTGGGCGGCCAGCGCCCGGGCGTAGCCCCACTCCATCGGGTCGGCGTCGGNGGGCATCTCCCCTGCCCACTCCGCGATGTANTGGCCGTGGTAGCCGTCCTCGGGCACGTCGTGGCCGGCGGCCCGGGCGGCCAGCGAGGCGGCGAAGTTCTGCATCTGGAGGCCGCGGTCGTTGATGTAGAACTCGCGCACCACCTCGTAGCCGCACCGCTCGTAGAGNCGGGCCACCGAGTCGCCGTAGCAGGCCCCGCGCCCGTGGCCTGCGTGCAACGGGCCGGTGGGGTTGGCGCTGACGAACTCGACGATGACCGAAGTGCCCGCGCCGNTGTCGTGCCGGGCGTAGCCATCCTCGCCGCCCTCGACCACCTGGACCAGGACGTCGTGCAGCCAGGTGTCGGCCAGGCGGAAGTTGACGAAGCCGGGGCCGGCCACCTCGACGCCCACCACGTGGGGGGGCGGCGTGGCCGTCAGGTACTCGGCCAGTTGGGTGCCCAGCTCGCGGGGGTTGCGCCCGGCCGCCTTGGCCGAGGCCAGGGCCACGTTGGTCGACCAGTCGCCGTGTTCGGGATTGGCCGGGCGCTCCAGTTGGACGACCTCGGGGACGGGGTCCACTCCGAGGACCCCGAGGGCGCCGCGGATGGCGTCGGTGAGGGTGTCACGCACGTCCATGGCGGGGCTGCTCCGGGGCTGGGCTCGTCGGGCTGGGGCGGGTCCGACCTTCGGAACCCGGGGGATCCCCCGATGCTACCGGCGGCCCCCGGCACGGCCCGGGTGCGTAATCTGCGCGCCGTGCCGTCCACCCCTCCCCCCACCGGCCCGCCTCCCATCGATCAAGAGGCGCTGATCCACGACCGGCGGGACCGGCTACGGGCCCGGATGGTCGACCATGGCGTCGACGCCTGCCTGTTGTTCGACCCGGTCAACGTCCGGTACGCCACCGGGGCCCGCAACATGCAGGTGTTCCACCAGCGGAACCCCTCCCGCTATCTGTTCCTCCCCGTCGAGGGCCCAGTGGTGCTGTTCGAGTTCACGGGGGCCCACCACCTGGCCGACGGGCTCTCCACCATCGACGAGGTCCGGCCGGCCACCACGGCCAGCTACGTGGCCGCCGGTCCGGCCATCGCCGACGTCGAGCGGCAGTGGGCCACCGAGGCCGCCGGTCTGCTGAAAGACGTGGTGGGCGACGGGGCGACGGTGGGCCTGGAGCGCATCAACCACGGCGCCTCGACGGCGCTGGCCGCCGCCGGCTTCCGCATCGTGGACGCCCAGGCTCCGGTCGAACGGGCCCGGGCCGTCAAGGGCGAACAGGAGCTGCGCTGCATCCTGGAGAGCCTGCGGGCCACCGAACGGGCCGTCCATGCCCTGCGCGACGCCATCCGGCCCGGCCTGACCGAGAACGAACTCTGGGCCGAACTGCACCGGGTGGTGGTCGCAGAGGGCGGCGACTACGTGGAGACCCGGCTGATGACGGCCGGCACCCGGACCAACCCGTGGTTTCAGGAGGCCGGCGACGCTCCCATCGAGGCGAACGCCCTGGTGGCCCTGGACACCGACGTGGTCGGCTGCCACGGCTACTACTCGGACTTCTCCCGCACCTTCCACGCCGGACCCGATGGCCCGTCGGCCGAGCAGCGGCGGCTTTACCGCCTGGCCCACGAGCAGGTCCACCACAACATGGCGNTCATNGGTCCCGGGGTGACCTTCCGGGAGTACGCCGAGCGGGCGTGGGACATCCCCGACGAGTTCGCCGCCCAGCGCTACTACCTNTCGTCGCACGGGGTGGGCATGACCGGCGAGTACCCGTACCTGTACCACCGGCACGACTTNGAGGCGTCGGGCTACGACGGGGTGATCGAGCCGGGCATGACGTTGTGCGTCGAGTCCTACATCGGGGCCGAGGGGGGCGCCGAGGGCGTCAAGTTGGAGGAGCAGGTGCTGGTCACCGAGACGGGGACCGANNTGCTCAGCGACTTCCCGTTCGAGGACGCGCTCCTGGGCTGAACCACATCCCAACCGCTGAGGGTTCCCCCGATCGGCCACCGGGGCCGGTGGTACGTTCCGGCCCGTGAGCGGCGACGACCTGGTGGTAGGCGTCGACGTCGGGGGCACCAACGTCCGGGCGCTCGTNGTGGACCCCGGAGACGGGTCCGTCCNCGACCAGGCACGGGGCTCGAGCGCCGGCGACGGCCCGACTCTGGCCGCCACCATCACCCGCCTCGTGGCCGACCTCCGGGACCGGGGCCACGCCGTGGCCGCGGTGGGCCTCGGGGTGGCCGGTCTGGCCCACCGATCGGGCACGCTCCGCTACTCGCCCAACCTGCCCGACGTGGTCGAGTTCCCCCTTGGCCCCAGGGTGGAGCGGGCTACCGGCCTGCCGGTGGCCATGGGCAACGACGCCACGTGCGCCACCCTGGCCGAGCACCGCCTGGGTGCCGGGCGGGGCGTCGCCGACTTCGCGCTGGTGACTCTGGGGACGGGTATCGGGACCGGGTTCGTGGTCGACGGACGGCTACTGCGGGGAGCAGGCGGGTTCGCCGGCGAATCCGGACACATGGTCGTGGACCGCAACGGCCCCGCCCACCACACCGGCCAGCGGGGTCCGTGGGAGCACTTCGCGGCCGGCACCGCTCTGGATCGGCTACTCGGGGGCCCGGTGGCCGACAGCGAGGTCACACCGGACGTGCTGGACGACTTCTGCCACGAGGTGGCCCTCGGCGTGGCCAACCTGGTGCAGGTCCTGGACCCGGCCCGGGTGGCCCTCGGTGGTGGGGTGTCGGGCCTCGGCGAGCCGCTGCGAGCCGGCGTGGAGCGGTGGCTAGGCAACCTCCTGCTGGGTAGCGCCCACCGCGACCCGGTCGAGGTGCGACTGGCCGAGTTGGGCGACGACGCCGGAGCGGTCGGCGCGGCGCTGCTGGCCGACGGGGACGACGCCTTCGACTGAACCCGGTCAGCCCGGAGACGCGGCCTCCCCAAGGCGGGCGTCGCGGCGTACAACCAGGACGAGGCTGGCCAGAACCACGACCATCCCCACCGCCTGGGCCGTGGACAGCAGCTGGTCGAGCAGGAGCCAGGCCCCGAACGTGGACAACACCGGGATGGCCAGGGTGAGCAGGCCGGCAAGCGACAGCGTCACGTGCAGGTGGGCCCAGTTCATGAGGAAGTGGCCCGTCCCCGGGATGGCCAGCAGCAGAGCCAACCACCCCCACTGCGACCACGTCGGGAACGCCGGCAGCGCCTGTCCGGCGTCGAGCGCGGCGAAGGGCAGGAGAACGAACGCGCCGATGGCCATGGTGACGGTCTGCAGGGTGAAGGTGTCGATCCTGGACCGCACCTCCTTGACCAGCACGAAGTAGGCCGAGAAGAAGACCATGGCCACCGCAGCCAGCAGGTCGCCCCGCAGGTTCAGCCCACCGCCGTCGCCGTCGCCACCGAGGACCACGACCACCACCCCGCCCATGGCGACGGTTCCTACGCCGACCAGCCACCAGCCGATCCGCTCCCGGTAGCGCCGGGCGGCCACGGCCAACAGGACGATGGTCTGGAGGCTGCCGATGATGGTGGCGTTGGCAACGCTGGTGTGGTGCAGGGAGGTGAAGAACAGGCCCAGCTCGAGGGCGAACGCCACGGCCACCGGGAGGGCGAGGTGCACGTCGGTACGGGAAATGCGTCGGCCGGAGCCGTAGAGGACGGCCCCGTAGACCAGGGCACCGAGGACCAGGCGCCAGAAGGCGATGGACATGCCCGGCATCTCGAACTGGGCCACAATCACGTTGCCCCCCGACCAGCAGAGGATGGCCCCGGTGGCCGAGAGGCGCCCCAGGCCCGACCGGTCCCGCACGCCACCAGGTGCATCGCCGGGCATCTGCGACGAACCGGTCGGCATCGCCGCACCCTAGGACCCGGCCCCGCCTCCGGGGCTCCTCGAGGAGCCCGGACAAGGCGATGGAAGACCGGACCGGCCACGTTGGCTACGGTCGCGCGACCGGCGGACCGTCGGGTGCGCCGCTAACGGGAGGAACCGATGAGAATCCGCGCACTGCTCGCCACGCTGCTGGCCCTGGTCCTGGTGGCCGGCGCCTGCTCCGACGACGACGGCCAGGCCGCCGGGGACGGCACCTGGCCCGACAAGATCACCTTCGGCTTCGTGCCCAGTTCCGAGCAGGAGCAGCTCCAGGACGACATCCAGCCGTTCATGGACGTGCTCTCCAACGCCCTGGGCATCGAGGTGGAGGGCGTGGTCACCACCGACTACACCGGCCTGGTGACGGCCATGGGCACCGGCTCGGCCGACCTAGGTGCCTTCGGGCCCTTCGGCTACGTGCTGGCCCAGCAGCAGTTCGGGAACATGGAGGTGCTGATCCAGGCCATCCGCTACGGCTCGCCGACGTACCACGGCCAGTGGATGACCAACGACCCGTCGATGTGCGACACCACACCCGAGTCAGCAACCGCGCTGGAGAACTCCAACGACGGCGTTGTCCAGGTCGGGGCGCTGGACGCGGTCGCCCTGCAGGTCGGCGTCCACTTCGGCGACTCCGGCAAGGCCCTCGGCGAGTCGGTGGACGCCGGCGACGTCTCCCCCGGCACGTCGTGCATGGCCGACCTGACCAAGGTGAAGGGCAAGCGGGTGGCCTTCACCTCCGAGTCGTCCACCTCGGGGTACCTGTTCCCGGCCCTGCAGCTCATCCAGGCCGGCATCGACCCGGTGAACGACATCACCCCGATCTTCACGGGCGGCCACGACGCCGCGGTGGTGGCCGTCTACAACGGCGACGCCGACGTCGGCGTGTCCTACGACGACGCCCGCCGCACCCTGCGCAAGGAGAAGGTCGACGTGGGCGACAAGGTGATCGTGTTCAACATCACCTCCGAGGTGCCCAACGACGTGGTGGCGGCCAGCAGCCTGCTGCCCGACACCCTGCAGACGGCCATCTACCAAGCCATCCACGCCTACCTGGAGACCGAGGAGGGCGAGGCGGTGTTCGACGAGATGTACGGCTGGACGTCGATCCGCCGGGCCGTCGACTCCGACTTCGACGTGGTGCGCGCCGCGGCCGAGGCTCTCGGCATCACCGAACCTCCGGGCTGAGGTCCGTCGGGAACGCGACGAGGGTGACGACCACGACGCACGACGCCACGCGCGACGTCGAGCAGGGCCCGGTCCCATGATCGAGTTCCGGAACGTCTCGGTGACCTACCGGGGCGGCGTCCGGGCCCTGCGCGACGTCGACCTGTCCATCGGCGACGGCGAGTTCGTCGTGGTCGTCGGCCTCTCTGGGGCCGGCAAGAGCACCCTGCTGCGAGCCCTCAACGGCCTGGTCCCCGCCACCTCGGGGTCGATCACCGTCGACGGCACCGAGGTGGTCGGCGCCTCGCCGGCCGACCTGCGGGCCGTGCGGTCGCGCGTCGGGATGATCTTCCAGACGTTCAACCTGGCCACCCGGACGTCGGTGGTGAACAACGTGCTCATGGGTCGGCTCTCCCGGGTGCCGTCGTGGCGGTCCACCCTCGGCCTGTGGCCGGCCGCCGACCGCGAGGCGGCCATGGTCGCTCTGGAGCGGGTGGGCATCGTGGAGAAGGCCTTCGTACGGGCCGCCGACCTCTCGGGCGGCCAGCAGCAGCGGGTGGGCATCGCCCGGGCCCTGGCCCAGGAGCCGTCGGTGGTGCTGGCCGACGAGCCGGTGGCCGCCCTGGATCCGGTGACCAGCCGGCAGGTCATGGGCGACCTGCAGCGCATCAACCGGGACCTGGGCATCACCACGCTCGTCAACCTGCACTTCCTGGACCTGGCCCGCGAGTACGGGCGGCGCCTGATCGGCCTCCGGGAGGGCGAGGTGGTGTTCGACGGCGATATCGACGACGTCACCGACGACACCTTCCGGGAGATCTACGGGCGGGCCATCACCGACGACGACCTGTTGACCGAGGGATGACGGACCGGCCAGTCCGCCCCAGGCCCCGGGCCCGGACGTGGGCGCTGGCCGCCGCCCTGGCCGCCTACACGGTGGTGGCCGGCCGCACGGTGGGCTTCGACCTCTCAACGTTCTGGACCGTGTGGTCCAACCCACTGTGGGAGAAGTTCTGGCCCATCCCGTGGGACTGGGTGCTGGACCGCCACAACGTTCTCGATCCGCTGGTCGAGACGTTCCAGATCGCCATCGTGTCGACCCTGGTGGGCTGCGGGTTGGCCCTCCCGGTGGCCTTCGCCATGTCGCCACTGACGTCGCCCAACCGGGTGGTGCTGGTGGCCAGTCGGGCGGTCATGAACGTGGTGCGGGCCGTGCCAGACCTGTTCTGGGCCAAGTTGCTGGTCACCGCGGTGGGCATCGGTGCCTTCGCCGGGTCGTGGGCCCTGTCGGTCTTCTCGCTGGCGGTAATGGTGAAGCTGTTCAGCGAGACGGTGGACGGCGCCGACCCCCGACCGCTGGAGGCGGCCCGGGCGGCCGGCGGGCGGCACGTGCCGGTGATCCGCGCCGGGGTGCTCCCCACGGTGCTCCCCGAGTACGTGGCCTACGGGCTGTACGTGTTCGAGCTCAACATCCGGGCGTCGGTAGTGCTCGGCCTGGTGGGCGCGGGCGGCATCGGACGGGTGGTGGAGGCCCAGCGNCAGTACTTCCGGTTCGACCGGGTGCTGGGCGTNCTGGTCATCGTGTTCGTCGTGGTGTTCNTGATCGANCAGGTCAGCGTGGCCATCCGGAAGCGGCTGGTGTGATGGCCGACCCGACGACGCCCACAATGGTTCCCCCGTCGGCGGGCCCCCCATCCACCGATCGCCCGGTCCGGGTCCGGCGGACCGGACAACGCGTCCTGGTTGCCGTGGCGCTCGTCGTCGCCGTCGCCTGGTCGGTCTACGGCCTGGAGGTCGGGCTGGACCGGCTGCTNCGGGCGCCGGGCGACGCCTGGGCCATCTTCCGCCAGATGGTCCCGCCGGCCTTCGGCGAAGCGATGGACCGCGGCGTGCCGGCCAAGGTCCTCGAGTCGGTCCACATCGCGTGGATCGGCACCCTGATCGGGGCCGTGCTGTCGTTCCCGCTGGCCTTCCTGGCCGCCACCAACGTGGCACCCCGGNCGGTGCGGGTACCGGTCCGCCAGCTGTTCAACGTGATCCGGGCCGTGCCCGAACTGATCCTGGCCGTAATCCTCATCCCGGTNACCGGGCTGGGGCCGTGGGCCGGGGCGCTGGCCATCGGACTGCACTCGGTGGGCACGCTGGGCAAGTGGGCCACCGAGGCCATCGAGGGGGTGGACGGCGGCCCACTGGAGGCCGTGGCGGCCACCGGCGGCCGTTGGGTGTCGGGCATGCGGTGGGGGGTGCTGCCCCAGGTGCTGCCGGTGGTGACCTCGCACTGGCTGTTCCGCTTCGAGATCAACGTGCGTGCCTCGGCGGTGCTGGGGATGATCGGGGCCGGCGGGGTGGGCGCCGAGCTGGTGTCCCAGCTGGTGTTCCGGAACTTCGCCGCAGCGGGGGCGGTGCTGCTCATGACCATCGTGGTCGTGCTGGCCATCGACACGACGTCGGCCGCGGTGCGGCGGCGCATTATCCGGGGTGCGGTGGGGGGCCGAGGTGCCGACGGCGACGCCGAGGATCGAAACGCGGCGGTGCTGGCCGACCTGACCGGCCTCGGAGGCTCGCCGAAGGCCTGAGCCCCGACGTGTCGGCCGGGATCGGGCCCCGGTCAGCCGGCGGCAGACAGGTGGGCCCGGAAGAGGGCGAGGGTGCGGGACCAAGCGGTGGCCGCGGCCACCTCGTCGTAGGTCCCGAACGGGTCGTCCTCGTTGGCGAAGGGATGGCCGGTGTCCGGGTAGACGTGAAAAGTCACGTCCTTGCCCATGCCCCGCAGCTCCTCGCCGAGGGCGACCACCGCGTCGGGCGGGAAGAAGTCGTCGTGCGATGCCATGTGGCCCTCGACCACCGCGGTGAGGCCCGACCAGTCGGGGGCTCCGTCACCAAGCGGGGCCCCGTAGAAGGGGGCCGCGGCGGCCACCCGGTCGCCCTCCAGCGCGGCGATCCGAAGCGTGAGCATCCCGCCCATGCAGAAGCCGACCACGCCGACCGCCTCCCCGACAGTGGCCTCGTGGGCCAATAGGTGGTCGATGGCCGCGGACATGTCCCGAGCCGCCCGTTCCGGCGGCAGCGAGGTCATGAGCTCTCCGGCCTTGTCCATCTCGGTATGGGTGGCCATCTCGCCGTGGTACAGGTCAGGGGCCAACGCCACGTGGCCCTCGGCGGCCAGCCGGTCGCACACCCGCCTGATCTGGGGAACGAGGCCCCACCACTCCTGGATTACAAGCACCCCTGTGCCAGAACCAGAAGTTGGAACGGCGAGGTAACCCCCAGCCGTCGATCCGTTCGCCGCGAACTCCACCCATTCCCCGACACGTTCCGGGTCCTCACCACTCTGCGTATCGCTCATCGGTCCTACTTCCTTCTCACCCGGCTACTCATCGCCAAATGTTATTTCGCTTCCGATTCATGATGGTTTGAACAAAAGCAGTCAGACTGGTTCAGGCATTAACCGCTCTCCTGGCGAGTTGTTCTAGTTCGGTACCGGTGACCGGTTCGGAGTCACGCAGCCGATCACCGTGGATGAGGGTGTTCCATTCGTCAGGTATCGCGCCTGCTCCCCATCGTGCCCCCAGCAGGGCACCGGCGATCGCGGCGACGGTGTCGGTGTCATGTCCGATCCGGACGGCGGCCACGAGGGCGTCGCGGAGATGATCGGATGGTTGTTCTGCGGGTACCGGTGTGTTGATGATCGCTGAAAGGGCGGCCTGGAATGCGGTGATCACCCAGCCGTTGGGGTTGAACATGCCTGGGGGGCCCGTGACGGCCTCGGTAATGATTTCGTCCCATCTCTGCCTTCTGTCTTCGGGAACGTGCTCGAGGCCGTTGCGCACAGCGGTCTCCCAGTCGAATGCCTGGTCGGGTCCGTCAGTGGTAATGGCCTGTTGGATCGCCAACGACCAGAGGACACAGGCGGCGACGGAGTCGGGATGGGCGTGGGTGAGTGATGCGATCGATGCGGCCAGCCGGGCGATCTCGGTCCGGTCATCGAGCGCTGCCAGAGCGACAGGTCCGGTGCGCATCAGAGCACCATTTCCCGCCGCTTCCGGGTTCGCGTCCATGAACGCGACAGCCACAACGGCCAGATCTTCAGGGATGACAGCGCTGCCGAGCACCGACCTCGTCTGGTTCCCGACATCGGCTGGTCCGGCCTCATACCAGGCGAGGAAGTTCGAGGCGATCGCATCCAGGTCACTGTGTCCGGTTGCGATCACGTCGAGAATCGCGACCGCCATCTGCGTATCGTCAGTCCACTCCCCAGGCGCCCAGTCGAATCCGCCTCCACCTTTCATGGTGATCTCCCGGTCGGATTCCGGGTTGGTGAACTCGTATCCAGCTCCGAGGGCGTCACCGGCCGCTGAACCAAGGACAGCCCCTACGGCCCGGTCGAGTGTCGCCTTGCCGGGGCCGGTCACTGGTTCACTCCAGCCAACGATGAACTCGGCCTGATCGGAATTGTCAGGGGTCGGCTTCCACCCCCCCTCCCGGTCACCGGCCGCTCGAAGTTCCTGCAGTCCCTCAAGGACCTCGTCGGCAGCGAACTGCCCGTGGCGACGAAGCCAGCAGCCGACCACCGCTCCGGTTCGACCAGAACCTCCCCAACAGTGCACATAGACGTTCTGACCATCGTCAAGGGCCGCATCGATCCTGTTCAGGATCAAAGCCATTTCGTCGACGCCACCCTCGGGTAGCGCTCCGTCGACGATCGGGTAGCGCACGACCTCGCCCCGCCCTTCCACACCGGAGTCGTAGCGGGTCAGATGATGGTCGGTGCCGCCCGGGTAGTCCTGAGTGAGATTTATGAACACGCCGAT
Organism: Acidimicrobiaceae bacterium; assembly: GCA_002727895.1. Lineage (GTDB taxonomy): Bacteria > Actinomycetota > Acidimicrobiia > Acidimicrobiales > MedAcidi-G1 > UBA9410. Next base: position 7,892 of record PBUO01000079.1, on the reverse strand, counting down.
CCCGGCGTCGAGCAGTTGTTCGAGTGGTTCCGGGATCGGCCCGGATCCGGTGTAGCCACTCTCGCTGGGATAGGCACCGGCTGCGAGCCGGCCTTCGACCACCCAATAGGAACGGGACGTCGGCCCATCGACCCCATCCGGGCACAGTTGGTAATGGCCATTCATGGGGGTAAGCGTTTCACACGTTTCGATTGTCATGCTCTCCTGTCGATTGCATCGGGGCCGAGCGGTCTCCGGCCTGGGGATCTCTCTTCTCCCCCTTCCGGGGACTTCCGGGGAGAGAGATCCCCAGGTCTCCGTGAGTTCTTGGTTTCTGGGTGGATACGGACTGCCCCAGGGCGGCGAGTGGGAGGTTTAAACCTCGCCGCCCTAGGGAGGAGGCTCCACTGACCTGACCGGCACCTGGAGCGGCGAGTGGGAGGTTTAAACCTCGCCGCCTAAGAGGGAGGTCCGATCAAGTCAGCGGAACCTCTGGGGGTGGCTTCAACGAGCCATGTGGTCGGCTTCGGCTTCTTTCAAGTCGTCGAACAGGTTCTGCTTGCGGCGCTGCTTCTCCGCCGGAGCTGACCGCCGGTAGTCACGCACCGCCCGGTCGACACTGCTCATGGCATGGAGCGCGCCGGTGCCGTCGCCACGGAAGTTCTGGACGTTGGTGTCGTCAAACCCGATGCGACCGGCTTCGTGGTAGCTGTCCTGGTTCGCGCCCAGGTAAACGAACGTCCAACCGACGGCCTTCCGAGCCTCGATGGCCTCAAACAGGGCGGACCGGGTCCATCTCCTGCTGGCGTTCTCCAACCCGTCGGAGAACACGACCACGATCTGGTCCTCGGCGGTTCCAAGCCTGGCCAGGCGACCATCGACCGAGGTGACGAGGTCGCCGAGGGCGTCGAGCAGCGGGGTCATGCCACGCGGCTTGTAGATGTCTCTGGTGAGGTCCGGCACCTTGCCGATCGGTGTTGCGTCGTGCAGCACCTCGAACGGATTCCCGCTGTCAAACTGGACCAAGGTCATGGTGCAGTCGCCGGTTTCGCTCTTCTGGGTGGACAGGAATGCGTTGAAGCCCCCGACCACGTCTTCGACCAGGCTCTCCATCGATCCGGACCGGTCGATCAGGAACGAAACATGCACGGGCACGTCAGCGTCGGATTCTCCAGCCGGATTCGGCCCTGAAACCACTGGTTTGGCCTGGCTGATCCTGTCGGCGACATCCACGGCCGCGGTGAGACCGCCGATCTGGGTGAGTTCAGAAGGCCAGGCACCGTCACCGTGGCGGGCACCAAGGCATGCGCCTGTCATGGCCGCGATCGTGTCGGTGTCACCTCCGGCATTGACCGCGTTTAGGAGCCCATCGACAGGAGTCTTAGCCGTGGCTGCACACCACAGGGCAGCAGGAACCGCCTCGATGGCGACCGGTCCGGTGCCAAGCATGCTCAGTGCCGCCCCCGGGCTCTGGGCAAGCATCGCCGGCAGGATCCGGATTCGGTCGATGACCGTTGCTCCTTCGATGTCGCCCTGCTTGAACTCGGCGCAGATCTCGGCAACCACTGTCAACCAGTTGGCATCGAGTGGACCATCGCCGTTGGCCGCGAGAGCTACGGCAGCGGCAAATGCAGCCGCAGCCGAGGTGGCTACCGGATGGCCATGGGTGACCGAGGTGGACAGGGCCGCCTCATATGCGGCCCGTTGAGGATCACCGGTCCACATGAGGCCGAACGCGGCGCACCTCGCGGCTCCGGAGGTTCCCGCTGACGATTTCGACGAGGCGGACCACCAGGGGCTTCCAGCCCGGATAGCGGCCTGGGCCCGCAGAACAGCCTGGCCACGGGTGTCGATGGTGGCGGCGGCCAGTCGGGCAGCAAACCGTTCCGGGTGGGTCTCGGCACCAGCCAGGACGCTGTCTCCGGTCATCAAGGTCAGTTGGGTGTCCGAGCCTGCCTTCGGGTCCGGAACGACATGTCCCGTGATCAGACCAAGGTTGGCAACGATCCAGTTGCGGGGGCGATCCTCGACCGGCTCGCCAAGAGCTTCCCCCACCATGGCGCCGACGAGGGCACCCCGAGAGCGTTCTTTCGATGCCGGCTGCAGGCCGAAGTGGCCTGGGGGTGGGTTGCCGATCTGTTCAGCAACCGCCCTGGCCGCATCAGGTCCGAATCGGGTCTCAACGTTCCCTGTGGGTTCCATACCGGCAGCTCCTTTAATATTAGTCAGCTTGACTATATCAGTACCACCAGTTCTTGTCAAGTCGAAATTATTACTATAGATTTGGGGTCATGCCAAACGGTTGCAGATCACCCTCCATCCGCAAGCATGACGAGGGGGTGTGACAGTGGATCCTGNCTACGACCCGGGAGCGTTCCCGCCGTTGAAGTTCCATCCGTGGTATGTGACCGTCGACATAGTCGTCATGACCGTGATCGAAAGGGAACTACGAGTACTCCTGATTCAGCGTGGAAAACCGCCATTCTTGGGCCGGTGGGCACTACCCGGTGGATTCGTCAATTTTGAAGAAGAGCTGGACGTCGCCGCCGCAAGGGAGCTGAAAGAGGAAACACGAATCACCCTGCGACCAGAAGACCTCAAACGATTCGGCATCTATGCCCACCCGGAGCGGGATCTCCCACGAAAAGAGCTCGGCCAGCGTGTCGCTACCGTCGGCTATTGGGCCATCGTTCCGGACCTACCCACGCCGAAAGGCGAAACCGACGCCGCCTATGCCGAACTCGTTCCCGTCGCCGAATTTGAGAGCGGTCGGATAACACTCGCGTTCGACCACGACCAGATCCTCGCTGACGCCATAGCGCTGGCCCGATCCAGTCTTGAGAACACAACGATCGCCACCCGCTTCTGCCCGCCGGAGTTCACCATCAGTGACCTCCGGCGGGTCTATGAGGCTGTTTGGAATTCCAAACTTGATCCCGGCAACTTCCAGCGAAAGATCAAACAGACCAACGACTTCCTCAAACCCCTTGATCAGACGACCAGGTCGGGCGACAAGGGCGGCCGCCCTGCCGCCCTGTGGACAACAGGTACCGCCGAGAAACTCAGCCCCCCCTTCTCCCGACCAGACCCCAACTGACGGGGCGTCCAGACGCGGTACTGCGATTAATGGTTCACCGCTCTCTCGAACTCTGCCTGGCGCACCGTTTGGTTGTTCGGGTCTAACCCCAGTAGGCCCCACCGGTGCCGGCCGGTGGGGATGGGGCCATGGGGCCGTCCGGTAGCCTGACCCGTTCCAGCCCCTGTAGCTCAGCGGATAGAGCATCGGCCTCCGGAGCCGTGTGCACAGGTTCGAGTCCTGTCAGGGGCGCCACATGTCCCCCACCCCGAACGTTCCCCCTCCGGCCACCCGGTCCGAGTTGGAGACGACGTTCGCCGAGTTCGTTCGCCGAGCCGACGAGGCCGCCAAGACCGGCGACTGGACCTCCTGGTCCGAGATGTACACCGACGACGCCCGCCTGGTGGAGCCCACCTACGGCGAGTTCCTCGGGCGGGCGGCCATTCTGGAATGGATGTCGTCGACCATGGCCACCTCGCCTGGCGCCGACATGGTGGCCTTCCCAGTCCACTGGCACGTCGTCGACGACGAGCGGGGCGTGGTCGTGGCCCGCTTCGGCAATCGACTCCGCGATCCCGGCGACGGCAGCGTCCATGAGCCCTGTAACCTGGCCGTGCTCACGTGGGGTGGTGACGGCCGATGGGCAAGCGAGGAGGACGTCTACGACGTCAACCGATTCTCCTCCGAGGTCATGGCCTGGATAGCCGCCCGCGACGCCCATGCCTGAGCCAGACCACCATCCGGTCACCCGTTGGAGAGGAAGGCTGTCTTGGCGCCGAACGCCACATAGGCCTCGGGCGTCTGGCACAACGTCCACCGATGGGTGAACACGGCGTCCACGTCGACCGGCGGTGCGGGAACGCAACCCATCCAGCCCCTCTCCGAGAAGCCCGCCGGGCAGATCCCCCCTTCGAAGCCGCCTGGAACGGGACTCGGCAGGGGCCGGGCTAGGGTCGACGGCAATGGCCGAAACCCGCAAGAAATGGGCCTTCCAGTGGAAGGAGCTCTACGACGAGGTCATCACCTCCGGCCTGTGCACAGGATGCGCTGGCTGCGTGATCGCCTGCCCTCACGACGTCATCGGCTACGAGCACGAGCCCGGGAAGTACCGCCCCTTCCACCTCGAGGAGGAGGCCGGCCTCGACGACTGCGTCCACGGCCAGAAGGGCTGCACCTCCTGCACCCGGGCCTGCCCCCGGTTCCGGGACTGGGAGACCGAGGCCGACCAGCACCTCTTCGCCCGGGCCCGTCGGCCCGACGAGATGTCCGGCGTCTACAAGGACGTCCTGCTCACCCGGGCCAGCGACGCCACCGTCCACGCCCAGGGCCAGGATGGCGGCCTGGTGTCGGCCATCCTCATCTGGTGCCTCGAGAACGGGGTCATCGACGGGGCCCTGACCAGCCACCTCGAACCGGAGGGTCCCGACGGCTCCAGCAGTTGGAAGGCCATCCCCGCTGTTGCCACCGACCGCGACTCGGTGCTGGCCGGCGCGGGCAGCCGCTACACCTACTCGGCTAACACGCTGGCCATGCCCGAGGCCATCGACCGGGGGCTCTCGTCACTGGCCCTGGTGGGCATGAGCTGCCAGACGTCCATCGGTCCGGTCATGTGGCACCGCAAGGTCGGCAAGGCCGGTAAGCCGATCAAGCTCAACATCGGCCTGCTGTGCTCCAAGTCGTTCGACGACAGCATCTTCGAGGAGCTCTTCTGGGCCAAGTACCGCCTCCGCAAGGAGGACATGGTCAAGATGAACATCAAGGGCGTGTTCCAGATCTGGATGCGCAACGGCGACTACCACGAGGTCAACCTCAAGGAGTGCCACGCCTGGACCCGCGAGGGCTGCAACCACTGCCCCGACTTCGCCGCCGAGCACGCCGACATCTCCACCGGCGGCATCGGCGAGAACAACGACTGGACGCTGACCATCGTCCGCACCGAACTGGGGCGCCAAGTCATCATGCAGATGCTGGCCGAAGGGGTGATCGAGGGCCGGCCGGGCGACAGCGACCCGGGGGCCATCGCTCTCATGCACAAGCTGGCCGCCAAGAGCCGGGACCGGTGGCCGGAGTGGGCCAACCCCAGCGCCCGCGTCGGCCTCCCCGTGCGGGCCGGCTGAAAGGAATTCCAAAGGCGGGTCGGCCGCGCCGGCGGACCCGTCGGGAGGTCAGCCAGCGCAGGCCTCCGTGGCCTCGACGAACCAGCCAAAGTGCTCGGTCAGCATCCCCGAGGTGACCTCGTCGCGGTGCTTGTCGATGAAGTCGTCGAGTTCCTTGAACTCTTCGAACGTCACCGCGTCCTGCACGCCGTCCAGCACGCAGCCGCAGAAGGACTTCGCCTTCACCGCACCCAGGTCCTCGTTGGCCTCTACGCAGGCGTCGATGAACTCGCGCTCCACCAGGCCCCGGCCGCTGTCGTCGGCCTGGTCCTCCCACGACACTGGCTCGCCGGAGGCCACGCAGGCCGTGGCCAGCACGGCCAGCAGAAAGAGGACTGACGGGTATCGGAACCAGCGCATCACGGCCTCGAGGCTACCGGCGGACGACCGGCTCAGGCCCTGGACAAGGCACCAGACGGGGCACCGGCCGCCAACTCCCGGGCCCGGAGCAGCACCTCGTCGAACATGGGCTCGGTGAGGCGACCGGTGAAGGTGTTCTGCTGGCTCACGTGGTACGAGCAGAGCATCGTGCGGCCCCCGTCCATGGGCGCCTCCACCCCGTGGCCGAACGCCGGCCGGGGCGACAGCCCGAACTCGGCCGCCGCGGCCACGTACCCGATCTGGCCCAGCACGACCACGACGCGGACCCGGTCCAGGGCGGCCACCTCCCGGGCAAAGAATGGCCGGCAGGCGGCCCGCTCGTCCGGGGTGGGCTTGTTGGCCGGCGGGGCGCACTTGACCGGGGCGGTGATGAACACGTCGGTCAACTCGAGGCCGTCGTCACGCCCCACCGCCTCCGGCTGGTTGGCCAGGCCCACCCGGTGGAGCGCGGCGAACAGGAAGTCGCCCGAGCGGTCGCCGGTGAACACCCGACCCGTCCGGTTGGCGCCGTGGGCGGCCGGCGCCAGGCCGACGACGAGGATGCGGGCCGTCGGATCGCCGAAGCCGGGTACGCCCCGCCCCCAGTACTCCTGGTCGCGGTAGGCGGCCCGCTTCTCGGCCGCTACCTGCTCCCGCCACGCCACCAGCCGCGGGCACGCCCGGCAGGCGGCCACCTCGTCGTGCACATCGGCCAGAAGCCGCTCGGCGGAAGGACGTCGTGGCATCCCGGCAGGGTAAGTTCGGCGACCCATGGCTCCCACGTCGGCTCGTCCCACCCTCGTGCTCTACGTTCGCCACGGGCGCACCCCCACCACAGGGGCCCGCCTGCCCGGCCGGGCTCTAGGACTCCACCTGTCCGAAGAGGGCCGCACCCAGGCCGAGGCGGTAGCCCGCTGGATGGCCGGGCCCGACGGGCCGGGCGAGGTCGCCGCCGTCTACGCCTCCCCTATGGAGAGGACACGGGAGACCGCGGCCCCCACCGCCCGAGCACTCGGCCTGCGGGTCCGCACCGCGGCCGGCTTGAACGAGTGCGACTTCGGCGCCTGGACCGGGCGGCGCCTCAGGGACCTCATGCGCCTGAAGGCCTGGGCCACCGTGCAACGCCAGCCGTCGGCCTTCCGATTCCCCGACGGCGAGTCGTTCGCCGAGATGCAGGCCCGGATCACCGGGCAGGTGGCCGACCTGGTGGCCCGCCACCCCGGCGAGGCGATCGTCTGCGTATCGCACGCCGACACCATCAAGGCGGCCCTCGCCCAGGCGCTGGGCACCCCGCTCGACCTGTTCCAGCGGATCGTGGTCGGACCGTGCTCGGTCAGCGCCGTGCAGTACGCCCCCGAGCGCCCCACCGTGCTGGCCGTCAACTCCACCGGCCACCTGTCCGCCGCCCCAACGGCCCGGGATTCCTAGGATCCGGGGCGATGGCTCGACCAGAGATCGACTGGGACGACACCGACGGCTTCACCACCGGCACGGTCGGCGACCCGGGACGCCGGGTGTTCTTCCTCCAGGCCCGCCGGTCCGACCAGGTCGTGTCGCTGAAGGTCGAGAAGCAGCAGGTGGCCGGCCTGGCCGAGTTCCTGGCCGGCCTCATGGCCGACCTCCCCCCGTTGGACGACGACGCGGTGGCCGACGCGGCCACTGCGGCCCAATTCAACGACCCGGTGGAGGCCGACTGGGTGGTGGGAAGCCTCGGCGTGACCTACCAGCAGACCACCGACCGCTTGGTCCTCATCGTGGAGGAACTGCTGCGCGACGAGGACGAGCAGCCCGCTCAGGCACGGTTCCCGATGCGCCGCGAACTGGTGGCCGCATTCATCCATCGGGCACGGGACCTGGTGGCCGCCGGACGTCCGCCGTGCCCGTGGTGCGCCGCGCCGCTGGAGCCCTCCAACGGCGACTGGTGCCCCTGTGCCAACTGACGCCACCGAGGCGGAACCGGCTGCCACAGGGTCGGCCGAGGCCCCGTCCGATCCGTTCCGGCGTCGCGGCCCGGTGGACGACGACCTGGCGATCCGGGTACTGGCCGACGGCGACCTGGAACTGCTGGGCCGTATGCCGTGGACGTCGAACGCCACCTTCCTCGTCGACGTCACCCATCCCGATACCGGAAGCGAACCCCTCCTCCAGGGCGTCTACAAGCCACTGCGAGGCGAACGGCCGCTGCACGACTTCCCACCGGGCCTCCACCGGCAATAATCACGTCATATGTTTCAGTCATGGATCGACAAACTGCGGTCTGCGGACGTATGCGCTGGTTGGATCATTGCAAGAGTTCAAAGCTCAAGGATGAGCCATTCCGC
>PBUO01000078.1 GCA_002727895.1 Acidimicrobiaceae bacterium | reverse complement strand
GGTACCACGCGCACCCCGCCTCAAGCCGCGCCGGACCCACCGGAAGGCCGCTCTGGCGGCGCTGCCCGACGACCAGCGATTGCTCGCCCAGATCCTCCTGCGCGACGGCGTACCCGGTGTCCGCAAGGCCGTGGACGTCCAGAACGAGACCGCCGAGGCGGCCGGTGAGCCGCCCATCCCCGCTCCCCTCCTAATGAAGCTGGCCGAGCGGATCCACCCCANCCTGCGGGCCGCCGACTGGCAGGACCGCGCCGAGGCCGCGCTGGCCGGCATCGACGAAGTCGATCTCCGGGACCTGCGCTCGGTGGTGGTGGCGGCCGAGCAGTCGGCCCGGGGCGAGGAGAACAAGGCCCTCGCCGAGAAGCTCCGCACCGGCCTCGCAGCACGGGTTGACCGAGAACACCAGGCCTGGCTGGCCGACGTGACTACGGCGNTCGACGAGGACCGGGTGGTCCGAGCTCTACGCCTCAGTTCCCGCCCCCCAAAGGCCGGGGCCCCCCTGCCCGCACCGGTCCTGGACCGCCTTGCAGCCATGGCCGAGGCGGGGCTGACCGCTGAGACCGGTCAGGACCGCTGGGCCACCGTGCTCGACGCCGTGGCCCTCTCACCGGTCCACCAGCGGGTCACCCCGCAGGGCCTACCCGCCGAGCCCGGCGAGCCGCTTCTGGATGTCGTCAAGCGGGTCTCGATGAGCGTCCCGAGCATCGCCAAGGCCTTCGGCATCGAGCCCACGAAGCCCCCTCGCTCGCGCGGTAGCCGCCGGCGCGGCTGAGGTCNTCTGCCGACCGTCCCCTCTCCGCCCGCCTCCGAGCCGACGGAGGCTCCTCGCTAGGGTCGGTACATGGCCGTCCACTTCGAGGCCCGTCACCGCCTGGCGGTCCTCACCCTTGACCGNCCCGAGGCCCGCAACGCTGTCGATCGACAGTTGGCTGCCGACCTCGAGGCCGCCCTCGACCGCTTCGAGGCCGACGACGANCTGTGGACCGGCCTGCTCTGCGGCGAGGGCCCGGTCTTCTGCGCCGGCGCCGACCTCAAGGCCGTCGCCTCCGGAAGGTCCGACCTGACCACAAAGAGGGGCGGCTTCGCCGGCATCGTCCGGCGGGACCGCACCAAGCCATTGATCGCGGTCGTTGAAGGCCCGGCGCTGGCCGGCGGCTGTGAAGTCGTGCTCTCCTGCGATCTGGTGGTGGCCGGTGGCGACGCCCGGTTTGGGCTCCCAGAAGTGAAGCGATCGCTCATNGCCAATGCGGGGGGGCTGCTGCGCTTGCCGAAGGCCCTGCCCCGCAACCTGGCTATGGAGATGGCCCTGACCGGAGACCCGATCGATGCGGAGACGGCCCACCGTCACGGTCTGGTCAACTACCTCACGCCGGCCGGTCAGGCCTACGACGTCGCCGTCGAGCTCGCCGAGCGCATCAACGCCAACGCGCCCCTGGCCGTCCGGGCGTCGCGGCGGGTCATCGCCGCGGGTCCGTCGCTGGACGATGACGACGGCTTCGCCCTCAGTCGGGAGGCCTCGCGGGAGGTGTTCCGGAGCGAGGACTTCCAGGAGGGCCCGCGGGCATTCGTCGAGAAACGACCGCCTGACTGGAAGGGTCGCTGAGGCTGGGCCCTCAGTCCTCAGCGGCCTCGGACAGGAGCGTCACGCCGGCCAGGCCACCTTCGACCACGCCGTGTTCGACGAGGAAGTCGAGAAGGCCGTCCACCAGGTTCCAACCGTGCACGTCCTGTAGCGGGGCCCACGCCACATCGGAGGCATCAGAGCCGGCCACCGCTGGGCCGTCGTCCAGGACCTCGACGTGGAAGTCCAGGATCACGAAGTGGTGGTCGACGCCCATGCGCTCCACCCATCCGAGCAATGACCCGCAGACTCCGTCCAGACCTGTCTCCTCGGCCAGTTCCCGAACCACGGCCGCCACCAGGGCCTCGCCGGCCTCCACCCGGCCACCAGGCAGGGTCCATTTGCCAAGGCCCGGCTCGGTCCCCCGCCTGACCAGCAGCAACCGCTCTGAATCGACGGCTACGGCACCGACGCAGACCTCCGGCCGACCGACGCTCATTGCTCTGCCCGCCCAGTCATCTCATAAGTCACCTCAGGGGCCGTCCAGCCAGCGGTGGACAAGGATGGCCCGGGCCACCATGCCCTGGGACTCGAAGAAGTTCTTGGTCGCCCGGTCGCCGGGGAGGGCCATGGATTGAACGGCCGCCGCACCACGGTCCTGGGCATCGTCCAACAGTGCCCCGATAAGNGCCTCCCCCACCCCGACGCTCCGGGCCTCCGGCTCCACGAATAGCTCCTCGACCACGGCGTGGAGGCTGCCGTCGGACACCGGGGCCACGGTAAGCAGCCCATAGGCCACCGGGGTTCCGTCGATCGTGCCCAGCAGCAGGGTGGCGTCGTCCCGATCCAACGACGCAATCAGGCGGCCACCGGGGTCGTCGCGGTGCGGGTCGAGGCGTTCCACCACGTTGCCGCCCTTCTTGGCCTCGAGATCGGCCCGGGCCGCAGCGGCCAGGCGCTGGAGGACATCGTGGTCGTCGGCGACGGCGGGCCGGGTGGACTCATCCATAGCAGTGGTCCTGTCGTCGCGGGACTACCCGCTAAGAGATCGGGCCCCCGCAGTGGCCGCATTCGCCGGTCTCGGCCACGGAGGCCGAGAGGACCAGCAGGAAGCAGTGCGGGCAGTGCATCTCGGTGTCCTGTCGCTCGACGACGCCCTCCGCAGAAGGCGTACTGGCAGGAGTGACGACACCGGCCGTCTCCTCCTCGTCCTCGTCCTCGTCCTCGTCGGCCGCGATGCGGTCGCGGAGGATTGCGTCCAGGTCGGCCTCGACCTCGTCGTCGTCCTCGTCTTCCTCCTCTTCGGACCCCTCACCCGTCGGGCGGGCACCTGCCTCGTCCTCGTCCTCGTCCTCGTCCTCGTCCTCGTCCTCGTCCTCGTGGGCCTCAATCGACTCGTCCTCACCCGGCTCCTCGTCGTCGTCGCCGAACTCGCCGTCGCCCAGGTCGTCGTCTTCGAGGTCAGGCTCCTCGATGGCCTGCTCGTCGAACTCCTCGTCAGTGGGCTCGTCGCTCACGTGATGTCTTCCTCTGGTGCGTCGGGGGTGGGTTTGTGGCGCCTGGTGCGCCTGGGAGCGGCTGGGGTGGTCGCGGCGGGATCATAGACAGGTTCGGCCGCGGTCAGGCGACGCCGCAACCGTGAGACGGGCGACGAGCCGTCAACCACCCTCGCGGACGAAGCGGCGGGCCTCGGCCTTCCGCTCCGCGTCGAGTCGCTCCAACTCTGCCTCGTCGGAGTGGTCCACGTATTGCATCATCTCGGCGATGGCCCTGTGCCCGGCCACGTCCCGGATGGCTAAGTGCATCTGCTGGGCCACCTGCCGGTAGGAGGGGTGGCCCTGCGGGGTGGAACGCAGCTCCAGGACGTGCATGGCCTCGCGCGCGTTCATCTCCATGAGGTACCTCACCCGGTAGGCCAGGGCCACGGCATACGAAGCCTGCTCGGGGAACGGGCCCTGCAGGGCATCATGGAGGTCCCGGGACCGCTCCATGGCGGCGTCGAACTGCCCGCCGAGGCCTGCCTCGTCGATTTCCGGTGGNCGTACGTAGCCGTGGTCGGGGCTGAGTCGCTGCCAGTTGATTGTCATCATCCGGTGGCGCTGCATGTCCCGGAACGCCCCATAGTCCGATAGGACATCGAATCGGTAGGTGGGCCGCTCCAGGGCCCGGCCCGGCCGGTGTCTTCTATTGCCGCGGTCGCCCACGAAGGCCCGNAGGATCACCAGGCGCTCGTCCACGGTCATGGACCGGACCCTGGACTCCACCTCCCGATCGGACCGGTTGGTCACCGGGTACAGGGCGGCGGCCACCAACTTGACCTCTGCGTCGGGGTCGAAATCGGTGAGGTCGACCACCGGTGCGGCTCCGATGGGCTGGTCGGGCGGGAAGTACTCCTCGGCCAGGTCCTCGAGGCGCTCCCGTACGTCAGCGGCATACGCCCCGATTTCCTCGCCCCGGTCGGGCAGATCGACCCGCTTGAGGAACGACGGGATGACCTTGCGCAACTCGGCCAGCATCAACTCGGCGTATTGGCGGGCCTCGGGCAGCGGGTGGGCCCGCATCCGCACCAGTAGAGCTTCGTAGGCCTGGCCCGTCCCGTAGATGCCCACGTTGGAGAGCGAGGCGGCGGGCAGCACGCCCCGTACGCCGTCGAACGCCTTGGCCGCGATGGCTTGGCGGTACACGAAGTCCGAATCCGCCGGGTCCTTCGGGGAGCGGGCACGGAAGTGGTCCTTCATGACCCCGACCATCTCTCCGTATCGGTCGAACAGCCGGTCCATGTCGGCTACGTAGCGGGCCGACAGAGCCGAGCCCATGACCTCGGGATCCCGGAAGTATCGATAGCGGCCGCCGAGTCGGCTGTCGTAGGCGATGTAGCGGGGGGACTGTTCGAGGTAGGCCATGAGGCGGCCCCACTCGAGCACCTTGGTGAGGACGTTGGAGGCCTGCTCGCAGGCCAGGTGGACGCCGCCCAACTGGGCCACGCTGTCGTCGCCGTACTCGAAGAAGACCTTGTCGTATAGTTCCTCGGCCCGCCGCAGTCCGACCGTGGCGTCGATCGTCTCGTCACCCGAGACGTCCAACTCGCCGACGAACTCGTCCAGGAACAGGCGGCGGAGGCTCAGATCGGACCGCGAGTAGCGGGCGAACAGGGCCCCCTTGACCACCTCGGGCAGGTTGACCAGGGCGAAGACTGGCTGGTCGAGATTGGTGAAGTAACGCCGAAGGACCTCGGCCTCGTCATCGCTGAAGGCCTCCGCCGCGTACGTCGTCACGAGGGGCGAACCTATGGGCTAGTGGCACGCCGTGCGCGGACGCCTCCAAGCCTCTGGTAGCAGGCCCCGCTCAGAAGCGGGCGAACTCCTCGTGGGCGGCGGCTAGGACCGACGGGTCGGTCCAGCAGTCCACCACCGTCATTGCCATCACCTTGGCACCGTGGACCACCGAGCGGTCGGCCTCCTCGGACACCGCATACCGGGCGAAGTCCTCGGTGTGGATGGCCGTGCCCTCCGGTGCGGTCTTGATCATCGGGTGGATGCCCGGCATGAGGTAACTGATGTTCCCCATGTCGGTGCTGCCCACCACCTGCTTGACCATGGTTGGACCGACGGGCCGGCCCAGGGCCTCACTGTGGGCCATGTACCGGTTCAGCAGCGCCCGGTTGTCGACCACCTCGGCGTAGCCCATCTCGTCCCACACCACCTCCAGGTTGCAGCCGGCAGCCGCCGCCCCGGCTTCCAGGCAGCCCGTGAGTCGTTCCTTGAGGGACTTGACGCCCGCAGAGGTCGGAGACCGCACAAACCAGGTGGCAGCGGTGTGCCTCGGCACGATGTTCGCCTTGTCCCCGGCCTCGCGGAAGATCCCGTGGATCCGCTCGGCCGGGGCGATGTGCTGGCGCAGGGCGGCCACGTTGACGTAGCCCAGAACCATGGCGTCCAGGGCGTTCAGGCCCTTCTCCGGTGCGGCAGCGGCGTGGGCGGCTCGCCCCGTGTAGGTCACCTGACACTGCTGGATGGCGAGGCTGGTGATGTTCTCCAGGTCGGCGTCGGCCGGGTGGACCATCATCGCCGCCTCCACGCCGTCGAAGGCTCCACGGTTGGCCATGATCACCTTGCCGCCACCGCCCTCCTCGGCCGGGGTGCCGAGGATGCGTACCCGGCCCCCCATCTCGGTGGCCACAGATGCAGCAGCCAGGCCGGCACCGAGGCCTGCGGTGGCGATGATGTTGTGGCCGCATGCATGACCGATGACCGGAAGGGCGTCGTACTCGCACAGCACGGCCACCGTTGGGCCCTCGTAACCAGCGTCTGATCGGAAGGCGGTGGGCAGGTCGCAGGCGCCCCGCTCGACCTCGAGGCCTTGTTCCTCGAGGATCCCGGTGAGGACCTCGTGGGCGTGATGCTCCTCGAAATTCTGTTCGGGGTTGGCGTGAATGGAGTGGGAGGCGGCCACGAGGACCTCGGCCAACTCGTCCACCCGGTCGCATACCCGCTGCCGGGCCTCATCTGGGCTCATGATGCTGGCGTCGCTCATGGAAGGACACTAGCCAGCGGCCCGCCAGCGGAATCCAACCCGAACCGTCTCCCGGAGTCAGGGCTCATACGGCCACCCGAACCACCGCGCCCGGTTGCAGGCGGACCATCACCTCCCGGGCCGGCACCGGCGACCGTCCGTCCAGGCGCACCGGGACGACGGCCGGGAATGACCTAGTCGCGGTCCGGGACCGCTCCACGGCGATACGTGGGTGGGGTACGTGCATTCCCGCCGCCAGGCGCCGCCAGGCCACGGGGACCTCTCCGATTGCGAGGTCGGCGTCCAGCACATCTAGGAGGCCGTCGCCCGGGTGCGCCCGGGGAGCCACGTTCCACCGACCCCGGTGGGCGGCGTTGGCGGCCACCCACCACCGGCCGGGTCGGTGCCACGAGCCGGCCACCAGGTGGGCTACGAACCTGAGGAGCCGCCCGTCCAGCAGTACCTGAGCTACATCCACTTCCACGACGGTGGCCTCGCTCCCGGGACGGGCATCGCCCCGTCCCCCAAGGGTCCGGCACAGGTCCCCGCCGAGCAGCACTACCGGCGGGTCTCCTGGTCCGTGTCCAGCCGCCACCAGGTCGGCCAGAGCGGCGTCGGTGGCGACCGTCGGCGCGTCGTCGGGCACCACGGACCGCCCGCCCCAGTCGTGGCCCCGTTCCACGGCCACCTCAGTTCGCCTCGTCGAGGCGCCCGGCCGACATCGCCACCACGCCGCGGTCCACCAGGGCTCCCGCCTCAGCGGCCACCACGCCGACGTCGCGCGGAGCCACCGAGGCCACCTGGCGGAGCAGGTCGGCCACTAGGCGGACGTTGCGGACGAACTCCCCGCCGGGCAGGTCGTCCTCCAGGACCTCGTCCAGGCCGGCACCCGAGGCCCAGGCGTGCACGACGTGTCCGAAGCCGGGGTCGGGTTCGTCCTGGGGATCCAGCCCCACGGTCCGCTCGGCCCTGGCGATCCGACCGGCTAGGGCCTTCAGGGCCCCGAAGCGCTCGGGGAACTCGCCGGCCAGACGCACCCCCGTGGACTCGCCGGGACCCCGCTTTCGGTAGGTCAGGCAGGACACGACGGCGGCCATCATGGCCGGACTCATCCCTTCCAGGAGGCCATCGCCGAGGGCTTCGGCGGCCAGAAGGTCGGCCTCGTGATGGATGGAGGTGAGGACGCTCCCCCGTTCGGTCAGGTCCCATCCGTCGGCCATCCTGCGGGCCTCCAGGACCCGGTGGGCGGCGTCTAGGCGGGCCGCTAGGTCACTCCCGGGGTCGGGTACCTCGGATACCGAGGCGGCCAACTGCTTCTCCAGTCGTGTCAGGCGACGCTGGTCCTCACGACGGCCGGTCCCGCCGTCGGGTACGCCGGAGAGGGACCCGACGCCATTCGGAAGCACATCGCTCAGCCGGGCCCGGACCTCGCGTCGGAAGTTCGGATCTTCGGGGAGGAACGGTGCCGGCATTTCAACACTGCCCAGCAGCGACGGCGGGCCCGGTAGGTCGGCGTCGTCCACGGTGGCCACCCGCCCCACTCCATCTAGGGTCCGGATCCGGCTCCGGCCACCACTGCGTTGTCCCACGGAAAGGACCACATGGATGTGGTCGTCGTCGAGGTCCACCACGTCGCCGGGACGCAGGTCGGCCGGGTCGATAGGTCGTCCGGACGGCACCGACCGTCGACGGCCGGCAAGGGACCGGTGGAGGCGCTCCACCTCGGCCCGGCGCTCTTCGTCGCGTCGTCGCCTCTCCCCTACCTGGCGGTCCACTTGGAACTGGGCGAACGACCTGGACAGCAGGTCCACTGCCTCGGCCCGTGTCCGGCCCTCGACCAGGTTGGCCACCATGTTGTAGGTGGGGCGGAAGGCGGAGCGGAGCACGAAGTCCCGACTCTCGGCCAGGGCCGCCACCTTCTCGTAGCGGATGAACGGCGACCAGCAGACCAGGGCATGGCCCTCCACGTCGAGGCCCCGCCGCCCCGCCCGCCCGGACAACTGGGTGAACTGTCCCGGCGTGAGGACCTCGTGGGTCTCCCCGGTGAACTTGGTCAGGCGCTCCACCACGACGGAACGGGCCGGGAGGTTCACACCGAGGGCCAGAGTCTCGGTGGCGTAGACGAGCTTCAGGAGCCCGTTGGCGAACAGCTCTTCGGTGACCTCCTTGAACAACGGGACCATGCCGGCGTGGTGGGCTGCGACTCCCCGTCGCAGGCCCTCCAACCAGCCGTCCACCCCCAGCGCTACTAGGTCGGCGTCCGGGACGCTGGCCAACCGTGCCCGCACGTGAGCCTCCACGGCCTCCGCCTCGTCCGGGTCGTTGAGGTCCAGCCCGTCGCGTACCACCTGGTCGCGGGCCTCGTCGCATCCCGCCCGGCTGAAGATGAACTGGATGGCCGGCAGCATCTCGGCATCGGCGAGCTCGCGCAGCACCTCTTGGCGGCGGGGCGTCACCCATCCGCCGGAACGGCCTCGCTGGTGGCGCTGGTGCCCCTCGACGTCGAAACGGCGGCCCTCCTTGGCCCGCTTCCCCTCTTTGCGGAGGTCCACCCGGTGCAGACGCCGGGGACGACCACGCCCGCCCCGCTGGCCCACGAGGTAGTGGGACCGTAGGCGTACGGGGCGACGCCGCTCCACGACCACATCGGTTGGGCCGCGCACAGTACGTAACCAATCGCCCAGTTCCCCGGCGTTGGACACCGTTGCCGAAAGGGCCACGATCCCCACCTCGGGAGCAAGGTTCAGGACGACTTCTTCCCACACGGCGCCGCGATACGGGTCCTCCAGGAAGTGCACCTCGTCGAGGACCACCCAGCGCAGGCCGTCTAGGCCTTCCGAGCCCGCGTAGAGCATGTTGCGGAGGACCTCCGTGGTCATGACCACCGCCGGCGCGTCGGAGGCGACGACCTGATCGCCGGTCATCAGGCCTACACGTTCCGCGCCGAACAGGATGCCGAGGTCGCGGAACTTCTGGTTGGACAGCGCCTTGATGGGGGCCGTGTAGAAGGCCCGACCGCCGTCGGCCAGCGCCATGTCGACTGCGTGCTCGGCCACCACCGTCTTCCCGCTGGACGTCGGGGCGGCGACCAATACCGACCGTCCGGCATCGATCGCCGCGATGGCCTCCTTCTGGAAGCGGTCCAGCGCGAAGTCGTGGTGGACGGTCACCCCCGACCGTCGTCTAGACCGGCCCGTCGTCTGCGACGTTGGCGGAGGCGGCCGAGGAGGATCGCTAGCTCGTAGAAGAGCACCATGGGCACCGACAGCACGAGGAGGGTGAACGGGTCACCGCTGGGCGTGAGCACGGCCACCAGGGCCACGATTCCCACCACTGCGTAGCGCCGGGCCCGTCGTAGGGCGGCTGGCGTAAGCACGCCGATCAACTGGAGGAAGACGAGGACCAGCGGGAACTCGAAGCCGATCCCGAAGGCCAAGGTCATCTTCACCACGAACCCCAGGTAGCGGGCCGGCGAGAACACGCTGACCAGGTCGGGGCCGCCGATGCCGACTAGGAAGTCCAGAGCCCGGGGGATCGACCAGTAGGCCAGGAAGCATCCTGCGACGAACAGGATCAGTCCGCTGAGCACGAACGGAATGGCCCAGCGCCGCTCCTTCGCGTACAGGCCCGGGACCACGAATCGCCAGGCCTGCCAGAGCAGCACCGGCATGGCCAGGGCCACGCCGCCGTACCCGGCCACCGTCATCCGCACTGAGAACGGCTCGAGTGGATCGGTCACCAGCAGTTCGCAGCCCGACCCGAAGACGGTTCCAACCTCGGAGTCCCCTCCGAGGTCGTCCCGGAGGCGGCAGTACGGCCCCAGGAGCAGGTCGAGGATCCATGGGTAGAGGATCCAGCAGGCCACGACACCCAGGCCCACCGCCATGGCGCACTTCAGGAGCCGCTTCCGCAGCTCCTCGAGGTGGGCCATCAGCGGCATCCGCCCGGCGTCAACCACCACCTTCGCCCCTATGGTCCTTCACGGGAGGCTCGTCCTCTGCTTCCTCTTCGGACTGTTCCGACTCGGGTCCGCGGAATGCGGCGCCGCGTGCCCGGGCGGCGGCCTCCAGTGTCGGGTCCTCGACGATCTCACGGAACTCCTCCTGGAACCCGGAGGCCAGCCGGCGGACCTGGCCGACGAGGCGCCCCACGTGCTGGGCCACCACGGCCAGCCGTGACGGCCCCAGGACCAGGAGGCCGAGTATCAGGATGACGAGGAGCTCGCCGCCTCCGAGGTTGCCCACCGTCTCAGCCTACGGGGCCGCTCTCGGTCCCGGCCCGGCGCGAGCGTCCCCGGTGCCGCCATGATGGACCCTGTGGTGACCAAGGACGCCGGAAGGCGTGCCCCGACCCCGATCCTCTTCGCCCACCGGGGTGGACGGGCCCACGCCCCGGAGAACACGCTTGAGGCCTTCCTGCTGGCCCTGCGCCTCGGCGCCACGGGCCTGGAGAGCGACGTGTGGCTGACCGCCGACGGCGTCCCTGTCCTCCATCATGACGGCCGGGTCGGCCCCCGGCTGCGACACAGGCCCATTCGATCCGTCGCCGTCGTGGACCTGCCCGAAGAGGTGCCGTCGCTTGCCGACCTCCTGGCCGAGATCGACCCAGAGCTGCCCCTCTCGCTCGACCTAAAGGATCCGGAGGCCGGGCCCGCCACCATCGCGGCGGTGGCCGCGGCCGGGCCGACGGCGCGTCTGTGGCTGTGCCACCCCGAGCTAGAGGTCCTCTGCGGCCTGCGGGACGTCGACCGGTCGGTCCGGCTCGTCCACTCCACCCGTCTAGACCGTCTCGGCGGGGCGATCGAACGCCACGCGGTGGACCTCTCGTCGGCGGGCCTCGATGGGGTGAACCTGCCCGAGCCCGACTGGTCTGGCGGCCTGGTGGCCCTCTACCGGAGGTTCGGCCTTGCCTGCCTCGGTTGGGACGCCCAGCACGACCGGCAAGTCGACCGCTTGCTCCGCCTCGGGCTGGACGGCATCTTTGGCGACCATGTCGACCGCCTCGTCGACGGCCTATCGCGCCGGGGCTGACCCGCACCGGGTACAGGGCTCAGAGGCGGTCGAGGCCTCCGAGGGGCCAATAGCGCACAAAGGCGCGGCCGACGATCGAATCAACCGGGACCGGTCCGAAGAAGCGGCTGTCACGGGAGTTCGGACGGTTATCCCCCATGACGAATACGTGGCCCTCGGGCACACGGCAGGACCCGGCCCCACCGTCGTCACACCAGGGCACCGCCCCGAAGGCGTCGGTGCCCTCCGGCCAGGCGAGATAGGGCTCGATGAGGAGGCCACCGTCGACGAGGACGCGGCCCTCCACTGCTGTGACCGTCTCGCCAGGCAGACCGATCACCCGCTTGATCAGGTGGTCGGCACCCGGCTCGGCTGACGCTGGCGGATCAAAGACCACCAGGTCGCCCCGATTCACGTCGTGGAGTCGGTAGCTCAGCTTGTTGACGAGGATCCGATCGCCCGAGGCGAGCGTGGGCTCCATCGAGGGCGTCGGGATGTAATAGGTCCCGAGCAAGAAGGCCCGGACCACAAAGGCCAAGGCCAGGGCGCCCACCACCACGGCCCCCCACTCGACGACGGTTCGCCGGGCGCTGCCAACCCGACCGGGGATGCCCAGGTCGACCTCGGGTTCAGGTCCATCGGAGGGCACGGCCTCCGGGGGTGCCGGCGCCGGCAGAGGTTTGGGCGCTCCAAGCGGGACCGTGGGAACAGTGAACGTGTGTTCCGGCTGTGGTGGCGGTGCGGTCCCCGCCGGATCCTCCACCGTTGGCAGACCAGGCCGGTCGTTGCCGGCCTGGACCTCGGACGGCGGGAGGGAGGCCGAGAAGGTGGTGGGTTGGGTCCTTTCGGAAGCTGCCGGTGGCCGGGACTCCGAACGGGCCAGGGCCCGGGCCTGGTCGTCGTCGGACCAGTCGTCCTCGGGCCGGTCGTCCTCGGGCCGGTCGGGAACCCGTCCCGTACTCTCGTCGCGGGGTCTATCCGTCACGCGACGAACCTAGCGCCCGCCCATCGGGGGTCCGTGGCGCCCGTGGCCAACCGCCGAGCTCCCCTCAGCGGTAGCGAGACAGGATCCTGGTGGCGGCCGCCGAGCGGAGGTCGTCGCCCAGCCCCTCGGGGGCGCCGACTACCGTGGCTGCCGGACCGAGTCGGAGCAGGAGACGTTCCAGCCATTGCTCGGCAGCCACCGGAAGTACGACCCGGACGCCGCCGTCGGCGATCTCGGCCGCCGACACGTGCGGATACTGGTCCACCACCCACCGGGCCGATCGGTCCAGGTCCAACGTGACCTGGGGCAGGGAACCGTCCACGGGGATCCCTGAAGGCGTCTGGTCGACGCCCTCGGGCGGCTCGAACGTGTCGTCCAACAGGACCGCCCCGAGAATCCGGTTCAGGCGGAAGACCCGTTGGTCGTCCGCGCTCCGACAATGGGCGGTCAGATACCAATGTCCCTCGTAGACGCAGCGGTGGGGCTCGACCACCCGGTGGGTCATCTCGTCCCGGTCGTAGGAGTAGTAGTCGAGTTCGACGCAGCGACTAGACCGGACGGCTTCCTCCAGAATGCCCAGAACCCGTCCGACTCCGGACAGCACTTGGATCTGGACCGACTCCGCACCCGGGCCGAGCGCCGTTGACAACTTCAGGATTGCCCCCTCCAGCGGTTCCAGGTCCTCGGCCGTGCCCCCATAGCTCCGGAGATGGGCGGCGATCGATCGGGCCACGGCGGCGATCTCGGCCAACCGGGCCCGGCTCACGCCCAACGGGCGGCGGACCAGATCGTTGTGGAGGAGCCTGATCCGATCACCGGAGACCTCGATGTCGAACAGGTCCCAGGCCGTGAGGTAGCGCAACTCGATGTCGTCGCCAAGGAACTGGACGATCTCCCGCAGGTCCGACAGCAGGAGCTCCCGCGGATAGTCGAAGCGCCGGGCCACCTCTTCCGGAGAGGCACCCCCCGGCCCCTGCTCCTCCAACCAGGGCAGGAGGTTAAGGAGTTTCTTGAGCCGATCGGCTGCTGGCGGGGCACCCATCAGCGAAGGTCCTCGAGCCAGGCGACGAAGTCGCGACGAAACGATTCGGGGGCCAGGACTTCTGCTCCGTCGAGGAGAGTCAGAAGGAAGCCCCGGAACGCCTCCTGGTCGTGTACCCGCTCCAGTACGACGAGCGAGCCATCGTCGCGCCTCTCCGACACCGCCGTCGATCCCAGGAAGCCCTCCACCCACGAGGCGTGCCGGTGGTCCACGGCGACCCGGATCTCCTCCGGCTCGCCCGGCCCGGCCCGCCAGATGTGGTCGGAGATCACGGTCCGCGGGTTCTCCGGAGGCTCGAACGACTGGCCCGTGCCCATCACCTCGCCATCGATGCGGTCCCGCCGGAACTGGCGGATCTCTCCCCGCAATTCGTCGAATCCGGTCACCTGCCAGTTGCCCTTAACGAACGCCACCTGGTGTGGGTGCACGACCCGGTCCTCGCCCCGGTACCTGAAGGCGACCGAGGTCCGATTCGTCACCGCGTCGAGGAGCGCCTCGACCGAGCGGTCGCTCGGGATGTGGGCGCTCGGGATCAACGCTGGCGAAGGATCCACGGGGTCCACGACGACCTCCCACGAGGCCACGTCGTCGCCCATCACCGCGAGGGCCAGAGCCACCGCTGCGGACTCGCGGGGATCCAGGGCTGGTAGTTCCATTCCGAAGGACACCGGGTCGATGGTGTAGCCCCAGACGTCGGTGGTCGGGCTCACCCCGTCCTCGACCATGACCCCGAGGTCCGCCAACTCGTCCTTGTCCCGGATGAACTTCATGCGGGCCGAATCGAAGTTCCTGTCAGCGTGGTACGCCTCCGGAGGGAGTTCGTCGAAGATCTCCTGGAGGCTCAGGGGGAACCTGGCGTTCAGCAAGACCGCGATCAGGTCCAGCAGTCGCTCCAGCTTCGGTAGGTCCGCCATCTGAGCGACCCTAGGTCCCTCCGACCGGCGACAGCACGCGTCCCGTCGTCGGGTCGCTGACCATCAGAGGGAATCGATGAGCTTCTCGACCCGCTCGTCCTCGGAGCGGAACGGGTCCTTGCACAGCACGGTCCGTTGAGCTTGGTCGTTGAGTTTTAGGTGAACCCAGTCAACCGTGTAGTCCCGGTTGCGTTCCTTGGCCCTGCGGATGAACTCGCCCCGCAGTCGGGCTCGGGTGGTGGCCGGTGGCGACGCCGTGGCCTCGTCGATCTCGACGTCGGTCACCGTCCGCTCCATCAGGCCGCGGTTCTGCATTCGGTAGAAGAGGCTCCGATTTCGGTCCACATCGTGGTACTGGAGGTCCAGGAGCAGGACACGCGGATCGGAAAGCGCTAAGCCGTGTCGGCTGCGATACGCCTCGACCAGGTGATACTTGGCCACCCAGTCGCACTCCCGGTCCAGAACTAGCGGGTCCTCCTCGATTCCCTCCAGGCAGTGCTGCCACATGGAGAGCACCTGGGCCTCCTCATCGTCGACGCCCCGGTGGTCGGCGAAACGCAGGGCCCGATCCAGGAACTCGCGTTGCACGTCCAAAGCGCTGACCTCACGGCCGCTGGCCAGGCGTACCGGCTGACGGCAGGTCAGGTCGTTGCTGATCTCCCGGATGGCACGGATGGGGTTCTCCAGCGTCATGTCCCGGAACATGACATTGGGTTCCTCGAGCATCCGCAGCAGGAAGCCGCAGGCTCCCACCTTGAGGAACGATGCGTACTCGCTCATGTTGGAGTCGCCCACGATGACATGGAGACGGCGGTATTTCTCGGCGTCGGCGTGCGGCTCGTCTCGGGAGTTGATGATCGGCCTCGACCGGGTGGTGGCGCTCGACACTCCCTCCCAGATGTGGGCGGCCCGCTGGCTGATGCTGAAGCCGGCCCCGCCCCGGGCGTTCTCGTAGATCTTCCCAGCGCCGGCCCAGATCTGCCGGGTCACTAGGAACGGGATCAGTACCTCGTCGTACTCGGCCGAGTCGTCTCGCCGGGTGGTCAGATAGTTCTCATGGCACCCATAGGAGTTGTTGGCCGAGTCGGTGTTGTTCTTGAACAGGTAGACGTCGCCGTTGATGCCTTCGTCGCGCAGGTAGCGCTCGGCCAGTTTGGAGAGTTCCTCCAGATTGCGCTCGCCGGCCTTGTCGTGGGCCACCACGCCGCGGACCGAGTCGCACTCGGGGGTGGCGTACTCGGGATGCGACCCGACGTCGAGGTATAGGCGTGCCCCGTTGGCCAGGAAGACATTGGAGCTGCGCCCCCAGTGCACGACCTTCCGGAACAGGTAGCGGGCCACCTCGTCGGGGCTGAGGCGACGGGTGCCGTCGACCGTACAAGTGATTCCGTACTCATTTTCGATCCCGTAGATCCGACGCTGCACGTGGCCCCCGGGTCGATGTCGTCTGTCCGTCAGGCCAGGAGGCCGTCAAGCTCGTCGCCCTCGATGCGACGGAAGGCGCGGCGACCGTTGGAGCGGGCCAGGACGGCAACCTCCAGGTCGTCGGCCACCAAAGTCCGGTCCGGCCCGGCCAGGGCGGCGACGGCACTGCCCACGGCTGCGGGTAGGTCGGCGGTCCGCTCCCAGGCCTCCTCCATGCGGCCGCGGATGGCCTCGGCCTCGCCGCCGATGGCCGCGAAGGTGTCCATGTCCATCACCGTGCCGTCGTACAGGAGGTGGAACAACTGGTCACTGTTGGCCTCCTCGCCCATCTCGCCGACCAGGAGTTCGATCTCCATCGGCTTCTGCTCGTGGGTGAAGTGCTGGCCCAGGAACTCGGCGTACAGGTTGGCCAGAGACCGGGCGTCGACGTCCTCGCGGCTGTAGGCGTAGCCCTTCATATCAGCGTGCCGGACCCCGCCCTTGCGAAGTCCGTCGAATTCGTTGTAACGACCGACCCCTACGAAGCCGATCCGGTCGTAGATCTCACTGACTTTGCGCAGCGTGTTGGACGGGTTCTCGGCGCACAGGAGGACCCCGTCGGCGTATGTGCATCCCACGGCGGCCCGCCCCCTCGAGATGCCCTTGCGGGCGAAGTCAGCCCGGTCCTTCATCAACTGCTCGGGCGAGACGTACATGGGCATGCCCATCAGTCGACCCTCCACGCTGAACCATCCCCCGAGAGCGCCTCCAGGAGGACCGCGGTGCGCGCAGCCACCCGGTCGTCGTCGAGACGCTGGAACCCGTCGGCGGTGATACTGGCTACCACCGGGTAGATGCCCCGGATGGGATCGGGGCCGCCGGTAGCGCTGTCCTCGTCGGCGGCCTGGAAAAGAGCCTCTACCACAACGTCCACGGCCTCGTCCTCAGTCATAGCGTCCCGGTAGCGGAGCTTGACCACAGTCGAGGCGTGCAGGCTGCCCGAACCGGTGGCCGCGTGGTCGCGCTCCTCATAGCGACCGCCGGTGGCGTCGAACTGGAACAGGCGACCGGTGTCCTGGCGATGGTCGTAGCCGGCGAACAGGGGGATGACCACCAGGCCCTGCATGGCCATCGGTAGGTGCCCACGGAGCATCTGGCTGAGCTGGTTGGCCTTGCCGTCCAGGCTAAGGCCCTTGCCCTCAACCTTCTCATAGTGCTCCAGCTGGAGCTGGAAGAGGCGCACCATCTCCATGGCCATGCCAGCCGTCCCACTAATGGCCACGCCGGAATACCGGTCGGCCGGGAAGACCTTTTCGATGTTCCGGTGGCTGATCAGGTTGCCCGACGTGGCCCGACGGTCGCCAGCCATGACGACACCGTCACGGTGCCGGACAGCCACGACGGTGGTCCCGTGCGGTGCAAGGCCGTCCGGAGCGGCAGTTGAGCGGGCCACCGTCTCGGGTACGCCCAGACCGGAGCGCTCCAGGAGCCTAAGGAAACTGGGACCGGGGTCCCCGTCGGCGGCGAAAAGCGGCAGGCCCATGGCTCAGCTACTCCCCGCCCTTCTGGATGTAGCTCTTGACGAACTCCTCGGCGTTGGTCTCCAGAACCTCGTCGATTTCGTCCAACAGATCGTCCAACTCGTCCTTCAGGCGTTCGCTCCGCTCGGTGGCTTCCGGCGCCGCGGTGACCTCGGCAAGGTCGGTGTCCTCGGCGTCGGTTCCGGCCCGTCGCCGGCGCTGTTCCTGTTCGGCCATCTCGCTTCCAGCCTTCCGACCCCGCAGGGCCTCCGTCCGTCCCGGTCGAGCCGGCCCGCTCAGGTGGCCAGGCGCTTGATCAGCTCGTCCACCGTCTCGCAGGTGTTGAGGAGCGTAGCCACGTGCTCCGCGGTACCGCGGCGCGGCTCCATCATGGGAACGCGGCGCAGAGCCCCACCAGCCACGTCGAAGACCATGGAGTCCCAGTTGGCGGCCACGATCCGGTCCGGCCAGCGGGCCAGGCACCGTCCCCGGAAGTACGCTCGGGTGTCGTGCGGCGGCTCCGCGGTGGCCCGTCGGACGTTCTCCGGGTCGACCAGCGTCTCGGCGCCGAGGCGGGCGAACAGCGACCGGTCGGGCCGCAGGTCGTGGTACTGCAGGTCCAGCGCGGCCAGGCGCAGATCGTCGTGGGCCAGGCCGTGACGCTCCCGGAAGCCATCGACCACCCGTCGCTTGGTGATCCAGTCCACCTGCCCGGCCAGCGAGTCCGGATCGGTTTCCAGGGCCGACAGCACTGACTCCCAACGCGCGACCCCCGCGTGGGCCACCGGTCCCCCAACCATCTCGTCGCCGTGATCGTCGAGGTACTGGCGGGCGGTGGCCATGATCTCCCACTGGACCTCGATGGCAGTGGCCCGCCGGCCGTCGGCCAACTCCAGGGTGGCCCCCAGCTCGACGTCCCAACTGACGGCCTGCAGCGCCCGGACCGGATCGGCCACGGCAAGGTTCGGGTCGAGGGCGTCGTCCTCCACCATGGCCAGCACGAGCGCCGTGGACCCCACCTTCAGGAAGGTGGCCACCTCGCACATGTTGGCGTCTCCCACGATGACATGAAGGCGCCGGTAGCGCAGCGGGTCAGCGTGGGGTTCGTCCCGTGTGTTGACGATGGGCCGTTTCAGAGTCGTCTCCAGGCCCACCTCCTCCTCGAAGAAGTCGGCCCGCTGGGTGATCTGGAAGGGCACGTCGAACCGGTTCCTGAACGGCAGCTCGCAGCCCACCTTGCCGGACCCGGTGAACACCTGCCTCGTCACGAAGTGGGTGGTGGCGTGCTGGACGATCCGGCCGAACGGCGTCGACCGGTCCATGAGGTAATTCTCGTGGCAGCCGTAGCTGTTGCCCTTGCCGTCCGAGTTGTTCTTGTAGACGACCAGCTCCTGGTCGTCGGGAAGCACCTCGTTGGCCGCCTCCATGGACTCCGCCAGGATCATCTCTGCTGCCCGGTCCTGAAGCACCACGGCGAGTGCGTCCGCGCACTCCGGTGTGGAGAGTTCCGGGTGGGCGTGGTCTACGTAGTACCGGGCCCCGTTGGTCAGGACCGCGTTGACCAGGTGGGTCTCGATCTCGGGAGCCATGGCGTCCAGGCCCGTGAAGCCACGCACGTCGACCGACGGGGACTCGTCGACGAAATCCCAGCCCACCCGGGGTGCGCCCGGTCCCGACCCCGGTTCGGCCCGGCGACTCAGGTAGGCGTTGATGAGCAGCGACGAGGCCGAGATGGGGTTGGGCTCGTCGACGCCCCGGTGGACGATGCCGAACTCGGTCTCGATCCCGAGCGTCTTGGGGANGGCCATCGAGGGAGGACGACAGGGCTCAGAGGTACTGGCCGGTGCCGACGCCCTCGATGGCCCGGCCCCCGGCCTCGTCAGCCTGCCGGTTGACGAGGGTGCGGACGTACACGATCCGCTCGCCCTTCTTACCCGAGATCTTGGCCCAGTCGTCCGGATTGGTGGTGTTGGGCAGGTCCTCGTGCTCCCGGAACTCCTGACGCACCGACTGGACCATGTCCTCGGTGCGGATGCCCTTTGGGCCACCCGCCAACTGGCGCTTGATGGCCAGCTTCTTGGCCCGCCGCACGACGTTCTCCACCATGGCACCCGACGCGAAATCCCGGAAGTAGAGGACCTCCTTGTCGCCGTTCTGGTAGGTGACCTCGAGGAATCGGTTCTGCTCCTCGTCCCCGTACATCTCAGCCACCGTCTCATCGATCATTGCCAGAGCGGCCTTGTTGCGGTCGCCGCCGCCCGTGGTGGCCACTAGCCCCTCATCGATGGGAAGGTCGCCGACCAGGTAGCGGGAGAAGATGGCCGCCGCCGCGGTCTCGTCCGGTCGCTCGATCTTGATCTTCACGTCGAGGCGGCCGGGGCGCAGGATGGCCGGATCGATGAGGTCTTCTCGGTTCGACGCACCGATAACGATCACGTTGCGCAGCGTCTCCACGCCGTCGATCTCGGCGAGCAACTGGGGCACGATGGTGGACTCGATGTCGGAGCTGATGCCGGTCCCGCGGGTGCGGAACAGTGACTCCATCTCGTCGAAGAAGACGATGACCGGCCAGCCCTGCTCCGACTTTTCCCGGGCCCGCTGGAAGACGAGGCGGATCTGACGCTCGGTCTCGCCCACGTACTTGTTGAGCAGCTCCGGACCCTTGATGTTGAAGAAGTAGCTGCGGGCCTCGGCGTCGCCGGACACCTCGGAGACCTTGCCGGCCAGCGAGTTGGCAACCGCCTTGGCGATCAGGGTCTTTCCGCAGCCCGGCGGGCCATACAGGAGGATCCCCTTGGGGGCCGGGAGGTCGTACTCGGCGAACAGGTCCTGGTGGAGGAACGGCAACTCCACCGCATCCACGATCTGTTCGATCTGGGCATCCAGACCACCGACGTCCTCGTAGCTGACATCCGGAACCTCCTCGAGGACCAGATCCTCCACCTCGGGTCGAGGCAGGAGCTCTAGCAGCAGGCCGGACCGGGGATCCACCATGACCGAGTCACCACTGTGCAGGCCGGTACCAACCAGCTCGGTGGCCAACTCGACTACCCGCTCTTCGTCGCCGCGGCCCACCACAAGGGCGCGTTTTCCGCCGGCCAACAGTTCTTTGACGGTGACCACCTCGCCGGTCTGGTCGTGACGCCGGGCCATGACCACGCTCATCGAGTCGTTGAGGACGACCTCCTGGCCGGCATCGATCCCGTCGGCCAGGTCCGGTAGTACGCCGACCCGCATCTTGCGGCCGCCGGAATGGACGTCCACCGAGCCGTCCTCGTTGACCTGAAGGACCGTGCCGTAGGCCGATGGCGGCTGGGAGAGCTTCTCGACCTCCTCTCGGAGCACGGCGATGCGCTCCCTGGCCGTCTCCAGTGTGGTGTTCAGTTTCTGATTGCGAGCGTTGGCCCGAGCCAGCTCCCGGTTGGCGTCCCGTGCCTCGGCCTCTAGGCGGGAGATCTGGCGGGGCGTGTCGACCAGTCGACGACGCAACTCCTCAAGCTCACGCACCAAGACGACCGGATCGGGCGCGGTCTCGGCGACATTGTCCGTCGTGGGCTCCCCTTCGACGTCGGCGTCGGGTATCCGGTCCTCCACGTGTTCGACCCTAGCCCCGGCGCTTCACAAACAGCGTGCCACGGCGGACACCGACAGTGGCGACCGGTGCGAACCAGTCGATGGAAACAGCGGGCCAAGATGCCGTGGGAGTCATGGGACGTTGGGTACACTCGCAACGTCCATCAGCAGGCCACTCGGCCAGTGGAGCGGACCATGCCGGGACGACCGGCTCAGCCCAGCATCCGGCACGGAACCACCGTGCCCACAGAGAGGAAAGTTCACCGACGATGAAGGTCTGGATCGACCAGGATCTCTGCACCGGCGACGGCCTCTGCGAGGAGATCGCCCCCGACGTCTTCGCCCT
>PBUO01000077.1 GCA_002727895.1 Acidimicrobiaceae bacterium | reverse complement strand
GTCGAGCCGCAGGTCAGGGTCGGTGGGCGCCTCGTAGGGGGCGGAGATCCCGCTGAACTCGGGCACCTCGCCGGCGCGGGCACGGGCGTACAGCCCCTTAACGTCGCGGCCCTCGCAGACCTCCAACGGCGTGTCGACGAAGACCTCGGAGAAGGCACCGGCCGGATGCAGGTCCCGGACCAGGTCGCGGTCGGCCCGGTACGGCGAGATGAACGCCGAGAGGACGACCAGGCCGGCGTCCTGGAACAGGCGGCACACCTCCCCCACCCGCCGTACGTTCTCGATGCGGTCGTCGGGCGAGAATCCGAGGTCGCAGTTGAGCCCCATCCGGACGTTGTCGCCGTCGAGCACGTAGGCGGCCACGCCGCGGGCCACGAGGGCCTCCTCGACGGCGTAGGCGATGGTCGACTTGCCGGAGCCGGACAAGCCGGTCAGCCACAGGGTGTGACCGACGTGGCCCGTCACCGCGGAGCGAGCGGCCCCGTCCACGTGGCCGTCGGCCCGGGTCAGGTTCCGCTCAGCGTCGCCGACGGGCAGGCCGCCGTCCGACTCATGGGACTCAGGCATCGAGGACGCCCTTGTCGACCAGGAGGGCGAGGACGGCGTCCACGCACTCGTCGACGCCCTGCGTGGCTGCGTCGAGAACCAAATCGGCGTCGGTCGGGCGCTCGTAGTCGGCGGTCACGCCGGGGAAGTCGGCGATCTCGCCCCGGTCGGCCGCCTCGTATTGGCCGTTCGGGTCGCGCTGGCGGCACACCTCGATCGGTGTGTCGACGAAGACCTCCACGAACCGGTGGTCGCCGATCAGGTCGCGGGCCCGAGCCCGAACGTCGGCCTCCGGGGCCACCAGAGCGGCGATGGCGATCAGACCCTGCCGGTTGGCAAGCAGCGCCACCTCGGCGACGCGCCGCAGGTTCTCCGACCGGTCCTCGGCGCTGAACCCAAGGTCGCGGCTGATCCCGAGGCGGACGTTCTCTCCGTCCAGACGCAAGGTGGTCCGTCCCCGGTCGAAGAGCCGACGTTCTAGAGCGGNAGCGATTGACGACTTGCCGGCTGCGGTGAGCCCGGTCAGGAGCACGGTGCAGGGGCGCTGGCCGAAGCGGGCG
Source organism: Acidimicrobiaceae bacterium (assembly GCA_002727895.1). Classification (GTDB taxonomy): domain Bacteria; phylum Actinomycetota; class Acidimicrobiia; order Acidimicrobiales; family MedAcidi-G1; genus UBA9410. The sequence continues at coordinate 15,823 of PBUO01000077.1, read as the reverse complement.
ATCCGCTCCTCCGGGGTGATCTCGGACCGGTGGCGAATCAAGCCAGGCTCGGGCTCAACGTCCCACGTTGACGCAGCGCCGACGATCATCCCGGCCCCCACCGTGGCATTGGTCATCCGGTCGACCAGGACGAAAGAGCCGGTCTGGCGGGCCTCAATGTACGGGTCGAAGAGCAGGGCCCGCTCGGTGACCAGCGTGCAGGACGCCACGTCGTTGAGGGCCAGCGTCTCGGAGGCCACCCGATCACCGGAGTTCACGTCGATCCGGTGGTGGATGGCGGCGAGGGAGGCGTCCACCTCGCCGACCACCGACCGCAGCAGGAGGCGCCGGCCGGGCACGACGGGTTCGGCGGCCATCCATACCAAGGTGGCCTCCACTTCGTGCGCCCTCGTGGGGTGCTGGTCGGCGCCGACCAGGAGGTCGCCACGGCTGACGTCGATCTCGTCGGCCAGNGTGACGGTCACNGCGTCGCCGGGACCGGCCTCGTCCAGGTCGCCGTCGAAGGCCAGGATCCGGGCCACGGTTGACGACACACCGGACGGCAGGGCGGTGACGGGGTCGCCGGGGCGCAGCGTGCCCGAGGCGACCGTGCCCGCGAAGCCCCGGAAGTCCAGGTTCGGTCGGGTCACCAGCTGGACGGGGAACCGCAGTCGGTCGACGTCGACTTCCTCGGAGGCGTCGACCGTCTCCAGGTACTCCATGAGCGGCGGACCGTCGTACCAGNCGAGGTTGTCTCCAGCCTCGACCACGTTGTCGCCCAACAGGGCCGACATGGGGAGGTAGTGGGCGTCGGCCGAGCCGAGAGTTTCCACGAAGGCCTGGTGTTCGACCATCACCTCGTGGAACCGGTCCCGGGACCAGTCCACCAGGTCCATCTTGTTGACGGCCACGACGATGTGGCGGATACCCAGCAGGTGAGCGATGAGGGTGTGGCGACGGGTCTGGTCGAGGACCCCATGGCGGGCGTCGACGAGCACCACGGCCAGCTGGCAGGTCGAGGCCCCAGTGACCATGTTGCGGGTGTACTGCTCGTGGCCGGGGGTGTCGGCCACGATGAACTTCCGGCGGGCAGTGGAGAAGTAGCGGTAGGCCACGTCGATGGTGATGCCCTGCTCCCGCTCGGCCTTCAGGCCGTCCATGAGCAGCGCCAGGTCGACACGGTCGCCGGCCGAGCCCATGGTGGTGGAGTCAGCCTCGAGGCTGGCCAGTTGGTCCTCGTAGATCATGGCCGAGTCGTGAAGGAGGCGGCCGATGAGGGTCGACTTGCCGTCGTCCACGCTGCCACAGGTCAACAGGCGCAGCAGGTCCTTGCGTTCGTGCTCGGCCAGATAGGCCTCGATGTCGGTGGCGATCAACTCGGAGGCGTGCGACATCAGAAGTAGCCCTCACGCTTCTTCTCCTCCATCGAGCCGGCCTGGTCGTGGTCGATGACCCGACCCTCCCGTTCCGAGCGGGTGGCCAGCAGCATCTCCTGGATGATCTCGGGCAGCGTGGTGGCCGTGGACTCCACGGCGCCGGACAGCGGGTAGCACCCGAGGGTACGGAACCGCACGGAGCGCATCTGGGGCTCCTCGCCGCCGGCGAACCGGAAGCGGTCGTCGTCGACCATGATCAGCGTGCCGTCGCGCTCCACGACGGGGCGGACTGCCGAGCGGTACAGCGGCACGATGGGGATCTGCTCCAGATGGATGTACTGCCAGACGTCCAACTCGGTCCAATTGCTGATCGGGAACACGCGGATGCTCTCGCCCCGGTGGACCCGCCCGTTGTAAAGGTTCCAGAGTTCAGGCCGCTGGTTCTTGGGATCCCACCGGTGGTTGCGGTCCCGGAAACTGAACACCCGCTCCTTCGCCCTGGAGCGTTCCTCGTCGCGGCGGGCTCCGCCGAACGCGGCGTCGTAGCCGCCGGCCGTCAGGGCCTGCTTGAGGGCCTGGGTCTTCATGACATCCGTGTAGTTGCGGGACCCNTGGTCGAACGGGTTGATNCCGGCCGCCCGCCCCTCCTCGTTGGTGTGGACAACCATGTCCAGGTCCAGTTCGGCAGCCGTGCGATCGCGAAACTCGATCATCTCCCGGAACTTCCAGGTGGTGTCGACGTGTAGCAGCGGGAACGGGATACGGCCCGGGTGGAAGGCCTTGCGGGCGAGGTGGAGCAGGACCGACGAGTCCTTGCCGATCGAGTAAAGCATCACGGGCCGCTCGAACTGGGCGACCACCTCGCGCATGACGTGGATGGCCTCGGCCTCCANCTGCTGCAGGTGGGTGCGCCGCATACCACCCATGATGCCCGCCCCGGNCCGGTGGCTCACGAGCGGCCGAGNGCGATGTCCTCGCAGCGCCGCAGACCGCGCTCAAGCGCCTCGCGGTCGCCGAAGCGGGCCCAGTTCAGCCACAGGCCGTTCTGGATGAGCGAGACGTCGTCGGCCCGGGCCCGGGCCCCGGCGGCGTCCACGCCCGGACAGGCCGCGACGATCAGGTCGGCCATCCGGACCACGTACTCCTCGTAGAACCGAAGGTCGGCAGCCCCGATCTCCGGGTCGAGGCGGCCAGCCGCCCACAGCACGAGGCGCAGCCGCAGGTACTCGGGGGCGAGGAACTCGTCGTGGGCCGAACCCCGGACGAAGGCCCGGACCCGGTCCTCGGCACCGACCACCCCGTCGAGGGTGTCCATGGCCGACACCAGGAGCCGGTCGCAGACCAACTGGAAGGCCGAGGCGATGAGGGCCTGCTTGCCGTCGAAGTGGTAGTTGAGGAGCCCGAGCGACACGTCGGCCCCGTCGGCCACGGACCGCATNCTCACGCCGGCGATCCCGCCCTCGGCCAGGCAGGCGATCACGGCATCCAGNATCTGCTCCTGGGTGGCACTGAGTTCCCTCGTCTCCGACATGTGCCGGCCCNTTCCTCCGTCGACTGAACGAACGTCCAATGTAGTCTGCGGGCACCCACCAAGGGCACCCGGGGACGGAGAGAGAGTCCATGCCCACCGCCTTCGCAGAGCACGAGAACCCGTTGGAGGAAATCGTCGACCTCGACNCCTTCCCCATCCACCTGCTGGCCAGCCGTCGCCGGGCGGACCTGGTGGCCGACACCCGGGCCCAGATGGACGCCGTCGGCTGCTGCCGCATCTCGGACTTCATCCGCCCCGAGGCCCTCGAGGCCATGCGGATCGAGGCCATGTCCCTCCACGACCGGACCTTCTGGGCCGACCTGGACCACAACCCCTACGCCTCGGCCGACGACGAGTCGTTCCCCGAGGGNCACCCCCGCCGCTTCTTCCAGCACCGCAATAGCGGTTTCATCAACTCCGACGAGCTGACCGAACGGTCGATCCTGCGCCGCATCTACGACTCCGACGTGGTCCTCCACTTCGTATGGGAGTGCCTCGGCGTGGACCGTCCCATCTACCGGTGGGCCGACACGGTGGGGCGCAACCCTTACGGCGTCATGGAGCCCGGTCACACCTTCCCGTGGCACTTCGACGGCAACGAGTTCACGGTCAGCGTGCTGGTCCAACGGCCGGACGCGGGCGGCATCTTCGAATACGTGCCCGACATCCGCACCCCCGACGCCGAGAACTACGAGCGGGTCCAGGCCCTCCTCGAGGGCGGTCGAGACGGCGTCCGGGTGCTCGACCTGATGCCCGGCGACCTGCAACTGTTCAAGGGGCGCTTCTCCATGCACCGGGTGACCACCGTGGAGGGCGCCCGCTCCCGATACGTCGGCCTGCCAACCTACGTCCACGACCCCTACCGGATGAACCGCCCCTACCACTCCCGCAACTACTACGGGCGAGCTACCGACCTGCACGAGCAACGGGCCCAGGTCGTCGTGGACGGCCTCGAGGACTGACGCCCGGTTCCGCCCTGTGCCGGGCACTTCCGTAGGGTCCCGCCCATGGCGGCGTCCTCCGACGACACTCCCCGCGATCCCGGGCACTTGGCCACCCCAGAGCATCTGGACGTCCTGATCGTGGGCGCCGGGATCTCCGGCATCGGGGGCGCCGTGCACCTGCAAGAGCGATGTCCCGACCGGTCGTTCGCCATCCTGGAGGGCCGGACCGAAATCGGGGGCACCTGGGACCTATTCCGGTACCCCGGCGTGCGGTCCGACAGCGACATGCACACCCTCGGCTACCGGTTCAAGCCGTGGCGGCACGAGAAGTCGATCGCCGGCGGCCCGGTCATCATGGACTACCTCCGGGAGACGGTCGCCGAGCACGACCTGTCCCACCACATCCGCTTCGGCCACCGAGTCAGCCAGGCCGAGTGGTCCAGCACCGACGCCCGGTGGACCCTCACCGTGACCCGAACGGCACCCGGCGTGGACGCCACCCCCCTGGATCCGGCCGAGTCCGACGAGGTCACCATGACCTGCGGGTTCCTCTTCATGTGCTCCGGGTACTACAGCTACCGAGAGGGCTACGCCCCGGTGTTCGAGGGGCGAGACCGCTTCCGGGGACCGATCATCCACCCCCAGGAGTGGCCCGAGGACCTCGACCACGCCGGCAAGCGGATCCTCGTCGTCGGCTCGGGCGCCACAGCCATGACGCTGGTCCCGGCCATGGCCGAGACCGCCGCCCACGTCACCATGATCCAGCGCTCCCCCACCTACGTGGTGGCACGCCCGGCCGAGGACGCCATCGCCAACCGCCTACGCAGGGTGCTGCCCGACAAGTGGGCCTACGCCATCGTGCGGCGCAAGAACGTGTTCCGCCAAGGTCTCGTCTACCGCAAGACCCGCACCGAGCCCGAGAAACTCAAGAAGCTGCTGCTGGCCGGCGTCCGAGCCGGCCTCGGCCCCGACTACGACGTCGACACCCACTTCACCCCCAGCTACAACCCCTGGGACCAGCGCCTCTGCCTGATCCCCGACGCCGACCTGTTCAAAGCCATCCGCTCCGGCAAGGCCGCGGTAGTCACCGCCCACATCGACACCTTCACCGAGGAGGGAATCCGCCTGGAGGACGGAACCGAGTTGGCGGCGGACGTGATCGTGACCGCCACGGGCCTGAACCTGGTCACCCTGGGCGAGATGGACTTCTCGGTCGATGGTGTACCGGTGGACTTCGCCAGAACCTGGACCTACCGGGGCCTCGGCTACTCCGACATCCCGAACCTGGTGTCGACCTTCGGATACGTGAACGCCTCGTGGACGCTTAAGGCCGACCTGACGTCGGAGTACGTGTGCCGCCTGCTGAACCACATGGCGAAGACAGGCGCCACCCGGTGCACGCCGCGCCTACGTCCCGAGGACGCCGACATGCCGCAGCGGAAGTGGATCGAGGACTTCCCGGCCGGGTACATGGAGCGCACCATGCACCTGCTGCCCCGCCAAGGCGACCGGGCTCCGTGGCTGAACCCGCAGGACTACCGTCGGGACGTGAAGATGATCCGGCGGGGCGCCATCGACGACGGGGTGATGACGTTCGACGCCCCCGACCGGGCGGCCGTCCCCGTCGGCTGAGACCTAGCCCTCCAGGACCGGATAGGAGAAGGAACCCCCCCCATGCGCATCGCCGCCGTCCAGGACTCGCCGGCCTTCCTCGACCGTGCCGCCACGCTCGAAATCGTTCGGACTCGGATCGCCGAGTCCGGCGCCGGCGGGGCCGACCTGATCGCCTTCCCCGAGGTGTTCGTCATGGGCTACCCGGTGTGGATCGACAACACCAACGCCTCGGNATGGGAGCANCCGGCCCAGCAGGAGGCCTTCGCCCGCTACCTCGACCAATCGGTCGACCTTTCGGGCGACGAGTTCGCCACGGTGGTCGACGCGGTCCGCGAGGCCGGGGCGTTCACCTACCTCGGCGTGGTCGAGCGAGCCTCCTCTGGCGGTTCCGTCTACTGCTCGCTGGTGGCCATCGACCCGACGGACGGGATCGTCAGCGTCCACCGCAAGCTCAAGCCCACCTACGGCGAACGGCTGGTGTGGGGCGATGGCGACGGGGCAGGCCTGGTGGCCCACGACCACGCCGGCGTCCGGCTCACCGGCCTGAACTGCTGGGAGAACTGGATGCCTCTGGCCCGCACGGCCATGTACGGCACTGGCTCGCAGGTCCACGTGGCCGCTTGGCCAGGCTCAGCAGGCCTCACAGAGGACGTCACCCGGTTCATCGCCAAAGAGGGGCGCCTCTTCGTGGTAAGCGTGGGGGCGGTGTACGACGCGTCGATGCTGCCCGACGACTTCCCACTGGGCGACCAGATCGAACCCGGGCAGAAGTTCCACAACGGCGGGACGTGCATCGCTGGACCGGATGGCCGCTGGGTGGTCGAGCCGGTGAAGAACGAGCGGGGCGTTGTCTGGGCCGACGTGGATGTCACCGAGGTGGCCCGACAGCGCCAGAACTTCGACCCGACCGGCCACTACAGCCGGCCCGACGTGCTGAGGCTCTCGGTCGACCACACCCGCCTGGCGCCCTAGCACCCCTGCACCCGCCCACCGGTCAGGGGGCTCTGGGACTCAGGTCATGGCGAACCGGTCTCCAAGGCGGACGGTGCCCTCAGCCGCGGCCGACGAAGGGCATTCGGTTAGCCATCACGGTCATGGACAGCACGTTGGCCTCGGGCGGGAGGCTCGCCATGTGCACGACAGCCGCGCCCACGTTGCCCAGGCCCATGGTCGCCTCTGCCCGGACCGAACCGTCGGGCTGGAGGGCACCGGTCGCCATCCGCTCGACCATCTCCGACGCGGCATTGCCGATGTCGATCTGCCCGCAGGTGATCCCGAGGTCCCGCCCGTCCAGCGACAGCGACCTGGTCAGACCCGTGATGGCGTGCTTAGAGGCCGTGTAGGGCGCGGAGAACGGCCGCGGCGTGGTTGCCGACACCGACCCATTGTTGATGATGCGACCGCCCGGCGTGTCCTGACGACGCATCCGGCCGAAGGCGGCCCTAGCGCAAAGGAACGAGCCTCGCAGGTTGACGGCCATCAGGCGGTCCCACGCCTCGACCGGCAACTCGTCAATGGGCACCGGTGGGGCGGCGATCCCGGCGTTGTTGAACAGCAGGTCGATCCGCCCGTAGCGGTCGTCGACGGCGGAGAAGAGTCGCTCCACGTCATCGGCGTCGGACACGTCGGCTACCACGGCCAGGCCCTCACCCGGGAGCGAACCCACGGTGGCGTCGAGGTCTGCTGCGGTCCGCCCGCAGACCACGACCGCCCAGCCGTCGGCCGAGAGCGACTCGGCCACCGCCCGCCCAATCCCCCGACCTCCGCCGGTCACCACGGCGATCCGGCCCAGCCCGGACTTCGCGTCGGTCATGCCGCCCTCCCGGCCAGCCAGGGCGACAACCAGGTCAGGCCGGCTTCGAGATCGCCCCGCGGCCGGTACTCGGCGGCGAAGTACCCGTCGTAGCCAGCGGAGATTGCCGGGATCAGGGCACCGAAGTCGAGGTCGCCGGCGTCGGGCTCGCCGCGGTCCGGATACGCGGCGATCTGGACGTGGCCCAGTCGGTCGCCGAGCCGACCAGCGGCGTCGAGTACGTCGTCACCCATGTCGGCCACGTGAAAGAAGTCGAGGATGACCCGGACCACGTCAGGTACCCCGTCGGCCCGCAGGGCGTCGATGGTCTCGACCGCCTGCCCGACGGTCTGGAGGTGGTAGCCGGCGAAGGCGTTGGTGGTGATCGGCTCCACGAGGACAGTGAGGTCGTGTTCGACGGCGCGTTCGGCGGCATACGCCAGGTTGGCTCGGTAGGTCGCCTCCGAGCCAACCACTCGGCATGACCGGCCGGCCATCACGTGGACCGTCGCACAGCCGATGGCCACCGCGTACTCGACGGCCCGGTCGACGTCGTCCCGGGCCTCGACCTCCCTCCCCGGGATGGCACCCAGGCCGACCTCCGGGCCCGAATGGTCGGTGTTGAGCCCCAACATGGGGAGGCCGACCTGGTCCAGGGCGGCCCGCACGGCAAGCGGGTCCTCGTCGTAGGGCATGTGGCACTCCACGGCGTCGAAGCCGGCACCGGCCGCTGCGTGGATGGCGTCGTGAAGCGTCCGGTCGGTCCACAGGAACCCGAGGTTGGCGGCGAACCGGATCACGCCCCCATCCTGCCCGCGACCCGTCTCCAGGCGGGGAACCTGCCGCCGGGCCTTCGGGACCCGATGGTGGGTCGGACGCCTTAGCGATCAGTCGCCCGGAGGCCGGTAGGCGGCGCCCGCGGCCTTCTCGCCCGCTGCGTCGATGGTCGCCGGATCGATCAGGGGCGTCATCCGAACTTGGACCTTGTCGCTGGTCGACACGACCAGGCTGGCCGCCGCGGCGGACGCGTCGTCGGGCATCTCGCAGATTCCGATGATGTCGTCGCTCCCCCAGATGAAGTAGAGGGTCTCGATGGTTCCCCCGAGGGCGTTGATCAGNCTCGAGGCCTCAGCGGCCCGGGTGGACCCTCCCTCGGCGATTAGGCCCTTGGCGCCCTCAGCCGTGTACGAGCCCTGGATCAGGTAGTGCGGCATAGCGATGCTCCTTCCGCCTTCCATCGACGGTCGCCGATGGTCTGCCCATCAGACCACGCCGACCCNACCGGCCGCCAGCGGGCACCGCCGGTTCCCCGAGCGGACCGAGGGTCGCCGTTAGCGTCGAGATCGTGGTGATGGAGCCAGCGGGGAGACGTCGCACGCTGGTCGGGTGCGTCCTGCTCAGCGGGGTGCTGGGCACAATCCATGCCTGGAGCCTCTTTCTCCAACCCCTCGAAGCTCACCTAGACGTGGGGCGGGGACGGGTCAGCGCCGTCTACTCGGTAGCGCTCTTGGCCATCACCGTGGCGGTCCTCGTTGGCCACCGTCTCTTTCCACGTCTCCCGGGGCGTGGCGTGGCCATGCTCTCCGCCGGTGGCGGCGCCGTCGGCCTGGTGGTCGCTGCCGGAGCCGACTCCTGGCCCACCCTTCTCGTCGGCTACGGAATCATGTTCGGACTGGCCAATGGCCTCGGATACGCCTTCGCCATCCAACGATCCGCCGAGGTCGATCTCGGCGCCGGCGGACGGGCCATGGCCTTGGTGACCGCCGCATACGCCCTGGGAGCCGCCACGGCCGGCGTCGGCCTGGCCGGCGTGGTCGACGTCCACGGCGCCGAGCGTGGCCTTCGAGTATTGGCGCTCGCCGTCGGCATCGCCGGTGCGGCTTCAGCGTCGTTGGTCGGCGGTAACCGCTCTCCGCTGCCTGGCCGCCCGTCGGCTTCGACCACCGGCGCCGACCGTCATGGACTCCTCCGACTCTGGCTGGCCTATGGGCTGGCCGTGCTGGCCGGGCTGACCATCCTCGGACACGCGGCGGCCATCGTGGACGAGGTCGGTGGCGCCGGGGACAACGCGGTGACGACGGCGAATTTCGCCAGTGCCGCCGGTGGCGCCTGGGTGGCCGCGGCCCTCGGTCGGGCCGACTACCGGCGCCTGATCGTCGGACTCCCGGTCGCCACTATGGCCCTGGCTTCGGTCGGGGCCATGGTGGCGACCGCGCCCGCAACCGCCGTGGTGGTCCCCGGCGTGGCCCTCGTCTACGGAGCGATCATCTCCGTCTACCCGGCTGTTGTCCGCGACCGGTACGGACCGGACGGCTACCCGGTGGCCTATGGACGGGTATTCACGGCATGGGGTGTGGCCGGCCTGATCGGACCTGTTGGCGCGGGCACCCTCTTCGACGCCACTGGTGGCTACCGACTCCCCCTCCTCCTGGCCGCCCTGGCCGCGGCCATTTCAGCGCTCGTCGCCCGACGGGAAAGCGGCACGCGGGACGACTGAAGTCCGCTCAGGCGAAGAGGTCGCCGTCCAGGTACTTGGCACCGGCGTCCACCCCGAAGGTGGCCACCACCGAACCGGGACCCCGCTCGCCGGCCAGGCGGATGGCCGCCACCACGTTCAGGCCGGTGGACGGGCCGCACAGCAAGCCTTCCTCGGCAGCCAGGCGTCGGCACATGGCCATGGCGTCGGCCTGGTCGACCGTGCGGATATCCGTCACCCGGTCGCGGTCGAGGAACGGCGGGACGAACCCGACAGCGATCCCCTCGACGCGGTGCGGCCCACCGGTCCCGGTGGTCAGCAGCGGCGACTCGGTGGGTTCGAGGGCAACGGCGTCCGGCCGGTGGCCGGTGGCGTCGATGCCGTCAAGTGCCCCCATGAGCGCTCCGCCGGTCCCCACGCCGGCGCATACCACGTCCAGCCTGTGGCCGAGCACGTCGGCCACCTCGGCGCCCATCGGGGCGTAGCCGGGGCGGATGTCGGCGTTCCCGAACTGGTCCGTGTACCACGACCCCGACTCTGCTCCGAGGGTGTAGGCCCGCTCGCGCAATCGTGCGATGAGTTCAGGGGTGATGGCCCCACCGTCGCTGGGCTCCACCAGCACCTCGGCGCCGTAGGCCGCCATGGATCGGATCTTCACCGGGGCGAAGGCGTCGGAACTGACAGCCGTGAATCGCAGGCCGACCAGCGCGGCGATGTGGGCCAGCGCGGTGCCGGTGCTGCCACCCGTGTACTCGACCAGTCGGTCGCCGGGATGGACGTCACCGCGCTCTAGAGCGCCGCGGACGATGGCGACGGCCAGACGGTCCTTGTAGGAGCCCGTGGGGTTACCTGACTCCAGCTTCAGCCAGACCTCGCCAGCTCCGTCGGGGACGACCCGGCGAAGCCGGACGAGGGGCGTGGAACCGATGGTGACGGCGTCCAGCGCCGCCTGCCAGCAGCGCCCCGGCATGGCCTGGTTCTCCTTGCCCGCCGGCAGGAGCGGCCTAGTAGATGGCCGCCACTTCGGCGATGACGATCAGCGTCACGATGGCAAGGTTCATCAGTCGGAACACGGCGAACGGCGCCTTGGCGAAGTTGCGGCCAATGTGGCTGTTGGCCTGCTCCTCGGGCATGTCCTTGACGCCGGCGGCCACGTCGGCCATGGCACCGTCGATCCAGAGCACCGACCAGAGTGAGCCGAGGACCGCCATAGCCGCCAGTGCCAACTGGACGCCGGAGTCCTCGAGGCCGGAGCCACCGAAGCCGAGGACGACGAGGATCCCGGTGTGCGACAGGACGAAGGGCAGGAGGATCGCTCTCATGTCGGCTGCACGGCCCTGGATCATGGGGGTGAGGAGATCTGCTTGCACGTTTGCCACCTTTTGTCTGGACAGACCCCGTGGCCTGCCTCGCCAGCAAGTCAAGCACAGGGCCAATCCACCCCCGCCGAGTCACGCCTCCCCGCCGCCACCCGTGAGGCTCCCTAGGGTCCGGGCGTGGGAAACTGGACAACGACCAGCAGGCGCCACCTGGGCGCCTGGTACACGCCGGACGACGTGGTCGGCGGCCTCCTCGATCTGGCCTTCGAACCGGTGCTGGCCGACCGACGGACCGACGGGGTCGACGCCGTGGCGGCCCTGCGGGTCCTGGACCCGTCGTGCGGCGACGGGGCGTTCCTGCTGGCCGCCGGGTTTCGGATCCACCGGATCCTGGTCGACCTGGGCGTCGAGGACCGCCGGGCCCGCCGGACGGCGTTCGGACGGTGCGTGGTCGGCGTCGACGTGGACCCCGAGGCGGTCGACGCCTGCCGGCGCCGTCTCGCCGAGGCGGGCGCCGAGGACCCCTCCGACCGGGTGGTGGAGGCCGACGCCCTCCTGGCGTCTGACGACGACTGGTCGGCCCTACTGGCTGCCTGGGAGGCACCCAGCGGAGTGGACGCGGTACTCGGGAACCCCCCGTTCTTGAACCCACTGGCCGACGACACCTCGGCCGGGCCGGAGCGAGCCGCCGCCCTGCGGGCACGCTTCGGCGATGCGGCGCGGGGCTACGCCAACCCTGCCTCGTTGTTCCTCGTCCTGGCCGGCCGTCTGGCCGCCCGACGCGGGTCGGTAGTGTCGCTCGTGCAACCGCTTTCGCTGCTGGCCACCCGAGGAGCGGCCGTCACCCGGTCGACGATCCTCGACAGTTGGGGTCTCGAAGCCCTGTGGGTGGCCGGAGAGCACGTGTTCGACGCGGCGGTAGACGTGTGCGCCCCCCTTTTCCGGCCCTACTCCCCCGCCAGGGGCACCCGGACCCGTCTGGTAGTCGGTCGGGACTTCGACGACCTCGGCACTGCCCACTCGCCGGGGCCTGACGACGTCACGTGGTCGGACCTGCTGGCTACCGTTCGCAGCGTCCCCGACGTTGCGCTGTGCACTGGCGGCGTGCTGGGTGACGTGGCCGCGGCCAGCGCCGACTTCCGCGACCAGTACTACGGCCTCGCCGGGCACCTGGTCGACGCCGAATTCGGCGACGCCACCACGCCCCGCCTACTCACCGCCGCTCTGGTCGACCCGGCCCACGACCGCTGGGGCGAAGCCTCGACCCTGGTGCTGAAGGCCTCATGGACGCACCCGCGGGTCCGGCTCGACGGCCTGTCCGTCGGGATGCGCCAATGGGCCGACGCCCGCCTCGTCCCCAAGGTCATGGTGGCCTCCCAGACCCGGGTCCTGGAGGCCGTGGTGGACGATGACGGCGCCTGCCTCCCCTCGGTCCCGCTGGTCAGCATGGTCCCGGTCGACGGGTCGCCCGTCGACGTCTGGGGCATCGCCGCAGTGCTGACTTCGCCACCGGCAGCCATGGTGGCGGCCCGACGACATCTGGGGGCGGCGCTGTCGTCCGACGCCCTGAAGCTCGGGGCGCGGGACATGGCCGCCCTGCCCCTGCCTGCCAAGCACGGGCCGTGGGTCGAGGCGGCCCGGGCGTTCCGTGCCGCCTCGACCGCCACCGATCCGGGGACGCGTCACACCAACCTGCTGGCCTGTGGACATTCGATGTGCGCGGCCTACGGCGTGCGCGACGCCGAGCATTTGCTGTCCTGGTGGGAGGGACGCCTCCCCGACCGCTAAGACCCTCCGGTGGGGACTAGTAGATGGCCAGGAGCTCGACCACCACCAGGACCCCCGTGAACACCGGGCCGATCACCCGGAGCATCCCGATCGGCGCCTTGGCGATCCCTCTGCCGTAGGCCCCCGACGCCACGCCCTCTGGAGCGTCCTGGATCAACGCGGCCCAGTCGACGAAGACGCCGTCCCACTGCATCACGCACCACAAAGAGGCGATGATCGCCCCAGCGGCCACCGCCAACTGCACGCTCGAGTCGCCGAGGGCGTCGCCACCAAAAGCGAGGACGACGAGCACTGTGCTGTGCACGATCACGAACGGGAGGACCAGAGCGTTCCCCGCCCGTTGCCTGCTGTCGACGATCCCANCCCAAGTGGATTCCTGCATTCTGGCTCCTTCCAGCNCGACGGACCGGTCGGCCCNGCTCCGGCACCGTAGGCCACGGGTACCGTCGGCGTCATGGAACTGAAGGTGACGGCNACGGCCCGCGACGGNGCCGGCGTGGCCCGGGGCGACGACGGTCGGGTGGTGTTCGTCCAGGGAGCACTGCCCGACGAGGTGGTCGAGGCCGTGGTGGTCCGCACCCAGAANCGCTGGTCCCGGGCACGGATCCAGCGGATCCTCGAACCGTCGCCCCACCGGGTCGAAGTGCCCTGCCCGCACCGGCGCGACGGCTGCGGGGGCTGCAACCTCCTCCACGTCGACCCGGCCCACCAACCACGCCTGCGGGCCGACCTGGTCCTGGACCAACTGCACCGTGCCCGGGTCGAGACCCCCGAGCCGACCCTCGTTCCACTCGTCGACGACCGGGGGCGAACCACCGTGCGGGCCGCAGTGGTCGGCGGCCGGGCCGGCTACCGGGCCACCGGGTCGCATGAGGTGGTGGTGCCCCACGGCTGCGACGCCGTCGATCCGCTGCTCGAGGAGATNCTCGTCGACGGTCGGTTCGGCAACGCCACCTGGGCCACGCTTCGAGTCGGGTCCCGCACCGGAGAACGCCTGGTGGTGGTCGACGACGAACCCGAGGACGTGGCCGTCCCCGACGACGTGCTTGTGGTTAGCGACGCAGAACTCGACGACGGCCAGCGGGTGTGGATCCACGAGGAGGCGGCCGGGCGCCGCTGGCGGATCTCGGCCCGGTCGTTCTTCCAGAACCGGCCGGCCGGCGTCGACGCCCTGGTCGAGGTGGTCGGAGCCATGGTCACCGACCTGTCGCCCGGCGACAGGACTGGCCCCATGGTCGACGCCTATGCGGGCATCGGGATCTTCGCCGGCACCGTGGGAGTGGAACGTCTAGTGGTGGCCGTGGAGCGGGGTGCCGACTCGGCAGCCGACGCCCGGGTCAACCTCGGCGACCGGGCCACCCGGGGCGACGTCCGCATCATCCGTTCCCCGGTCGAACGGTGGCGGGCCACCCCGGCCGACGTGGTTGTGGCCGACCCGGCTCGGGCCGGCCTGGGGAGGGCCGGAGTCGACGTGCTGCTGCGGTGTCGTCCCGGCCTACTGGTGCTGGTGGGTTGCGACCACTCGGCCTTCGCCCGCGACGCAGCACTCCTGGCGGCCAGCGGATTCCACCTCGAGCGCCTGGCCGTAGTCGACCTCTTCCCCGGCACCACCCACGTGGAGGCGGTCGGCGCATTCCTCCGGTCCTGAACCTTTGGACTCGGCCGCCGTCCGGGGATGACGGGCTGGTCAGTCGGGCCAGGCGTAGGCCGATGGCTCGGACGGCACCCAGCCCTCGACGGGCGGTCCGCCGAACACTTCGACCAGCAGCGGGTGGCAGGTCGCCATGTCCGAAGAGTGCTCGTCGCCGCAGTCGCCACCCGGACAGGCCGACAACACGCCCACCAGGTCGACGTCGGCCACGAACTCCAGGTGGTCGCCAGGCCGGACCGGGCTGGCCTTCATGAAGTACTGGTGGGTGTCGAGCGTGAAGCCGGTGCACATGAAGACGTTCAGCACGTCGTGGACCAGCAACTCGACGTCGCGCTCGGGTCGGCCGACGTGCTCGGCCAGCGCCCTCGTGAGGTTCGAGTGGCAGCAGTGGTGGTAGTGGTCGCCGGCCAGCAGGTGCTGCGTATACGGGTCGCACCGGGTACCGATCACGTCGTGCACCCCGCCCCCGTCGGCGTCGTAGCCGTACCAGTCGAGGGTGTCGTCGGTGATGGTTGCCAGCGACCGCAGGTGGGGCAGGGTGCTCCACATCCGGTCCCCGGTCGACAGGTGGGTGCCGTGCAGAGCCCGCGTCTTGCCGGAGAAGAACCGTTCGGTCAGGTTGTGGGCGTAGTGGAGGTTGAGATCGCCCACCTGGGGCCCCTCGACGCTGACGATGCGGAAGAACCGGCCGGCCGGCACCTCGAAGGCCCGGGCCTCTCGGGGCGGGACCATCACCTCGGCGACCTTCGTGCGGGCCTCCCGGGCCGCCTCGACCGCCGCCGGGTCCAAAGCGGGGACCACCTCCGGCGGGTAGCAGACGACCTGCGGGACGGCAGCCCGCTCGGCAGCGTCGGCCGGGGCGGCATGGCGGGGCGGTGGCTTCACGGCGCTGAGGCTAGGCCCCAGCAAGGGCGTCGGCCCCGAGGATGCGGAACGAAACCGGCTTCGGCCCGCCCTAGGCCAGCAGACACCGGACCGACGTCTGGATGCGGCGGCAGCCGCGCAGTGGGATCTAGTTCGCCGCCCCGGTGTCGGAGTCCATGCCCCTGCTTTCACTCCGGACCCCCGGTCGCCAACCCGGGACCCGACGATCGTTAGCCTCCCCTCACATGGAAGGACGGATACCGTCCACCCTTCAGGCAACAGGGCGTCCGATGCGAGGCAGATGCGATCCAGTGGGGATAGAAGACCCACGGATGACTCGGGAGGTTCTGAGGCGACGCACCGCGCCCGTCGTCCCGGCGATGCTGCTGGTGCTGACCGTCGGCCTCACCGCGCTGGTTCGCCGGGATGGCCCCTTGTCCGGCGAGGTGAGTCTCACCCTCTGGATGAATCGCAACACCCCGCTGCCCG
>PBUO01000076.1 GCA_002727895.1 Acidimicrobiaceae bacterium | reverse complement strand
CGTCGCCGTCGGCCACCACGTCGATGCCCACCATGTCGGCCGACAGATCGCCGGAGTTAAGTAGGAAGCACCGGGCACCCGGGTGATGGCGCCGCAGGTGGGCGGCCGTGGCCACCGGTGCGGTCAGGATCTCGTCGGGGTCGACGGCCATCCCGGCCGACGTCAGCAGGCCGGCCACCTCGGCCCGGGACCGGGTCGTGGTGTTGGTGGCAAAACGCACCGGGATGCCGAGGTCCCGCACCCGGGCGAGGGCGTCGGGCGCGCCGTCGATCGCCACCCACGAGACCGACAGCACGCCGTCGATGTCGACGAGCAGGCCGTCGATGCGGCCCATGGCAACCTCCGGCGGTTCGGCGTCTCCTCCGACCCTAGGCGCTCCGAACCGACCGGTGAATCGGCCGCGCCGGTCGGCGGCCCCTCACCTCAGTCGGTGGGGAGGTCGGGGTTGTGCCAGACGATGAGGACGGCGTTGTTGCCCACCGCCGGGTCGTCCATGTAGTCGGGGATGGCGCACACGGCCTCGAAGCCATTCTCGATCTGGAAGCTGAGCGTCGGGTCGTAGAGCTCGCCGGCCCGGACCCTGTCGACGTACTCGTCGGCCGACATGTCGTCGATATGGTTCCTGTAGCCGGGGATGACGCCCCCGGCCACGATCCCCTTCTTGCCGAGGCGCCGGACCACGTCCTTGCGGCGGATATACAGCTCGTGTCCGATGCCCAGGCGCCGGTAACCCGGGTCCACGGCGATGGTCACCCCGTAGTACCAGTCGGCGTCCTCCCGGTGATTGCCGCACGAGTACTCGCCGACCAGGTCGTCCAGCGAGTGGTGGGGGTCGTCGAAGTCGAAGTCGATGAGGATGCCGACGCCCATGCCCACCGGCGTGTCGCCATCGAGGGCCACGAAGCCGCCCTCGGGGAACGTCTCGCACAGGGCGAGGACGTCGGCCTCCTCCAGGAGGTCCTCGATGCCGGCCGTCGGGAAGGCCGCCCGCTCGATGGCCGCCAACTCCTTCGCCCACTTCGCCTCGATGGGTGCGTAGGTGATCTCGAGCATGGTGGCTCTCCTGCGGTCCGGGTCAGGCGACGAAGGACACGTGGACGTAGTCGTTGTGGCTGGGGAGGCCCCACACGGCCCAGAAGTCGAGTGTGCCGGGGCGCATGATCGCCGCGCCGCTGGACTCGATGTGGTCTGGTGCGGTCGACACCTGGCAGATGGCCTCGTCGTCGCGGGTCAACGCCATCAGGTCGTCGACGGTGACCCCGTCGCGGTCCAGCAGTTCGTGGGCCCGGTCGAGGCGGCGCGACGAGCTGGCCATCAGGCCCTCCTGCTTGGGAGCCTGCCGGGCCAGGGCATCGTCCCACAGGGCGTGGTTGGTGTGGACGAGGGCTTCGGCCTCGAGCTTCTCGGTGGGCCGGGCCGTGGGGAAGGCCTCGATCATGAAGCCCTCGCCGGAGCCGTCGAAGGTCAGGAAGCTGTGGGCGCCGGCCAGGTCGGCGTCGAGGATGGCGTCGCGGGCGTCCGCGGCGCTGGTCCGGGTCAGGGCGTCTCGGACCACCGAGGTCCACATGACGCCTCGGCAGCCGTCGGTAGCCACCAGGTTGTTGATGCCGACGCACACGCCGGCCTCGTTCATGCCGATCTGGCCCACGCAGCCGGTGGTGGTGAACACCAGGGCGGCGGGAGCGTCGTCGGGGTGGAGGCGGAGTAGGACGACGTGGTCGGTGGCTGTGTCGTGCATGTCCCAGGTCTGGCCGTAGAAGCCCTGCCCGTCGGCCCGGGCGTCGGGGACGATGAACGCCGTGCAGTCGTCTTCCTGTACCTCCAGGGGGTGGTCGCCGCCGACCACGGCCCGCACCGTGTCGACGAAGTCGGTGAAGCCGCCGACCACGACGGCCTCCTCGGGGGTGATGCCGGCGCCGTCGGCGATGCCGCACAGCTCGGCGTACAGGTCGGCCGAGTGGGCCTCGTGGGCGGGCAGGCACGAGCGGGCGATGTCCAACACGTCGGAGCGCTCCAGGCGACCGCCGGCCCAGAACTCCGATCCGGCCAGGCGGACTCGCTCGGAGGCGTAGGTCCGGATCTCGTCTGCGTGGGCGGTGCCGTGGGCGTAGCCCATGGCCTCGGGGCTTCCCGAGAGGTCGAGGATGCGCAGGGGTGGTCGTCGCATGCCCGCAGTCTGACCCAGGACGGGACGATTGGCAAGGGATCCGGTCGTAGACTCTAGCATTAACAACGGAATCCGTTGTTCAAATCATATTCAGCGCTGTTTTTCGTTGCATCCCGAGGTGGCGCCGACCAGATTGCCGAAGCGGTGGAGGGTCCGGCTAACCGCCTGCTCCCGCAGGTGGTGGCGCAGTTCCAGGCGCCCACTGGTCGTCACCGCCTCGTCCACCACGTCGACCTCGTGGGCCGCCGCTGCCCGCCGGACCACGTCCGACAGGAAGCCCACGCCCCGGATCCGACCGAACCGGTGGGCCGACAGCGAGGCGGCGAACGCCGCATCATCCTCCTCCACAGCCCGACTGACCCTGGGCTCCGCGCCACAGCGGGCCGCGGCAGCCAGCACCCGGTCCACCTCGGCGTCGGTGGCGCCCGGGCCGATCCGGACCACCAGGTCGGGATGCGGCCGGTAGCGGTGCACGTTCGACTCACAGAACAGGCCGGTGGGATCGCGCTCGATCCCGTAGTGGTCGTCCCACCACGCCTTGTCCGACGCCGCCACCTCTGACGGGTCGACCTCGGAAACCTCGCGGTTCGGGGACCAGGTGCCCAGTTGCAGCAGGTAGTCGGGACCGCCGGCCTTGGCGCCCGGACCGACCGCCGAGCGCTTCCACCCGCCGAACGGCTGGCGTTGCACGATGGCCCCGGTGATGCTGCGGTTCACGTACGCGTTGCCCACCTCTACGGCGTCAAGCCAACGCTCCACCTCGACCGGGTCAAGGGAATGGATGCCGCCGGTCAGGCCGAAGTCCACCGCGTTCTGCACGGCCAGGGCCTCGTCCAGGTCGGCCACGGCCACCAGGCCCAGGACGGGCCCGAAGGCCTCGGTCCGGTGGAATGCCGAACCGGGGCGCACCCCGGTCCGGATCCCCGGGGTCCAGTGGAGCCCCTCGCCGCCCTCGGAGACTGGGTCCAGGCAGCGGGGCTCAAGCAGCCATGCCTCTCCGTCGCCCAGCACGGTGAGGGCATCGAGCAGGCGGCCGGTGGGCGGCACGGCCAAAGGGGCCAGCACGGTCGCCGGGTCGTGGGACGGGCCGGTCCGCAACGAACGGGCGGCGTCGACGACCTGTCGGAGGAACTGCTCGTCGGCGGCCACCGTACCCACGAGGATTCCCAGGCTGGCCGCCGAGCACTTCTGGCCCTGATGGCCGAAGGCCGAGGCCACCAGGTCGGCCGCCGCAAGGTCCAGGTCGGCCTGTGGGGTGACGACCAGAGCGTTTTTGCCGCTGGTCTCGGCGAACAGCCGCATCGACGGGTTCCAGCAGCGGAACAGGTCGGCCGTCTCGTGCGAACCGGTCAGGATGACCCCGTCGGCCGCGGTGACGAGCCGGCGGCCCACCTCGTCGTCGGGGGTGCGGACGAAGCGCAGCACCTCGGCGGGCACGCCGGCCGCCCAGCAGGCCTCGGCCACCAGCTCGGCGCAGCGCGGCACCTCGGGGGCGGGCTTGAAGGCCACGGCGTTACCGGCGGCCAGTGAGGCCAGCACCCCGCCGGCCGGGATGGCCACCGGGAAGTTCCACGGCGGGATCACGGCCACCACGCCGAGGGGGGCGAACGAGGTGCCGTCGATCCGGTCCAACTCGGGGGCCCGCTCGGCGTACCAGCGAGCGAAGTCGACCGCCTCGGCGATCTCGAAGCACGCCTCGGACACCGTCTTGGTGGCCTCGTGCGCCATGGCCACCACCAGGTCGTCGTGCCGGGCCAGCAACTCGTCGGCCACCCCCCGCAGCACGTCGCGTCGGCCCGACCCCCCGAGGTCGGCCCACGCCGCCTGGGCGACCCGCAGCCCGTCGAGCACGGCATCGATCCCGTCGGGCCCGTCGACGTTGGTGGTCAGCGGGGTGGCCACCGGCTCGGGGCGGCGGCCGGCCATGGCATCGATGCGGTGTCGGACGGACGGCAGGGTGGGGTCCACGTCGGCCTGGTTGCGGAACGACCCGTCGGCCAGAGGTGCGGCCGGATCGCCCGACGGGTCGCCGGCCTCGCGGCGGGGCAGGTCGGCCACCTCCCAGCGTCGGGCTACGGCCCGGCGGAACCGGTCAGCCTGGGCATCGAAATCGGGGGTCCCGGGGCGCAGAGTGAACAGGTGGCGTAGGAAGTTCTCGTCCGAGGCGTTCTCCTCGAGGCGGCGGAACAGGTAGGCCACGGCCACGTCGAAGTCCTCGCGGCCCACGATCGGCGTGTAAAGCAGCAGGCCGCCGGCCTCGTCGCGCACGGTCCGGGCCTGGGCCGGCGCCATGCCCTGCAGCATCTCGAACTCGACGCGGTCGGACACACCGCGGGCCTCGGCCAGCAGATGGGCCCAAGCCACGTCGAACAGGTTGTGGCTGGCCAGCCCGATGCGCACCGCACCGACGTGGACGGGGCGCAGCGCCCAGTCGACGCACCGCTTGTAGTTGGCGTCGACGTCGTCCTTGGTGTCGTAAGGGGTCTGGACCCAACCGTGCATGGCGGCGTCGACCCGCTCCATGGCCAGGTTGGCGCCCTTGACGAGGCGGACCTTGACCTCGCCGCCGCCGGCGTCCCGCCGGGCCGACGCCCAGGCGGTGATGCGCTGCAGAGCGGGGAAGGAGTCGGGCAGGTAGGCCTGCAGCACGATTCCCGCGTCGAGGTGCTTCAGCTCGGGCTCGTCGAGCATGTCGGTGAAGACCCGGATGGTCAGCTCGAGGTCGCGGTGCTCCTCCATGTCGAGGTTGACGAAGGTGGGGCGGTCTGACGGGGTGGGGGCGACGGCCGCCCGGCGGTATAGGACCCGGAGGCGGTCCGCGATGCGGGCCAGCGTGTCCTCGAAGGCCCACATGTTCAGCTGGGCGGCCACGGCCGAGACCTTCACCGACACGTAGTCGACGTCGGGGTCGTCGATGAGGGCCAGGGTGCGCTCGAAGCGGCGCTCCGCCTCGTCGTCGCCGAGGACGGCTTCGCCGAGCAGATTGACGTTCATGGCGTAACCGTTGCCCCGGCGCTCGGCAAGGTGCTCGCGGACCGGGCCGGGGGCTGCGTCGACCACCAGGTGGCCGACGAGGCTGCGGAGGCGGCGGCGGGCCAACGGCATGACGATGCGAGGCAGAGCCGGTGCCAGGCGGGCGCCGACGGCGAGCAGCAGGCGGTCGATCCGACTGAGGAAGCCCGGCAGGTCGCCGTCGCCGACCAGGCGGGCCAGCTGCTCGGCGGCCAGGGCGTCGCGGCGGTGGCGAGCCACCCGGTCCACGAAGCGCATGGTGAAGCCCATGCCGACCGGGTCCTCAATAATGGCCCGCATGCGGTCCGAGCCGCGGCGCTCGGCAGCCGTCTCGGTGGCCCGGGCGGTGGTCAGCCACCGGGCCACCACGGCCACGGCGTCCTCGGCCAGCGAGGTGGGGTCGATACGGGGTGCGCCAGGCGCTGCGCCGTCCACCGAGGCCAGCGGAGGCGAGGTCTCATCGGGGGCGTGCGGGACCGGGGCGTCGGCGACGGTGGGGTCGCCGACCTGATGCGAGCCTGCCGTCAGCATGACGTCATCCTCGGGAACCCGGCCTCGGTGGTCTTGTACGATCCGCGCCTCCATGGTCACCGAATCCGACAAATCGTCGGTGGATCCCCCAGTCGACCCGACCGCAGCGGGCCCCGCGACGGCAGGCGTGGCAGCCGAGGTCGTCGACCTGTTCGACGCCCTGCCCAATGTCATGTTCTGCGTGAAGGGTCCCGACGACCGATACGTGGCCGTTAACGACGCCTTCGTGCGCCGGTCAGGCAGGTCGGATCGGCGCGACGTGGTCGGCGCCCGGGCCACCGACCTGTTCCCGGAAGCGCTGGCCGAGCGCTACGAGCAGCAGGACCGCCTGGTGTTCGAGACCGGCGAGCCGCTGCGCGACGAGCTGGAGCTAATCCGCCGACCCGATGGCTCGACCGGCTGGTACCTGACCACCAAGCTGCCGGTGGTCCGCGAGGGCTCGGTGGTCGGTCTGGTAAGCGTGAGCCGCGACTTAGAGACGCCGGTCGAGAAGGTGGCGCTGGAGTCGATGGGCCGGGTGGTCGAGCTGGTCCACGACCGGCTGGCTGGACCGTTGAAGGTGGCCGACCTGGCCGCAGCCGCCGAGTGCTCGGAGGGGCAGTTGGAGCGCCGGATGAAGCGGGTGTTCGGCCTGACGGCCACCCAGTACGTGCTGCGGGCTCGGGTGGACCGGGCTGCGGCGATGCTGGTCGACACCGACCGGCCGATCGCCGAGGTGGCCGCCGAGTGCGGGTTCTCCGACCAGGCCAACCTGACCCGACAGTTCGGTCGTCTGATCGGCGAGACGCCGGCCCGCTTCCGGACCGGTCGCAGCGAAGGGACCCCGGGGACCTGAGGCCCGGGGCCCGCTGGGTTACGCGGCGGCGCGCTCCACGCGGATCGGCACGCCCAGTTCCCACAGGCCGAGGGCGTCGGCCACGGGCACGGGCCGGTTCACCTCGCCGTTGTGGTTGACGCCGTAGAGCTCGGCCGACACGTTGTCGGCGTCGGCCTTGACGACCACCGTGTAGACGTCGTGGAAGGCCTTGAGCCGCCGCTCGGCGCCCCGGACGTTGGGTTCGGCGTCGAGCACCAGGGTCGACGAGTCGCCGAAGCAGAGGACGGCACCGCGGTCGTCGAACTCGACGGACTTCACGATGCCGATCGCCGCCGGCTGGGACTTGCTGGTCTTGCTGGCCACGGGGGCGCCTCCCGGTTGGCTCCCGGTCCCCCCGAATCGGGGGACCTCCCCTCCGCAGGGGGGGCGAGTCCATCCTACCGGCGACCCCCTCGGGCCCGGCCGGGAGGCGCCCCCGGCGTGCCGGAGGGCACACTGGACGCATGTCCCCCGCCGGCTATGCCTCCGATTCCCCGTCGGCGACCCTGGCGGTCGCCGGGGAGGTGGCCGCGGCGCTGGCCGACGGGCGGCCGGTGGTGGCGCTGGAGTCGACGATCATCAGCCACGGCATGCCCTTCCCCCGCAACCTGNAGGTGGCCCGGGCATGTGAGGCCGACGTACGTGCCGGGGGCGCGGTGCCGGCCACCGTGGCCGTGCTCGACGGAGCCATCCGGGTCGGCCTCGACGACGGCGACCTNGAGCGTCTGGCCGGCGGGCCNGACCATCCGGGAGCTGTCGCCAAGGTGAGCCTCCGCGATCTGGGGGCGGTGCTGGCCGCAGGGACGGTCGGGGCCACCACGGTGGCGGCCACGATGTTTGCGGCGGCCCGGNCCGGGATCCGGGTGTTCGCCACCGGCGGCATCGGCGGCGTCCACCGAGGCGAGNGGAACGCCGCCCCNTCCTCGGACGTGTCNGCCGATCTCACGGCTCTGGCCACCTTCCCGGTGGCCGTGGTGTGCGCCGGCGCCAAGGCCGTCCTCGACCTGCCCCGCACNGTCGAGGCGCTGGAAACCCTCGGGGTCCCGGTCATCGGGCAGGACACCGACGCGCTGCCCGAGTTCTGGACCCGGGGCGGCGACCTCCCGGTNTCGGTCCGGGCCGACGACCCGGCTACGACGGCGGCCATCCTCGCCNCCCACTGGGGCTGCGGGCTGACCAGCGGCGCCGTGGTGGCCAATCCCATCCCGGCCGCCGAAGAGGCAGATCCGGCGGTCATCGACGCCGCCATCGCCGACGGCCTGGCCACCGCGACGTCCNGTGGGGTCCAGGGCCGGGACGTCACACCCTTCCTCCTGGCCCACGTGGCCCAGGCGACCGGCGGGGCNAGCCTNGANGCCAACGTGGCGCTGGTGCGGAACAACGCGGNGACCGCCGCCCAGATCGCCGTCGCCCTGGCCGTGACAGGGGNCTGACGACGTGGCCGACCCCGGCACCATCNTCGTCGGTGGACCCATCCACCCGATCNCCTTCGGCNTACCCGCCGNCGAGCGGGCCCTGGCCGACGACGACACCGTCGCCGCCACCGTCGAGGCTCTGCGCATCGACGACGGGCGGGTGACCTACGCCGGGNCCCTGGCCGACGCCCGGGCCCTCGGTGCCGCCGACGAGGTCGGCCTGGACGGCCGGGCCGTCCTGCCCGGCTTCGTGGACGCCCATGCCCACCCGCTCATGCACGCCCAGTGCGCCTCNTGGGCCGACCTGACCTCGGCTTCGGACGTCGACCAGGTGGTCAAGCTGCTCGGCGAGCACGCACGCACCGAGACGACGAGCGGCCCCATCCGGGGATTCGGCTACGACCACCACGCACTGGCCGAGGGCCGCCACCCCACCGCCGACGAATTGGACCGGGTGGCCACCGACCGCACGGTGACGGTGATGCACGTCAGCGGCCACGGCTTCTCGGTCAACCATCAGGGTCTGGCCGCCGCCGGCATCGACGCTTCGACGCCCACCCCGCAGGGCGGGGTGATCGACCGCGACGGCTACGGAAACCCCACCGGCCGGGTNTTCGACGCCGCCTGCGACCTGCTGACCGGGNCCGGCGGGGTAAAGCTGGTCGGCCACGGNCCCAACCTGCACCTACCCGACGACCCGGCCGACCTGGCCCGGATGCTGGACGACGCCCAGGCGGACTTCCTCTCCACCGGGGTGACCACGATCGGCGACTGCCAGGTGACCGAACGGGAGGTGCGGACGTACCTGNCCGTCCGCGATGCCGGCCANNTGGCNGTGCGGATCGTCCTGTACGTGCTGTCCAGCCACNTCGACGGGCTGGACCGCCTGGGCCTCGACTCGTGGCTGGNCGACAACCGGCTGGCCCTCGGTGGGGTCAAGCACTANGCCGACGGCGCCCTGACNGGCGGCACCGCCTACCTGCCCTGNGGGTGCGGNGTCACCCACGGCCACCTGTACCACGGGCCCGGCGAGNTGGAGGACCTGCTGGTCGCCTCGGCCACCGCGGGCCGCCAGACGGCCACCCACGCCCAGGGTCCGGAGGCCATCCAGTTGGTGCTCGACGCCCTGGGCCGCGCGCCCCACCGGCCCGACCTCGTCCACCGGATCGAGCACTGCGGCTTCCCGTCCGACGACCAGCTGGCCGAGATGGCACGGCTGGGGATCGTGCCGGTCCCCCAGCCGTCACAGGTCCACCTGTACGGCGAGGGGGTGCGGCGCGACCATCCGGAGGTGGCCGACGGCATGTACCCGTCGGGCCGGATCGGCGCGGCCGGCCTGCCGGTGGTGCTGTCGTCCGACGCTCCNGTGACCANCCCCGACGTGCCGCTGGCCTGCTGGGCGGCTGAGACCCGNCTGACCGCGGCCGGGAAGGTGATCGGAGCCGANAACCGGGTCAGCCGGGCCCGGGCGCTGGCCGGGTGGACGGTTGGTGGCGCCCACGCCCTGCGCCGCAGCGACGTGGGCTCGCTGGCCGTCGGCAACCCGGCTGACCTGGTGGTGCTGGACGANGACCCGTTCACCGTGGCTACCGATCGCCTCCCCGANGTGACGGTGCTGGAGACCAGAGTGGCNGGCCGGACCGNCTGGAGCCTTGGGGAGGGAGTCCTCAGAACGGGGAGCCTCGCCAACCGTCCGATGCGGTGAGCCCGGTAGAGGTGACCGGTCAGGTCCCGGCGGCTCGAGCCTGGTCGACGGTGAGGCGNNGGTTGAGCTGGTCGGTGGCCGTGACNAGGTGCANCAACGCACCGGTCGGCGAGGCCAGNGCCCNCTCGAAGGCCGCCTCGAACCCGTCGGTGCGGTCGACCCGTTCGGCGTACATGCCGTAGGCCGCCGCGATCCCACAGAAGTCTGGGTTGACCAGGCCGGTGGCCGAGACCCGACCCGGGTGGTGGAGCTCCTGGTGCATCCGGATGGTCCCCCACGATGAGTTGTCGACCACCAGCACGATGGGCCGTGCGTCGGCCTGCATCGCCGTGCCCAGTTCTTGGAGGTTCATCTGGACGTCGCCGTCGCCGGCGAAGCACACGACGGTCCGCGACGGATCGGCCACCCGAGCGGCCACCGCGGCGGGCAGCCCGTAGCCCATGGTGCCGTTCTGAGGGGCCAGCAGGCGGGCCTCGGGGCCGTACAGCAGGAACTTGTTGGGCCAGACCGAGAAGTTGCCCGCCCCGTTGGTGACCACAACGTCGTCGGGCAGTCGGTCGCGGAGCCAGGCGGTGGCCACGCCCATGTCCAGGTCGCCCAGTTGGGGTGGGCAATCCAGCGCAGCCTCGAAAGCGGCCCGCCGCTCGGCCCGCCACCCGGCCCACCGGTCACCGTCGGCCAGGGCCCCGTCGGCCAGGACACGGGNCGCGGCGTTNGGCCCNGCGTGGACGGTGGCCGACGGCACCACCACCTTGCCGAACTCNAAGGCCGAGGCGTGGACGTGGACGATCCGCTGGTCGNTCGCCCCGCCATCCGTTNCGGAGTCAACCGTCCCGGAGCCACCCGTCCCGAAGAGGGTGTAGACGCCGGTCGTCATCTCGCCGAACCGGCAGTTCAGGGCGAGCACCACGTCGGCCCGCGCCAGCGTCTCGCGCACCGCCGGCGGCATCCCGACGCCNGCCTCGCCGCAGTAGTGCGGATCGGTGTTGTCGAACAGGTCTTGTCGCCGGAAGGAGACGACCACCGGCAGGTCGGTCGCCTCGGCGAGGCGTCCCAGCGCCGCACGCCCGTCGGCGTGCCACCCCCCGCCACCGACGAGCAGGACCGGACGCTCGGCGGCGGCCAGTTCGGCCCGTACGGTGGCCACCTCGTCGGCCGTTGGCTGGCGCTCCTCGACCGGCGCCGGGGGTCGCGGCTCGGCCGAGGTTGCCTCGCGCAGGACGTCCTCGGGGAGGGCCACCACCACCGGACCGGGGCGGTCGGACGTNGCCACCGAGAACGCCGTCTCCACTACCCGTGGCAGGTCGTCGGGGTCGTCCACCTCGACCACCCACTTGGCAAGGTCGTCGAAGAACGACCGGTACTCCACCTCCTGAAACGCCTCCAGNCCCCGGTGGGAGCGTCCCACCTGGCCGATGAACAGGACCATCGGTGTGGACCCCTGGTCGGCGGTGTGCACCCCGATCGAGGCGTTGGTGGCACCCGGGCCCCGGGTCACGAAGCACACGCCGACCCGGCTGGTGAACCGGGCCCACGCCTCGGCCATGTAGGCCG
Source organism: Acidimicrobiaceae bacterium (assembly GCA_002727895.1). Lineage (GTDB taxonomy): Bacteria > Actinomycetota > Acidimicrobiia > Acidimicrobiales > MedAcidi-G1 > UBA9410. Next base: position 26,298 of record PBUO01000076.1, on the reverse strand, counting down.
CGCCACCCTCCTGTCGGCAGGTCACGAAGCGCAAGCGGTCGTCCANGTCGTGGAAGGCGTCGAGCACCGCCAGGTAGCTCTCGCCTGGCACCCCGAAGGCGGTGTCGACGCCTTGCTCGAGCAGACAGTCGACCAGCAGGCGGCCGCCGGTGCGCGTCATCCCGGGCGCCTCAGCCGTCGAGGGTGGACCGGTCGCGCCCGGCAAGGAACACCACGCAGGCGGCCAGGAAGAGGATCGATCCGATGGTGAACAGCACGTCGCCGACCCGAATCGAGGCGATGGTGAAAACCACCGCGCAGGCCAGAAACAACCACCAACTGAGGCCCTCGGTGTCGATACGCATCGGGACAGCCTGCCAGCCGCGCCCCGCTCCAGCCACGACCGCCAGCGCTGGCTACCGTCCGATCATGGACCTCGGAATCTCAGGACGCACCGCGCTGGTTACCGGCGCCTCCACCGGCCTCGGGCTCGCCTCGGCCCAGGCACTGGCCGCCGAGGGGGTGACGGTGGCCCTCGCCTCGCGATCGGCCGAGAAGTTGGCCGCGGCCGCGGCGACCATCGACGGGGAGGTGCCCACGCTGGCCGTGGATCTGGCCGACGACTCCTCGATCGACACCATGCTCGCCGCGGCCGTCGAGGCCCTCGACCACGTCGACATCCTGGTGGCCAACGCCGGCGGCCCCCCGCCGGGGACCTTCGCCAGCACCAACGTCGACCTCTATCCGGCGGCCCTGCAGTTGAACCTGCTGGCCCACGTGCGTATGTGCAAGGCGCTGATCCCGCCCATGCGGGACCGGGGCTGGGGGCGGGTGGTGGCCATCACGTCGGTCACGGTGCGCGAGCCGTCCCCCAACCTGATGTTGTCCAACACCGCCCGGGCGGGCCTGACCGGCTTCCTGAAGACCACGGCCACCGAGGTGGCCCGCGACGGGGTGACGGTCAACTCAATCCAGCCGGGCCTGCACGCCACCGGCCGGCTGGCCGAGATCTACGACGACCTGGACGCGGTGGCTGCCGGCCACCCCATGGGGCGGATCGGCGACCCGGCCGACTTCGGTCGGATCGTGGCCTTCCTGTGCTCGGAGACCGCCAACTACGTCAACGGCACCGGCCTGCCCGTGGAGGGCGGCTCGCTGCTCGAGTCCTAGGCACGGGCCTCAGCCGCAGCAGTCGGCCACGGTGGCCTCGGCCTCCGGGACGGCACAGCACTCGGCCACGGTCGAGCCGCCCAACTGCACGTCGGCGAACTGGTCGCTGTCGCCGGTCTTCACGTACCACTCCCACCGGACCTCGTCGGGGGCGTGCACCCAAGTCTCGGTCTTCTCGGCGAAGCAACACAGGGCGTCGCCCACGCCGGTGGTGTCCAGGCCCTCGCTGGTGATGCGGGCCTCGGCGGCCACCACCTCGGCCGACGTCTCGACCTCCACGCCGAGGTGGTTCAGGGTGCCGCCCCTGCCGGGCTTCTCGAAGAGCACCAGTTTGAGGGGCGGATCGGCGATGGCGAAGTTGGCGTAGCCCTCCTTCACCTTGGTCGGCGGCGTGGAAAACAGCTTCGAGTAGAAGTCGATCGCCTCGTCCAGATTGCCGACGTCGATGGCCAGCTGCAGCCGTCCCATGCCCTCGCCCCTCCGTCATTGGGTACTTGTTGAATCGATGTTCATCAATATGGACTGCCATCGATATGACCGCAACCGCCACCTGCTGCCACCCCTGAACGAGTCGGCCCTAACCGAGCCGGCCGCCGACCGCCTAGCCGAGGTGTTCGCCGTCCTAGCCGACCCGGTCCGCTTGCGCCTGTTCAGCCTCATCGCCACCCGGCCCGGCGGAACCTGCGCCTGCGACGTGGTCGACCTGGTCGACCGCTCCCAGCCCACGGGCAGCCACCACCTAAAGGTCCTCCACGAGGCCGGCCTGGTCGACCGGGAGCGCCGCGGCCGCTGGATCTGGTACGAGGCCCGCACCGGCGCCCTATCCGAGGCCGCCGCCCTCCTCGACTGCTGCTAAGCCCCGGCTCAGACCTCGGCCACCACCTCGGCCAACACGGCCAGAAAACGGTCGTTTTCGGTGGGGCTCCCGATGGTGACCCGGATCCCCACCCCGGGGAACGGCCGCACCACCACGCCCCGTCGCTCGACCTCCGAGAACAGGGCGTCGGTCCGCTCCCCCAACGGCAGCCAAACGAAGTTGGCGTGCGAGTCGGGCAGGTCCCAGCCATCGGCCCGCAGGGCGGCCACCACCCGGTCGCGCTCGGCGACCAGGCGACCGATCACCACCCGAGCCTCGGCCTCGGCCTCGATGGCGGCCAGCGACGCCACCTGGGCTAGGTGGTTCACCGCGAACGGGATCAGCACCTTGTCCAGCTCGCCCACCACCGACGGGTCGGCCACCGCGTAGCCGGTCCGCAGGGCGGCCAGCCCGTAAGCCTTGGAGAAGGTCCGCAGTACCACCACGTTGGGGTGGTCGGGCTGAAGGTCGTGGACGGGGTCGCCCAGGTCCGCCGTCACGAACTCCCGGTACGCCTCGTCCACGACGACAAGCACGTCGTCGGGAACCCGTTCGACGAGGCGCCGCAGGTCGTCGACGTGCACCGCGGTACCGGTCGGGTTGTTGGGGTTGGCCAGCACCACCAACTTGGTGCGGGGCGTCACCGCGTCGGCCACCGCGTCCAGATCGAACGCCTCGTCGACCAGCGGCACGGCCACCTCGGTCGCCGCGGTGATGGCCACGTCCACCGGGTAGGCCTCGAACGACGGCCACGGGTACACCACCTCGTCGCCCGGGTCCACATAGGCCAGGAACAACTGCTGGAGCAGGCCCACCGAACCGCACCCGCAGGCGATCCGATCGGCGTCCACGCCCAACCATCCGGCCAGGGTGGCCCGCAGGTCGGCGGCCCGATGGTCGCCGTACCGGTTGACGTCGCCGGCCGCCGCGGCCACCGCCTCGACGATCGACGGCACCGGCGGGTACGGGTTCTCGTTGGAGGCCAGCTTCACCGCCTCGTCCAGGCCGTGCTCGTCCGCGGCCTGGGCTGCTGACTTGCCGGGCCGGTAGCTGGCCATGGCGGCCACCGTGGCCCTCGGTCGTCCCACCATCAGGTCGTCCCTCCGTCGTCGGCGGCTACGGGCGCACAGTGGGCGCCCCGCCCCGGGTTGAACAGGTCGTCGGGGTCCAGCGCCGCCTTGACCCGCCGCATCATGGCCAGCTCCACGGCCGACTTCTGGCCGGCGACCCGGTCCAGCAGCTCCTGGCCGACGCCGTGCTCGGCGCTGACCGTGCCGCCCATCTCCCACGTCAGCCGGTCGATGGCCGCCTGCACCTCGTCGACCCGTGCCGGGTCCATCCGGCTGCCCCGCTCTAGCGAGGCGTTCACGTACAGGTGCAGGTTGCCGTCGCCCAGGTGGCCGAACGCGTAGACGACGGCCTCGTCGCCGCACAGCTCGGCGGCCACCGCCTCGGCGGCCCGCTGGTAATCGGCCACCCGGTCGATGGGCACCGCGGCGTCGAACTTGGCCCCCTTGACATCGAACAGGGTCTCCGGCGGAAGTTCGTCGCGCAGCACCCAAAGGTTCTCCTCCTGGGCGGCGGTGTCGGCCACCACGGCGTCCAGCAGCAGCCCGGCCTCGACCGCCTCGGACAGGAAGGTCGTTGCCGTGTCGTCGACGGGGCTGGTCCCGCTGAACCGGCCCAGCAGGTACCAGTCGGACCGGGTGGCCATGGGCCGCGCCACCCCGAACGACTCGATGGTGCCGGCCACCCCGGCCTCGGGCACCAGCTCGAAGGCGGTCAGGCCGGCGTGGTCCAGCGCGCACGCCCGGTCGTAAAGATCGTGGACGTTCTCCAGCTCGACCAGAGCGGCGAAGAATGTTCGGTGGTGGTCCTGGCGGGGGTGCAGCTTCAGTACCACCCGGGTGACGATCCCCAGCGACCCCTCGCCACCGATGAACAGGTGCTTGAGGTCGTAGCCGGTGTTGTCCTTGCGCAGGGCCCGCAGGCCGTCAAAGACCTCGCCGTCGGCCAGAACCGCCTCGAGGCCGACCACGCTGTCCCTCGTCGGGCCGTACCGCAGGACGTTCAGGCCACCGGCGTTGGTTGACACCGCCCCGCCGACCGTGGCCGTGCCCCGCGCCCCCCAGTCCATGCCCAGCTGCCGGTCGACGGCGGCCGCCGCCTGCTGGACCTGCTCGATGGTGCAGCCGGCCTCCACGGTGATCGTGTAGCGGGCCGGATCGATGCTCTCGATGCGGGTCATCCGCGACGTGGACAGCAGTACCGACGGGCGGTCGTCGGTGGGGACCGACCCGCCGGACAGCGACGTGTGCCCGCCCTGGGTGACAATGGCGACGCCGGCCGCCGCGCAGGCCCGGACCACGGCCCGTACCTCGTCGACGGTGCCCGGTCGCACAATGGCCACCGGCTGGCCCGAGTAGATCCCCCGGAAGTCGACGACCATCCCCGGCGCGTCGGACACCTCCAGCCAGCCGGCCGACCCGACGGCGTCGCGCAGCGTGGCCCGCAGCTGGTCATGGCCCGTGGTCACGGGCGCCCTCCGGTCATTGCCGGATCGTATGGCAGGCTCGATGGACGCCCTCAAGGCCCCCGTCGAGGCCGGCTGAGGGGGCTCCTGAGACGGGGCGGCGCACCCCGGGCAACCGGCCCCTACACCCAGGGGCAGTTCGAGTTGCGGTCGCCGAAGGTGGTGCCGTCGGCGTACCGGCCGAACGTGAACGGCCGCAGCTCCTCGGGCTTCTCGCCGTGGACCATCATCGACGCCGTCAGCCTGCCGACGCCGATCATCTTGAACCCGTGGTTCGAATCGGCGATCACGAAGGCGTTGTCGACGACGTGGTCGAAGATGGGCACGTTGTCCGGCGTGAAGGCGCCGATGCCGCCGTTGCGACGCTGCTTGTAATACGGCTCGAGGTCCTCGAACCGCTCGAAAAGCATCCCCAGGGTCCGGCAGTAGTACTCGGGGAACCAGCCGTCGGCCTGGTAGTCGTCGTTGAGGTGGCCGTAGGGGTCGGCGTTCCCCTCGGGACCCATCTTCACGGGGATGGTGCCGCCCTGCAGGCCGGGGGCGCCCACCCGCTCGGCGGCATACCGGGTGTAGGTGTACACGTGGTCCTGGATCATCTCGCCGTCGCGGCCGTACACCGGGGTGTTCATCAGTTCGACGTGGAGGACCGGGGCGTCCTTCCCGTCGGCCGTGCGGTAGTCGACGCCCGGCGGCATGAAGACCTCGCCCTCCAGCAGGCGCCAGTAGGTCCACATGTCCATGCCCTCCTCCACGTGACCGTCCGGGTACCGGACGTCCAGGGTCGACGGGCCACCCAGCCACTCCCAGTGCCGGGGCGTCCAGGCGCCGGCGCCCACCACCACCTCGTCGCACTGGATGCGGCCGGCCGTGGTCTCTACGGCGGCCACCGAGCCCGAGGCGTCGAGGTCGTAGCCGGTGACGGCCACGCCGTAGCACCGCTGCACCCCCCACTGGCGGGCCTTCTGGTCGAGGCCCCACATCACCATGTGGGTCCCGGCGTACCCGGAGCGGTGCTCGTGGAGGACCACGTCGCAGTTCTCGGTCTTGAAGTCAGGCCACAGGCTTTTCAGGAACCGGTGGGCGTCTGAGCCGGTGTAGAGGTCCGACGGGTAGCCGCTGGCCACCTGCGACTCGTTGAGCCGCACGTAGTCCTCGGCCTGGTTGGCCTCGCCGATCGACACGTAGCCGACCTGCTGGAAGCCGAAGTTGACGGGGTCGGACTCCCACACCTCGACGCTGGCCCGCAGGATGGCGTGCAGCGGACCAGTCATGTACAGGTTGCGGACGCAGCCACAGGCGAGGCCGGTGGCTCCGGCGCCCGGGCCGGCCTTGTCGACGAGGACCACATCGCTACCCGATCCCTTCCCGGTGCGTTCCAGTTCCATGGCCAGGTGGTACGCGGTGGACAGGCCGTGGATGCCGGCACCCACCACCACGTAGCGGGCCGCGGCGGGCAGCGGGTCGACGTCGTGGACCGGCACGACCGGTGGGTTCTGCAGCACGCCGTCGACCAGCGACGGGGCCGGACGGTCCATGAACTGGTACCACTGGTTCTGGCCCTCGGCCGGCCGACCGATATTCGTCATAGAGGTTCTCCTGTGTGGCTCAGCCAGTGCCGTAGACGGCGCCGCCGTCGACTTTGAGCACCGATCCGGTGGTGAACGACGCCGCGTCGGACGCCAGGTACAGCGCGGCTCCCACGATCTCGTCGGCCTCGCCCGCCCGCTGCAAGGCGAGCCGTTGGCGGAACCCCTCGTGGGCGCTCTCGGGCCAGTGGGTCGAGATGTCGGTCAGGAACGGCCCGGGCTGCAGGCAGTTGACCCGCACCGTCGGCCCGTAGGCCCGGGCGAACGACTCGGTCAGCGAGTGTACGCCGGCCTTGGCCGCCCCGTAGATGGCCTCCACCTCGGTGGGGGCCGACGCCGAGATGGAGCTCACGTTGACGATGCAGCCGCCCCCGTCGGCCACCATGCGCGACCCGAAGGCGGCCGACAGCCGGAACGTGCCCCGCAGGTTGGTGGCCATCGTCTTGTCGAACAGCTCGGGGCTGACCTCGACCAGCGATGGGTACAGCGGCGAGCTGCCGGCGTTGTTGACCAGCACGTCGCACCGACCGAACTCGGCGTAGGTGGCCTCCACCAAGGCATCGCACTGGTCCCAGTGGCCCACGTGGCAGGCCACGGGCAGGATCCGCCGGCCGGTGGCTTCGGCGACCTCTGTGGCCGTGGCCTCGCACGACGGCAACTTGCGGCTGGCCACCACCACGTCAGCCCCACAGCGGGCGAACGCCTCGACCATGGACCGGCCCAGGCCCCGGCTGCCGCCGGTGACCACCACGACCCGGCCGGCGAAGTCGGTCAGCTGCTGTTCAGGGAAGGTCGACATGGGCCGATTCTGGCAGCCCACTCGCCATCCGGGCCTCCCGGCCGGGAGGCCTATGGTGCACCCATGGCCGAGCAAGGATCATCGACGGGAACGCCCCCGGGAGAACGTCCCTTCGAACTACGCGGCGTGAACCATCTGGCGCTGGTGTGCCGGGACATGATGGCCACCGTCGCCTTCTACGAGGGCGTGCTGGGCATGCCGCTGGTCAAGACCATCGAGTTGGGTGGCGGGACCGGCCAGCACTTCTTCTTCGACTGCGGCAACGGCGACGCCCTCGCCTTCTTCTGGTTCCCGGAGGCGCCGCCGGCCGCCCCGGGTGTGGCCTCGCCGGCCGCCATGCCCGGCGAGGGCGACTTCCGGACCGCCCACGGCTCGATGAACCACGTGGCCTTCGACGTGGCACCCGAAGCCATCGACGGCTACGTGGAACGGCTCCGGGCCGCCGGGGTGACGTGCACCGAGGTCATCAACCACGACGACTCTGACTGGGGTGTGGCCGCAGAACCTCACGCAGGCGTCTTCGTCCGGTCGATCTACTTCGTCGACCCCGACGGCATCCAGTTGGAGTTCGCCGCCTGGACGCGCCCGCTCGAGCCGGACGACGTGTCACACCAGCCAGCCCGCGCCGACCGGGGCTGACCCGATCCGATCTGCGGTCGACCGGGTTCAGACGTAGTCGGCGTACTGCCGGAGGTGCCGCACCGGTGTGGACAGGGCGTCCTTGCGGAACGGGTCACCTAGTTCCTTGGTGCACATGATCTCGACAACGGTCGTCGTGCCTTCCTTCATCTGCGCGTCGATGGCCTCCGACAGGGTTGGACCGACGTCTTCGAGTTGGTCCACCCGGACGCCCTCAGCCCCCATGGCTCGGGCGATCTCGGCGTAGTTCTCGCCGCCGTCCAGTTCCCCGGCCACGAACCGGTGGCCGTAGAAGTCGACCTGATTCTTCTTCTCGGCACCCCACTGGCGGTTGTGGAACACCACTGCGGTGACTGGGATGTCGTGGCGAACAGCGGTCATGGTCTCGACCATGCTCATGGCCCAGGCACCGTCGCCGGCGTAGGAGATGGCCGGGCGATCCGGGGCCGCCGCCTTGGCCCCGATGATGGTCGGCAGGGCGTAGCCACAGTTGCCCCAGCTCATCGCGGCGAAAAAGGAACGCGGTTCCTCAAAGCGCAGGTAACTGTTTGCCACCGAGTTGATGTTGCCGATGTCAGTAGAGACCATGGCCCGGGCTGGCATGGCCTTCTCCAGCTCGCGGAGCACCTGACGGGGATGCAGCCAGTTCCCCTCCTCGTCGATGGACTCCTTGATCATGTCGATGCTGAAGTCGTCGGTCTCGTGGGTCCATTCGTCGAGCTCGTCCTCCCACGCCTTCTTCTCTGCGAAGGTGCGGTCGGCCCGCTCGTCCCGGGTGGCGTCACAGGCCAGAGTGCAGTCGGCAAGGCGATCGGTGAGGGCCCGCGCGGCCGCGCCGGCATCGCCGCAGATGCCCACCGAGATCTTCTTGACCAGGCCCAGCATCTTGTGGTCGGCGTCGACCTGAATGATCTTGGCCTCGGTCGGCCAGTAGTCCATGTCGTGCTGGGGCAGGGTCCCGAACGGGCCGAGGCGGGTGCCCAAAGCAAGCACCACGTCGGCCTGGGCGATCAGCTTCATGGCCGCCTTGGAACCCTGGTAGCCCAGCGGCCCGCACCACAACGGGTGGCTGGCCGGGAACGAGTCGTTGTGCAGGTAGCTGTTAACCACGGGGCAACCCAGCCGCTCGGCCAAGGCGATGGCGTCGGGAACGGCGTCACCCATGACCACGCCACCACCAGAGATGAGGACCGGGAACTCGGCTTCGGCCAGCATCTCGGCCGCCGCGTCCAGGCTGTCGTCGCCACCAGGTCCCCGGTCCAGCACCATGGGCTCGGCAATCTCGACGTCGATTTCGCCGTAGAAGCGGTCGCGGGGGATGTTCAACTGGGTGGGGCCGATCTCCGACATGGCCCTGTCGAAGCACCGTGCCGTGATCTCGGCCATCCGGTTTTCGTTGTTGATGTGTCCCTGGTACTTGGTGAACTCCTGAAACATCGGAAGTTGGTTGGCTTCCTGGAAGCCACCCAGACCGATGCCCATGGTCCCGGTCTCCGGGGTGACGATGACCACCGGGCTGTGGGCCCAGTAGGCGGCGGCGATAGCAGTCACGCAGTTGGAGATGCCGGGCCCGTTCTGGCCGATGACCACGCCGTGGCGTCCACTGACCCGGGCATACCCGTCGGCCATGTGGGCGGCACCCTGCTCGTGGACTACGGGGACCAGCCGGATGCCGGCAGGGGTGAAGATGTCCATGGCGTCCATGAACGCCGAGCCCATGATGCCGAAGGTGGTGGTGACGCCGTTGGCCACCATGGTCTCGACGAAGGCCTCGCTGGGGGTCATACGCGTCATGGGGTGCTCCTGTGTGGTGGCAGAGTTAGTGAGAACCTATAACTGATCCGTGAGACTGTCTAGATCTAGAGTTCGGTAGCCATCGTTGCGCCACAGGACCGGAAAGTGGACCTCATCCATGGCGTCGTCGTCGGGATGCGCGTACCGCGAGTAGATCGGGCCGTTGCCCTCCCCGAACCCCGGCCGGTGGAACCGAGCCTCGCTGCTAGCGCAGTGCAGCACGAGCGTCCGACGGTGGGCGTGGGACCGGTTGGCGCCCGAGCCGTGCCACGTCCACCCGTGGTGGAATGAGCCGCCCCCGGCCAGCACCTCCACCGGCACCACGTCGGGCTCGAGCCCCTCGGCGGCCGCCGCCTGCTCCATGGGCGCCCGGTGGTCGTCCGGGGCATGGAACTCCATGGGCGGCTCGACACCTGTCGCCCACCGGTGCGACCCCCGGGCGAACTCGACCGTTCCCCCGGACGCCGTCGTGTCGTCCAAGGCGATCCAGCAGGTGGCCATCTCCTGCGGCCGGTACCACGGCAGATAGGCGTTGTCCCGGTGGAAGCCCACCGACCGGGCCCCGGGTGGCTTCCACAGCACGTTGTCCTGGATGATCCGGGCCCCCGGCCACCCGGCAAGTTGAGCCAGCGCCTCACCTAACGCCGGATCCAGCACCACGGCGGCCACCAGCCGGTCGGCCTTCCAGCCGTTGCACAGCTGGCGGGTCAGGGTCGGGTCACCGGTCCCCTGCTGCCAGTTGACCTCGTCGGGCGGCACCCCGGTCTCGAAGTCTCCCCGGAACAGCCGGTCGAACCGCTCCCGGAGGGCGGTCACCGCCCCGTCGCCGACTAGCCGGTCGACCACCGCGAAGCCGTCGGCGTGGAACCGGTCGTGGTCGACCCGCACGGTCAGGCCGTGAGGACCTCGTCGAGGCGGGCCAGCACGGCCACGCACGCCTCGAGGTCGGCCACCTCGACGAACTCGTCGGGACGGTGGGCCACCGCGATGTCGCCCGGCCCCCACACCACCGACGGGATCCCGGCCGACTGGTACAGCCCGGCCTCCGTGCCGTAGGCCACCACGCCGACGTCGGTCTCGCCACCCAGCAGGGTCCGCATAAGGTCGAGGGCCGGCGACGCCTCCACCCACTCCAGACCGTCGATCTCGCACACCACCTCGGTCTCGATCGACGCCCCGGGGTGGACGATACGCATCTCGGCCAGCAACTCGGCCTCGACGGCAGCCATCCGTTCCTTCACAAAGCCGGCGTCGGTGCCCTGCACGGGCCGCATCTCCCAGTCAAACGAGCAGTCGGCGGCCACCGTGCACCGGGCCAGCCCCCCGCCGACCACGCCGACGTTGGTGGTGGTGTGCGGCGGTTCGAACCGACTGTCGGCCGGCGCCCGCCCGGCAAGTTCTGCGCCCAGGTCGAGGAGCCCGCCGATCCACCGGGTGGCGTGGTGCACGGCGCTGACCGCCTCGGTGGGACGCGAGCTGTGCCCGTTCATACCGGTGACCGAGGTCGTGTACTCGTAGCAGCCCTTGTGAGCGCCGACGACCTGCAGCCCGGTCGGCTCGCCAACGATGGCTGCCGAGGGCCGGGGGTGGTCACCGAGCGAGTCGATGAGGATGGGGGCACCGTGGAAGCCGTCCTCCTCGTCGAAGGTGAGGGCCACGTGCACTGGACGGACCAGGTCGAGCGACGCCAGGCGGGGCACGAGGGCCAGCACACAGGCCACGAACCCCTTCATGTCGGCCGTGCCCCGCCCGTACACCCGGTCGCTGACCCGGGTGGCGGTGAACGGAGGGGTGGCCCAGTCGTCGGCGTCGACGGGGACCACGTCGCTGTGCCCAGCCAACATCACCCCGCCGTCGACCGCTGGGCCGATGGTGGCGAACAGGTTGGCCTTCGTCCCCGTCTCGTCGTGGGTCAGGGCGATGTCGGTGCAGTGGGGGCGCAGGTAAGCCACGATGTGGTCGACCAGGTCGACGTTCGGGGTGAGCGCGACGGAGTCGAAGGCGACCAGGTCGTCGAGGATCCCGAGGAGCTCTTCGATGGGGGGCGTCTCGACGGCCACGGTGGCCTCAGCCCTTCACGTGCAGCGCCCGCGGCACGTCGGCCAGCGGTTCGCCCGGTCCGTCCTCGACCACCACGAAGCTCTCGGTGATCTCCAGGCCCCACGTGTCCATCCACAGCCCGGGCATGAAGTGGAAGGTCATGCCCGGCTCGAACGTCGTCTCGTCGGTGTCGCGCAGGGAGATTGTCCGCTCCCCCCAGTCGGGCGGGTAGCTGATGCCGATTGGGTAGCCGCAGCGGCCCTCCTTGTGGAAGCCGGCGTCCTCCATGACCGAGTAGAAGCGCCGGGCCATGTCGCACGCCCGGTTGCCGGCCCGGGCCGCGTCGAGGCCGGCCTCTAGAGCGGACAGCACGGCGGCCTCGGCCCGCCGCATGTCGTCCGGCGGACGGCCTAAGAAGGTGGTCCGGCACAGCGGCAACTGGTAGCGGCGGTGGGCGCCGGCGATCTCGAAGAAGGTTCCCTCGCCGACCTTCAGCGGCTTGTCGTCCCAGGTCAGGTGGGGGGCCGAAGCGTCTTCGCCGGTGGGGAGCATGGGCACGAACGCCGGGTAGTCGCCGCCGAACTCCTCGGTGCCCGACACGCCGGTGGCGTAGATCTCGGCCACCAGGTCGCACTTGCGCATCCCCGGCTCGATGACCTCGCGGATGCGGGCGTGCATGCGCTCCACGATCCGGGCGCCCCGACGCATGTACTCCAGTTCCTGCGACGACTTGACGCCCCGCTGCCAGTTCACGAGCGCCGTGGCGTCGACCACCTCGGCTTCGGGCAGGCCGGCGCACAGGTGCTGGTGCGACGCCGCCGAGTAGTAGTAGTTGTCGAGCTCCACGCCGACCCGGGCCGAGCCGTGGCCCATCCCGTCGAGCAGGCCAGCCAGCTGGCCGAAGGCGTGCTTCTCAGCCGACATGACGTGGTCGTCGGAATAGTCGAGGATGCGGGCCTCGTCCATGTAGACGGTGCGCCGGGCCCCGTTGGCGTCCATGCGGCGACCCCACCACCATGGCTCGCCGTCGTGGGTGACGATGACGGCCTGCGGGGGGTAGAAGGACCAGCCGTCGTAGCCGGTCAGCCACGACATGTTGGACGGGTCGGCGGCCACCAGGACCTCAATGCCTCGCGCCTCCATGGAGCGGCGCACCTTGGCCAGGCGCTCGGCGTACTCCTGACGGCTGAACGGCAACTCAACGTCGGGCATCGGTCCCCCCGTGGTCGACGGTGGCGGCCGGCCGGCCGCGGTCCGCGGAGGCTAGATCAGGTTGGCGCCTCCGGCGGAAGCACGAGCACCACCAGGGCCGTCCACAGGGTTCGACTGGTCGGGGCGAGGACGAGGGGCGCCACCAGCGAGGTGCCGACGGTGGGCAGGAGCACCTCGACCACCTCCGAATCCGGCCACGTCGCGACGAACGAGACGACCAGGGCGACGAGGATCGCCGCCGCCGACATGACGGTGTTGACGGCCACCGCACCGATCCAGTGCCCGTGCGTCCGTTCGAAGGCCAGCCCACAGCCGGGGCAGGTGGGCCGGATCCTCAGCCAGCCGCGACGGTCCGGCCGGTGGAATAAGCCCCGGCCCCCGCAGGTCGGACACGCCGCCAGCAGGCCGCGGACCAGGACCCGCATCCGTCCGTCGTCGCCGATAGCGCTCCTCGACATACCGTCGACGGTACCCATGGCGACCGGTACGGTGCGCAGCCGTGCCCGCCCTGACCGACGCCCAGGTGGCCCACTACCGGACCGAGGGCTGGCTGGCACCCATCGACGTGCTCACCGAGGCAGAGGCCGCCGAGGCGCTGGCCGCCCTTGAGGGCGCCGAGGCCCGGTTCCCCGAGGACCTCCACGCCGGGCACCGCAACAACGCCCACCTGGTGCTGCCGTTCCTGGCCGACCTGGCCGTGCACGATCGGATCCTCGACTGCGTGGCGTCGGTGGTCGACCGGCCCACCGCCCTGCTCAACTCGGTGCTGTTCGTCAAGGAGCCGGACAGCGCCGGGTACGTGAGCTGGCACCAGGACTCGACCTACATGGGGATCGACACCGACGACATGGTCACCGCCTGGGTGGCCCTGACGGCCAGCACACCGGAGAACGGCTGCGTGGCCATGGTGCCGGGCAGCCACCGCGAGGGCATCCACCCCCACGAGGACCACTTCGGACCCGACAACATCCTCACCCGGGGCCAGGAGGTGGCCGGGGTAGACCTCGACGCGGCGGTGGACGTGGTGTTGAGTCCCGGACAGATGTCGCTCCACCACCCGTGGCTGGTCCACGGGTCGCGCCCCAACCGGACCGACGGTCGCCGGATCGGGGTGGCCTTCCAGGCCTATGTCGGTGCCGACCTGCGTCCAGCCCGGGGCGAGCACCACGTGATCGCCGTGGGAGACCATCCCGTGGACCTGGCGTTCACCTTGGTCCCCCGCCCGGTGGCCGAAATGACCGACGAGAGGCGCCGGATCCGGGCCGCCGCCAACGCGGCCCTGTCCGACGTGCTGTACCACGGGGCCGCGGAGCGCCGGGACTACTGACCAGCGTTCGAGGAGGGTCCCGTACCGGGTCGCTCAGCCGACGAGTTGGGCCACCGCCCCTCCGCCGAGGGCGACCAGGAAGACGTAGCCGAACAACGTCGACAGCAGCCGTCGGTCCATGAGCCGACCCAGCAGGACGAACTCGGGAACGTTGGCCCCCGCCCCGGCGATGGTGAGTGCCACGATGGCGCCGATCCCCACCCCGGCGTCGGTCAACGAGTCGGCGATGGGCACGAACAACTCGGTGTTGAAGTAGAGCGGCACGCCGACCGCGGCGGCCACCGGCAGGGCGAAGGCGCCGGCCGACTCGGTGATCCGCTCCAGGGCGCCGGCCGGGACGAGGGTCTCGATGGCCACCCCGACGCCCACGCCGACCAGCAGGATCGGGCCGATGCTGCGCAGCAGTCCCATGCCGGCACGCAGCACTCCGGGGACCTCGTGCCGGAGGCCGGCCCACGGTTCGTCGGCCTCCGGGCCGCACGCTGCACCCCCCTCGTGGGCCGGGCCACAGGACGACGCCAGCAAGTCGAGCCCGCCGCCCGCTGGGATCGGCTTGAGGTGGCGTTCCACGCCCGCCCGGTCGGCCACCACGGCGACGACCACCGCGGCCACGAACGTGACCGACGCGTAGAGCACGGCGATGCCCGGTCCGGCGATGAGGGCGAGCGCCCCGAACAGGATGGGGTCGAGGACGGGGGCGGCGACCAGGAACGCCACCCAGCCGGCGGCCCGGACACCGGCCTGGCGCAGTCCGATGACCATCGGGATGGCGGTGAACGTTCAGAAGGGGGTCAGGAAGCCGACGGCGATGCCCTTTAGGGCGGCGACGAGCGGCGGCCCTCCCATCCAGGCCCGGATCCGCTCGGGACCGAACCGGCGTTGGCCGAGGTGGAGCAGCGTGGTGACGCCGAAGAACAGGGCCACCAGCCAGGCGAGGAGGACGAGGGTGTCGGCGACCACGTCAGCCGTCCTCGGTGGGCCCGGCGGACTCGGCGAACCCGGCGGCGCCCATGATCTCGGCTGCTGCGGCAGGCAAGTCGACCATGCATTCGGCGTTGACGGTGACCAGCGTCCGGACCCCGTCGGGTCGGAGGAACACGTATCCCTCGTCGGCCAGGAGGCGCAGGTGGCGCGACACGGTCGACTGGCTGCGGCCGACGGCGTCGACAACGTCGCCCACGGTCAGGGGCCGGTCGGCCGAGGCCACGGCGTGCAGAACCCGGATCCGCGTCCCATCGGCCAGGCACGCGAACCACCGGGCGTACTCCGCCGCCCGTTCCTCTCGCACCTGTCCGACCTTCGCATTCATAGTTCATCGACGATATACGATCAATAGAGGGTGCGGCACCTGGTCGACGACCTGGTCGACCGGGGAATCCTCGTGGTAGTCGGCCCCGAGGTCCACCACCCGACCACCGGCTACCACCTGCTGTAGCCCCAGGGCGGCCGCACCCCGGCCGTCGACCGCCTCGCCGCCTGGCTGGCCGCCCTGGTCGACGGCTGACCGGCCCGTTCCTCCTCAGGGCAGGCCCGTCAGAGGAGGCGCCCCCGGACGTCGGCCAGGTAGGCGGCACGCAGCCGACGGGTCAACGGGCCGACAGCGCCGTCGCCCACCGGCACGCCGTCGATGGCTCCCACCGGCTCGACGTAACTGGACGCGCCGGTGATGAACGCCTCGTCGGCCGCCAGGGCCTCGGCCAGCGTGTAGGTCCGCTCTTCGACGGCCAGCCCCTCGGCGGCGGCCACCGGAAGCACCGAGCTGCGGGTCACCCCGGGCAGGATCTCCGGCGACAGCGGCCGCACCAGCAGGCGGCCGTCGACCACCGGGAAAAAGCTCACCGCCCCGCCCTCGGTCACCTCAGCCGCGCCGTCACCGGCGTCGCCCTTCACCAGGAGAGCCTCGTCGTCGCCCGCCTCGGCTGCCGCCTGCTTGGCCAGCACCTGACCCAGCAGGTTGGTGGTCTTGACGTCCCGTCGGGCCCACCGTAGGTCGGGGAAGGTTCGCATGGTCCGCACCACCGACTCGCCGTCGGCGGCCACCCCATGCTGCGCCTGGGTGAAGGCGAAGACAGTGGGCACCAGGTCCCCGGCGTGCACGTAGTTGCGCTCGACCACGCCCCGGGTGACGTGGAGGTACAGGAACCCCTCGTCCAGCCCGTCCCGGGCCACCAGCTCGCGGAGGACGGCGACCAGCTCGTCTCGGCCCATCGGCGCGGGGATGTCCACAGCGGCTAGCGACCGACCGAGTCGGTCGAGGTGCTTGGCCCCGTCGACCAGGCGCCCGTCCAGCACGCCGATCCCCTCGTAGACGGCGTCGGCGAACAGCAGGCCCCGGTCCATGATCGGCACCTTCGCCTCTGCCTCGTCCACGAAGGCCCCGTTCAGGTACACGGTCCGGGTCACCTCAACCTCCCTCTCCGTCCCTCGGGACCGAATCCTCCTGCTGGCTGAAGAACGAGGCGACCTTCGGGTACTCAGGCAGGTCGACCTCCAGCGCCTCGGTCCGAACGCGGCACGGGTCGGCCCCACGCACGACGCGGCCCTGGTGCACGGTGGGCACCGGGTTCGGGGCGCACGGCACGGCGTCGCCCGCCGAGTAGACGCAGATGAACATTGTGCGGGGCCGGTCCGACAGGTTGGGCGCCGAGGCGTGGAGGAGCCGGGTGTGCATGAGGCACACCGAGCCCGCCGAACCCGTGCACCGCACCGCACCGCGGGCCGCGTCGGCCGCCACCTCGTCGGCCACCGCTCCGGTGAAGGCGCCGTCGTGCCACAACGAGTGGATCGGGCCCCGGTGCGAACCGGGGGCTACCTCCAGCGGCCCGTTCTCGTCGGTCACGTCGTCGACCATCAGTAGTGCGGTAACCAGCGAGTCGTTGGAGTGTGGCGTGAAGGGGAAGTCCTGGTGCCACCGCACCTCGGTGGCCGACCCGGGCTGCTTGGCGTTGACCTTCGTGTGGTGCAGCTTCACATCCGGGCCGACGAGGGTGGCCACCATGTCGACCATTGGGCTGTCCACGGCGACGTCCAGGTACGCGTCGGACACCTCGGTCGGGGCCCCGATGCGTCGCAGGGCCGGCCGCTCGACCGAGTGGCCCGGCTGGACGTCGAACCGGGGTCGTCCGTCGACCGTCTCCCCCCACGGGCCGTCGTGCTGGCGGCTCTCGGCCACCCAGCCGTCCATGTCGGCCCGGAGCGCGGCCAACTGGGCGGGCGTGACGGCGTCCGGCACGGTCAGGACGCCGTCCCGGTGGAACGCCTCGACCTGCTCCCAGTTCAGGTTGGCTCCCGGGACGAGCGCCGGGATCACGGGTCGCCCGCCACGCCGTAGCTGGGGGCGGCCGACGGGTCGACGGCCCGGTCCAGGTAGGGCAGCATCTGTGGCTCGTAGTCGGTCCACAGCCGACGCAGGACGGCCACCGGGTCGTCGTCGTCCCAGTCGCANCGNAGGTCCACGAGGGCGAACGGCTGCTGGTGGTGGACGAGCAGGGCCGCCGAGTGGACCGGCCCCTCCTCGCCGCCGGCGGCCAGCCCGGACTCCAGGCCAGCCAACAGGCGTTCGGCCAGGTGGGCGTCCGGGTCGGCCTCGAAGCCGGCCAGCATGGCCGCCGGCACCTCGACCGAACTGAGCAGGTTGCCGGCGGCCANGCAGTGGTNGCCCTCCACCACCNGGTTGGTGCCCAGGATGTGGGCGCCGGTGAAGTGTCCTGTCCGTCCCGCCCGGTCGACGACGGCCANCTGNCGGTANTCGGCGTTGGCCCGACCGTCCATGACCGNGGCCACGGCCTCCGGGGCGGTGTCGCCGGCGGCCAGGCGCTCGAAGACCCNCTCGGCGAGCGTGGGGTCGGTGATGTTCTGGGTGGCCACNGCGCCCACCCCGGCCCGGGCGTGNGGACANCGGGAACCAACGCAGATCGACGAGGTGGTGATGGCCACCCCGAACATGTCGGTGCGGGCGCAGTGCCCGGTTATCGAGAAGGTCATGGCGTGCGTGGTCCTCGGGGTCCGTACTCAGTCGTCGGTGGTCAGGCGGGCGGCCAGGTAGCCGGCCATGTCGTGCAGTTCGTGCTCGGTCCAGCTCAGCGGTCCGGGCTGGGCCAGCGGCGAGCGGGTGGCGGCCTGGATGCCCTCCACCACGAGGCGGTCCTCCTCGCAGACCTCGGTGAAGAACTCGACCATCTCGGCGATCCGCGGATCGTCCCCGTCGAGCGTGGCGTGGACCTCGGGGGCCAGGGCTATGCCGAACCGCAGCAGCACCCGCTCCGGCCCGTCGGGTCGCACCGTCAGGTACCAGAGGTGGTCGGGGGCGAGGATGTACATGTGTGCCGGGAAGATCGTCGGCATGAACGTGGTGGAACGCCACGACCCCTCGAGCCGGTCGTTGTCGGGATGGGCCCGGCCGTAGACGGCGTTCTCGTCCTTCTCGAACAGCTGGTAGGTGAACCCGTCGTGGCGCTGGTCGGGGAACTCGACCGAGTCCATGGGCATCCAGGTGCCGAGCGTGGCCCGGTGGAGGACAGGCAGGTGGTAACCCTCCATGAAGTTCTCGACCAGCANCTTCCAGTTGCCGTCCCAGGTGCGGTCCACCCGGTGGATCGGCACGTAGTCGGCCACCCCGTAGCGGTCGACGAACGNCTCCATGGGCCCGAGCACCTCGGCCACCGGTGGGNCGTCGTCGNCNAGCGTGCAGTAGGTCCANCCGTGCCACACCTCGGTGCGGACCTCGGNCAGGCACACGTCGGCCTGCACGAAGTNGTCGGTGCGCTCCATGTGGTTCGTCCCNACCAGGCGGCCCTCGAGGTCGTAGGTCCAGGAGTGGTAGGGGCAGGTGATGCGGCGCCCGCCGTCGGCGGTGACGCCGTCGTCGTCCGCTTCGACCAAGGTCATCATCCGGTGCCGGCACACGTTGGAGAAGGTCCGGACCTCGCCGTCGGCACCCCGCACGCTGAACACGGGGCGTCCGGCGATCTCCCAGCTGAGGCGGTCACCGGTCGCGGGGATCTCGGCGGCGAGCCCGACGCACACCCAGTCTCGGGCGAACATGCGCTCCTGCTCGAGGGCCAGAATTGACACGTCGTGATACATGGCCGGCGCCATGGTCCGGGCGGCCGACAACGGTCCGCCGGCCGAGGCGCGCAGGGCGGCCAGGGCCGCAGCCCCCTCTGGGGTCGGGGACGGGGTAGTGCTCACGGTCGGATCGAGTCTCCGGTCAGTCCGGGATGACGGCGGTGACCTCGATCTCGACCACCCAGTCGGGTCGGGCCAGCGCGGGAACGACGAGGCCGGTCGAGCACGGGTGCACGCCCTTCAGCCACTTCCCCATCTCGCGGTAGACGTCCTCCCGGTACCGGATGTCGGTCAGGTAGACGACGATCCGGCAGACGTGGGACATCTCGGAGCCGGCCTCAGCCAGCAGCATCTCGATGTTCTCCATCGTCTTGCGGGTCTGCAGCGTGGCGTCGCCGACGTGGAGCGACTCCCGGGTGTCAAGGTCCTGGGAGACCTGGCCGCGCAGGAAGACCATGGTTCCGCGGGCCACCACGCCCTGGCTGAGGTCGTTGTCGAGGTTCTGCTCGGGGTAAGTGTCCTTCGTGTTGAAGGGACGGATACGGGTGTGGGCCATGGGGGGTCCTGTCGGATCGGAGGAGGTGGGGACGAAGGGGTCGGCGGCNTCAGATCATGCCGCGTCGGTGCTCGGGGCGGGGTCGAGGATGACGTAGGTCTTNCGGACGGCCACCGGCATGTGCCACGTGCCGGCCCAGCCGACGGGGATGACGAAGCCGTCGCCGGGGCCGAACTCGTGNACGGTGCCGTCGTCGGCGGTGAGCACCACGGTGCCCTCGAGGATCTGGCAGAACTCGTCGCACGGCTGGGAGTCGATGCGCTCAGTGCACGGGCTGCACGACCACACGCCGGCCACCAGCTCGCCCCAGGTCGGTGCCCCGAGGTGGAAGACGTACTCGTGCTCGACGGCCTCGCCGATCACGTTGGCCGGGTCCATCTCGTGGATCCGGGACAGGGGGTGGCACGACTCGGCGCCCCGGGTCACCGGGACGACGGTCGGGGCGGCGGCCGACACGGGTCAGGCGCCGGCCGTGGCCTGAGCCGTGGTCCCCGCCCCCTGCTCGAAGGGAGTGGAGCCGCCGCGGCCACCCTTGGCCGAGAAGCCGTTGCCGAGGGCCAACTGGGCCAGGCGCTCGACGTACAGGTCGTCGCGGAAGTGGAGGGTGAAGGTGCGGGCGTCACGCATCATCTGTCCCAGCGGGTAACGCTCGTGGCAGGCCCGGGCACCGACCAGGTCGAAGCCCTGGTAGGGAATGGTCAGCACGGCGTCCTTGGCCAGGTGCATGGTGCGCACCGCGTCGGCCTCGCACTCGTCGGGGTCGTCGCCCCGGTCGAGGCGAGCCGCTGTGGCGTAGAGGCACGACCGGGCGGCGAAAAGCTGGGCGTCCATCTGGCCGAGACGGACCCGGACNGCCTCCGAGTCGGCNAGGTCGGGTCGGCCGGCGATGTACTCGGCCAGAAAGTCGAAGGCGGCCTGGGCCGANCCGAGGTGGTTCGCCGCGTAGGCGCAGCTNAAGGTGCGCTGGTCCTCNGTGACCCAGCCACCGGGCGTGCCGACCACGTGGCTGTCGGGNACGAACACGTCGTCGAACTTCACGCCGCAGGAGATGGTGGAGCGCATGCCCAGCATCTGCCAGTCGTCGAGCAGCTCCACGCCGTCCCAGTCGACGTCAACCACGGCGAACACCATGCGGCTGGCATAGGGGGTGTCGCCNTCGATGGCGCACCACACCATGAGGTACTTCGCCGCTGCAGCCACCGAGGCGAAGCCCTTGCGGGCCGTCAGGCGGTAGCCGCCCTCCACCCGGGTGAGTTCCGACTCGAGGACCTCGGCACCGTTCTCGTAGAGGTGGGCCTCGGAGCCCANCGAGGCGCAGAAGGCACCGTCGGCNATGACCGGAAGCAAGTGGTCGCGCTGCTCCGGCGTCGAGTGGTAGGCGATGATCCCCGCGGCGTGGTTGTGGACCTGCAGCAACTGGGCGGTGTTGGTCTCCCAGCGGGCCATGCGCTCCAGCACCCGGTACCAGGGGCTGAACCGGCCGGGCAGCCAGTAGCCGGCGCCGCCGTACTCGCTGGGCAGGCANAGGGCGTGCAGGCCGGCAGCCCTGGCCTCAGCGAAGTTCTCGTGGGGGAACTCGACGGCCTCGTCCAACGCCCGGGCNCGTTCGCGCCACCCGGGGCCGAGNGCGTCGACCCGGGCNAGGACCTCGTCGACCTCGGGGAGNTCNGGCCACGGAACGNTGGCCTCGGTCCCGGTCTCGNTCTCGGTCAGGGTGGTCATGGGTTCGCCTCTCCGGTCGGGTGGGCGCCTCAGGCGCAGAATCGGTCGATGGTGCGGTGCAGCACGTCGGCGCACCGAACCAACTGGTGGGGGTCGATGGACTCGTCGGGCCGGTGAGCGTCGGCGATGTCGCCGGGGCCGACGACCACGCACGGCACNCCGAGGCGGTCGTGGAATAGGCCGGCCTCGGTGCCGAATGCCACGGGCCCGGGTGCGCCGGTGTCGACGATGCCGGTCAGGGCGGCCACCGCGTCGGTGCCGGCGTCGTGGGCCAGCGCCGGGTAGCGCACGAAGGCCTCGGTAATGGCGTGCCCGCCGACGGCGACCAGACGGTCGTGGGCGTCGTCGACGGCGGCCAGCACGGTGGCCAGCAGCTGGTCGGGGTCGACGTCGGCCCCGTGGCGGACCTCGAACTCGAGCGTGCAGGTGGGGGCCAGCACGTTGACGGCCACGCCGCCGCGGATGGAGCCGACGTTGGCGCTGATACCGCGGGCGGGNTCGTTNAGGCCGTNGACNAGNGTGGCCAGGGCGGCGGCCTCGTGGACGGCGGTGGGTTCGGTCCCGGCCCGACTGGAGTGGCCGGCCGCCGCGACCAGGTCGACCCGGTGGGCCACCTTGCCGGCGTGGGCGTCGCACAGGCGCATACCGGTGGGCTCGCCGACGACGACCACCTCGGGGAGGCAGGTGCCCGCGGCCGGGTTCCCGCCCGCCATGACGTCAAGCAGGCCGGGGACGCCGGCGCAGCCGACCTCCTCGTCGTAGCTGAGCGCCAGGTGGACCGGGGCCCGGAGGGACGCGTGGTCGGTTCCTTCCAGGAGGACGAGNGCGGCGGCCAGGAAGCCCTTCATGTCGGCGGTGCCACGGGCGGCGAGGCGTCCGNCGACCTCGGTCANCTCGTAAGGGTCGGTGGCCCANCCGCTCCCGGCCGGCACCACGTCGGTGTGACCGGAAAGGACAACGCCACCGGGGGCGTCGGGGCCNAAGCGGAGGTGCAGGTTGGCCCGTCCCTCGGCGCCNGGCACNACGTCGACCACCGCGCCGGCCCNTGCGGCCCGATCGGCGTACCGGTCGATGAGTTCGAGGTTGGGCGAGAGGCTCTCGGTGGGCTGGGCCACCAGGTCGCCGAGGAACGATACGACGCGGTCCAGNTCCGGGACGTCGGTCGCCGTGGCGGTGGCCATGGGGGCATGCTGCCCACCACCCGTGGATCCGTCAAAGGATNGTTTCTGATCCAANAGATCANATATTTCTATGTTCGCAGTTCAGCGAGGGAAACTGATCGAGGAGCGCGCGAACCCCANGAAGGCGTCGAGCGCCGCCGGACCCCGATCCCCGACCCGTCGGGCCAGNCCCAGGCCGAGTGGTGGCACGTCGGTGGCCAGCGGGACGTANGCCACCCNCGACCCGTCCTGGGCCACGTCGAGGGCCGGCACGTGGTTGCCCACCGACCAGCCGAACCCGTTGCCGACCANNGANCGGACCAGCGACAGGTCGTTGACCACCATGGCCGGACGCATCGGCACACCGGCGGCNAGGAAGAGAGAGGTGTAGTACTCGCGGCTNGTCGACAGGTCCAACATCACGAACGGTTCGTCNACCANGTCGGCCAGGCCCACCGAGTCGGCNCCAGCCCGCNGGTGGTCGGCNACCAGCACCACGTGGGGGGCNGAGTCGGCCAGGCGCACGAAGTCGATGCCCGGACCGAGGCCGATGTCGTAGGTCAGNGCGGCGTGGAGGGCACCCGACGCCACGTCGTCCAGNAGCTCGGCCTGCACCCCGGTGCGGATCTCGACGGCCACGCCGGGGTGGAGGTCCCGGAAGCGGCGGACCAGCGACGGGACCACGATCGGCGCCGCNGTCATCAACGACCCCAGCACCAGCCGACCGGTNGACCCGTCGGATGAGGACGCCATCCGCTCCTCCATCTCGTCGGCCCGGGCCAGCANCTCGCGGGCCTCGACCAGCAGCNCCTCGCCCTCGGGAAGCAGTCCCAGNCCCCGTCCCCGGTGGCGGACGAACAGGGCCACCCCGAGCGCCGACTCCAACGCCTTGAGCGACGCCGAGAGGGCGGGCTGTGACAGGCCGACCTCGGCCGCCGCCGAGGTGACCGAGCTGTGCTCGGCCAGGGCCACGAAGTGCTCCAACTCCCGCAACGTCACCCTGCGCACGCCCCCAGCATCGCGCCCCGGCGAAGCGTTGGAGAACGCCCCACGCGCCTAGCCTCCGGCCATGGCTCCCCCTCCCGGCTCGCCCGGCCCAGTCGCCGCGGCGAGCGTGACCCTGGCCGGCGACCTGGCCGACGCCTTCGCCGCCGACGGCGCCGTCCACCTGCCCGGTGCCTTCACCGACTGGGTCGACGTGCTGCGCGACGGCGTGGACCGCAACGAGGCCGACCCCAGCGAGCACTTCGACGACAACGGCACCGCCGGCGACGCCGGACGCTTCTGGGACGACTACTGCAACTGGACCCGCATCCCCGAGTACGAGCGGTTCGCCTTCGAGTCCGGGGTCGGCGACGTGGCCGCCGCACTGCTGCGCTCCGACACCATCCAGTTGTTCCACGAGCACGTGCTGGTCAAGGAACCGGCCGCCCCCCGCCACACCCCCTGGCACTGCGACGCCCCCTACTACTTCGTGGACGGGCCGCAGACGGTCAGCCTGTGGATCCCCCTCGACCCGGTCCCGGTGGAGTCGACCCTGCGGCTCGTGCGCGGCTCTCACCTCTGGGACGAGGCCGTCCACCCGGTCAGTTGGACCACCGGCGGCGGCTTCTATGGCGACGACACCACGACCCACAGTGGTGGCTTCCAGCCCGCCCCCGACCCGGACGCCGACCGAGACCGCTTCGAGATCCTGGAGTGGGCGTGCCATCCCGGCGACGCCGTGGCCTTCCACTACCGCACCGTCCACGGGGCCCGCGGCTCGACCGGGCTCCGTCGGGCCTTCTCGCTCCGGGTNGTCGGCGACGACTCCCGGTACGTGCAGCGCCCTGGTCGCACCTCGCCNCCGTTCGACGGCCACGGCATGGTCGACGGCCAGCGCCTCCGCGAGGACTGGTTCCCACTGCTGCCCCTNGGCCGCGTCCCCGCGGCCACCTAACCGGCCACCGGCCGACCCCGACCCGACGCCGCGGAGGACACCCGTGAAGTTCCAGTTGGCCATCAACCTCGAGCGGCTCGACGACTCGCTCGACATGGACGACGTGGCCCGCCACACCCTCGAGATGGTCCAGATGGCCGAGGCGGGTGGCTTCACCGTGGCGTGGGCGGCCGAGCACCACGCGTTGGAGATGACCATCGCCCCCAACCCGCTGCAAATCCTCACGTGGTGGGCCGGCCACACCGACCGGATTCGCCTCGGCACCGCGGTCGCCGTGGCCGCCTACTGGAGCCCGATCAAGCTGGCCGGCGAGGCGGCGTTCCTCGACCTGGTCAGCGGGGGCCGCCTCGAGTTCGGCATCGGATCCGGCGCCTACCAGCGCGAGTTCGACCGCATGCACCCCGGGCTGAAGCAGTCCGACGCCTGGCGCTACATGCAGGAGATGCTCCCCGTGCTGAAGGAGCTGTGGACCGGCGACTACGCCCACGACGGCGAGTTCTGGTCGTTCCCGACGTCGACGTCGGTGCCGAAGCCGGTCCAGAAGCCCCACCCCCCGATCTGGGTGGCCGCCCGATCGCCCATCACGTTCGACTACGCGGTGGCCAACGGCTGCAACGTCATGTCGTGGCCCATCGCCCGGCCGTTCGCCGAGGCCGAGCTGTACCGGCAGCAGTTCGACGACTCGGTGGCCGCCCACCCTGGGGCCGCCACCCCGACGTGGGCGCTGATGCGCCACACCGCGGTGTACGACTCGCCCGACGAGTGGATGGTCCCCGTCGAGGCGGCACAGCGCCAGCTCAGCCAGTTCGAGAACCTCTTCAAGAACCTGGGCGACGTCCACGAAGGCTTCCCGAAGGCCATCCCCATGGACCAGGTGGCCAACGCCGCCGACTACGAGCCGACCACGCTCAGCCAGAACCTGGTGTTCGGCACCCCCGAGGAGGTCATAGCCAAGCTGAAGCGCTACGAGGCCCTCGGCGTGGACGAGTTCATCTACTACGCCAGCCTCGGCCTCGGACACGCCGAGCAGAAGCGCTCCATGCAACTGTTCTGCGACGAGGTCGTCCCCGCCTTCGCCTGAGGACCCCGGCGACGCCCTGCCGACGCTCAGTACTCGGGGAGCTCAGTCGTCGGGAAGCCAGGTCTCCAGGGTGATGCCGAGGCCGTCGGCGATGCGGTTGGCGTAGGCGTAGTAGGCCACTACTTCGCAGACGTCGAGCACATCGCGGTCGGTGAACCCGACGGCCCGCAGCGCTTCCACGTCGGCCTCGACCATGGCGCCGGGATCGGCCGTGAGCTTCTCGGCGTAGGCCAGCATGGCCATCCGCTTCTCGGACAGGCCGGCGGTCCGCCAGTCGGCCTCGATGGCGGCCAGCAGGTCGTCGTCCTTGAGGAGCCGGCGCAGACCGCGCCGGTGGTGGGTCGTTCAGTAATGGCAGTCGTTGTAGCGGCTGACCATCAGGGCGATGAGTTCCCGCTCGACCTTGCGCAGCGTCTTCGTGCCGGCCATGGCCGACCGGTAGACGCCCAGGTGCCCGGCCATGCCGGCCGGGTTCAGAGAGTGGATCTGCATGACGTTGTCGACCCGGTCGTGGCCGGCGTCGACCACCTGGCCGTACAGCTCCGCCAGCGGGCCTTCCCACTCGTCCTCTCGGATGGTCTCGATCCAGGCCATGGCCGGACCCTAGGTGGCGGCTGCCCGACCAGCGTGACCCCGCCGCGCGTGAAGCGCCCGAAAGACTCTCGCTTGACCCCCTTCACGGTCCATGAAAACCTCGTCACGATCCATCCCTGAGCGTGGATGGCGGAGGAAGGGAAGTGGCGATGGCCTGGAACCTCTCGGGCACCTTCTACGAGAACTGCTCGTGCACGGCGACGTGTCCGTGCACATGGTCGAACATGCAGTACGCGGCGACCAC